>NZ_RHIB01000003.1:0-314474 GCF_003710255.1 Alteribacter keqinensis | reverse complement strand
CCAGTGTGCTTCCTGTCATTAAATACGGCGTGCCCATATATTTCATCGCTTCTTGTATTATGGGGTTTTCATGATCCGCGTAGGTATCAGGATTGGACTTTTCCAATAATTCGTTTGAATACCGAACAGCGCCTTCATACCGTTCTGCAAAATATGTGTGATGATCTAAATGCCTCTCCAATACTCCGGATGAAGTTGCAATAATAAACTGGCGATCTCCCGTGTAAATGCCGGAAATCAACCCTTCACTGCCTTCAAAAAATACCAAGTCTCCTGGCTGCAGCTCGTCCTGACTGATTTTTTCCCCCGCATCATACAGTCCGGCAGGCCTTTTCGAAAGCCAGCTTCCGGTTACCTCTTTAAATACATAGTGAACGAGTGACCCGGTATTAAATCCGGTCTCAGGATCCTCACCGTCCCGGCTATAAGGACTTCCAATGAGAGCTCTTGCCTGTTCAACAATGTCATTGTCCGAAGGTTCAGGATCAATGTTTTCAGCTGAGTATCTTTTTGCTCCAATGTATATGCCTGACCAATAATCGCTCGTCTCCAGATTTCTTTCGGAAATGCCGTCGCTTGTCACGATTACAAACCGGCCATTATCGATATAAATGCCTGACATTAAAAACGTGCCTTGAAAAAACACCACGTCCCCGGCCTGTAAATTCTCCTTTTCAATACTCTCCCCGAGCAGCCACTGATCCGCTGCATGCCTTGGAAGAGAGATATTCTTTATATTGTCAAAAACATATTGCACAAATTCAGAAGTAATAAAGTCTTCACTGTTTTCGCCGACACTTTCAAGTGCAAATTCCGCAGCCGGGTCATCGACCGTAAAATCTTCCTCTGTATACCGGCTTGCACCCACGTAAATCCCTGACCAATAATCACTCGTCTCCATATTTCTTTCTGAAATGCCTTCGCTTGTCACGATTACAAACCGGCCATTCCCAATATAGATCCCGGACATTAACGACGAGCCCTGGAAAAACACAACGTCACCAGCCTGTAAATCATCTCGGTTCACTTCCGTCCCTGCCTCTATCTGCTCCCTGGCGAAACGAGGGAGGGATATTCCTTTTGTTTGTTCAAATATATACTGGACAAGCTCTGACGTAATAAAACCCTGCTCATTGGGACCGACCATGTCAATAGCTAACGCCGCTGCAGCGTCCTTTTCTTCCTGCGCAAACGCGTCATCATGGAAGAGCCCGAACAGCATCAACAGGACGAAGGGGAAAACCAGATACTTTTTCATCCAACCACTCCTTTTACCGTTTCATAATTTCACAATATACAAATCCATTTTCCCCGTTATTTTACTGTAAAACCAATATAGAGAACGAAAGGGTAAAGTCGCATACGTCCATATCCCATTTTTAATTAAATGATGAAGTGATTCTTCTGTATATCCGTTCTCTTCTGAGACTTTCTTCATTCCAAACATGTTTGGACGTACAAGCCTCATATAATACCTGCCCAGGAAATCAAAACCCATTCTATAGACGATCTTCTCTTGGATAATCATCACCCAGTCATATCTTTCTTCACTAAAGCCAACAACAAATTCACTAAATACAGGATCGTTTAATTTTAATTTAAAGTAGACTTTGTAAGGTTTGTCTTCATCTTGAACGAAATCGTCTTCAACAGTCACTGTATAGAAATCTTCTCTTTTCATCATGATTTCTCCCCTGGACTTATCTGTTTATAAACAAATACAAAACAAACACTCCCATAAGGAATAACACAGTTGAAGCAATCGCTTGGCCATTGATACTACCATGTCTCTTCGCCATTTCAGCCAAAACCATTACAAGTAATGAACTGTCATAACGAACCCTGCTAAAAGGACAAATGGAACGTAATTTGAGATAATTTCATTGCTATAGGATACTTCCCTGCTTGCCAACCAGTAAAAAAACGCCAAGCATGAGACTGCCCATAGAACGGCAATCACCTGTACTTTGTTCCATTTTCTGCGTTCCATTCGTATACCTCATTTCTTCTTGTTCTAGAAATACAAAGAAAATGCGAGGAATTTGGTAAGTGACATAGACGTATATATTTCCCCATTCAAATCGTCTGTTTCAGTCATCTGAATAGACTGAAAGACAGAGATCAAACCTCTGTCTTTCGGCATTTGTGAATATTTATTATTTGTTCTCTGCTAAAGTACACGCTGATGCATAAGGAGACTGTAGTGAAATGTCACACACCGTATCTTTCAAACATAGCCAGACACCCTATAACTTTGACAAATTAATTTAAATTAATCTAAACTTATCTTCCTTGAAAAAAATAGAGGAAAACACCAAACACCACAATCATAGAAACCGTTGTTACGACTGTTTGTTTATTTAATTCTCCTTCCTTCCTGACCACAAATCCCAAAACAAATAACAAAAGGGCAATGCCCGCTGTAATAAGAATCAAGATAACTACCCATGTATGTTGTTGCGCAAAGTTACTCATCACATCATAATACCTAGCTCCAAAATAAGAAGAGCCAATAACTAAGCCTAATAAGTACATGATGCTTAAAATTTGAATGATCGTCCATTTCTTAGTTGTCATGAAGTTTCACCTTCTTATACGTAATACTTTCCTGTATCGTGTTTAAATTTAGGTCCTTGTTCTTTTTCCAATTCCATAATGTCTTTAAATGGGTCCGATTCATTTTGTTTAAGTTGCTTATGAAGGTCTTCTTTCATAGGTGACTTGAATTTATCCTCAAGCCAATTAAGCATCACATTTGGTAATAAAGACTTCGCCTGGGATTGAGAACCAAAAGTGACTTTTGCTACAATTGCTTTTTTTGCTAATCCGACAACCGGATTTGCAACAAATCCAAAGACAGCTCCTACGATAAAGCTATTTATCTCCCAGTTTCCCGTCATTACAAATTCTTTTAATAGCTCAGCTCCACCTACCAGTGTTCCTGATAATGTCATTAAGCCTAGCTTCCCTGCAGTTGAAGCCTTCTTAAATTTATCTAGTAATCCAAAAGTAGCAATAGACATTACACCAGCAAAGTTTGCATCAATTAACATCTCACTTAAAGGAATCAGTGGCTGACCTCCGATGAGCGCTTCAGCTTGTTTGATAAGGGATACAAATAAAGATGTAGCGAAACCCAAGCCATACAGCTGCGCACCTTTAACCATCGCCATCTTCATTCCTTTAAGTAATCCCACATTGCCGATTTTCCCAAACAACGAGCCGAGTACTGGAATTTTCCCGAGTCCCCGGGCAATCCAGCCTCCCACTCCTCTAGCTGCTCCAGCCAATGCAGAACCAATCGATCTGGCTGCTCCGGCGAGCCATCCACCTGAGGCTCTTGCCGCTCCAGCAAGCCATCCTCCAGCGGTTCTCGCAGCTCCTAAGGCTGCGGATCCTAACGTTTTTGCAGTTCCTGCGACCCATGAACCAGCCGCTCTTGCAGATCCTGCAAGCCACGATCCGGCTGCCCGGGAGGCTCCTGCCAACCAAGAACCTCCTCTTGACACCCATCCTGCTATCATTTGTGGACTTTGTCTCAGCCATGCCCAAGAGGACAATGCCGCTTTTTTACCCAGCGTTCCCAGAGCTGCGAGCGCCCCCGTCGCCTGTAAAATACCTCCAAGGATCGCACCACCGGTTGTCCAAAGAAGACCATGCACCCAGTTAAATGCATCGGTACCACCGTAAATGATAAAGTAGCCGATTCCAAAGACTGCAGCACCAATCCCGGCTACTATAGCTACAGGAACTGAGATGATTCCCAGGGCTACCAGCGCTACGATCCCCACACCGACTCCTACGATTGTAAGAACAGTCTTAACCAGGTCCTGTCCCCAGTCCCCCAGCCATTCCCAGGCAGAAGTAGCTTGATCTACAGTCCAGTCCCAGACATCTACAGCCCGATCCCTGGTCCAATCCCAAGCTGTTTCCCCCATATCCGCCATCCAGTCCCAGGAGCCTGAACCAACTTCCCTTAAACCATCCCAGGCGTCCGAGGCAAATTCTCTCGTATCATTCCAAAAATTACTTATTCCATTTAAAATCCGGTCACCCAGACTCGTGTCGTCGGCATTCGGATCTCCTGGGGGAGGAGAACTTGGTCCAGGCATATTTGTATTCGGATTTCCCCCAGGTAAAAATCCTCCACCATTCCCCGGCCCCCATGCATCGTTCCCTGCATCTGTATCAGAAAGTGAGGAATTATCCCGGTCCGGGAATATAACGCCCCGATCATCGCCAGAAGCGAGGGCCGGGTTCCATAAAATTAACAAACTACTCATTGCCATCAGAACGAATACAATCAAAACCTTAGAATAAGACCACTTTTTTAATTCCAACCCAACCACCCGCTTTTTTTAGCTTTTAATACATTTGAAAATGTCCGTTATCTCGCTCAGCACCATTAGTAATTCTGTAAAATGATGGATTATCATCATAAAATAGCAAGATTTTATCAAAAAAAGATAACATTCAAATATGAATAGTACTTCTATAATGACTAAAGTACAACTTGCTCTTTTAGTATCCGTCTGCTAAATGTGGTTTTGGACTGAACAGCTAAAATGAAAATGAGATTAAATAACTTTATAGTCTACCTTAACCATTTGGTGCTCTTTTCATCTCACTTTCACTTTTTTGTCTATTAAAAACTAATCACTTTTTCATGTTTAGCCTTATTTACAAATCTATTAAAGATACTTTTAATTTCTTTTATCCTATCTCTTTTTACTTCTTGGACCAATTGTTCATTATCCAGATTAAATACCCACTCTCCAGTCCTTATTAAATCCTTCAAAGAACTCTTGGTATAGCCGTTTTCAGCCGCTATTTTCCTCATACTCTTATAAATCGGCCTTACTAGCCTAACATAGTACCTACCAAAAAAATCGATACCCAATTTATAAAAAATACGCTCCTGAACAATCATGATCCAATCGTATTCATCTCTGCTAAAATCCGTTGCAAACGTTTTTAATCCAAGGTCTTTTACTTCAAGTCTGAAAATTATTCGATATGGCTTAATATCCTCTTCCACATAGTCTTCTTCAACACTCAATGTATAAAAATCTTCTTTTTTCACTAGCTATCCCATCCCACATATATAATGATATTTTTATCGATTGAAAAACATCCATCCAGCAATAGCTATTTATAATACAAATAAACTGGAAATAAAAACGGAAGCGTTGACCTCTCCAGTTTTTTTTGGAATTCTGCAAAATAAATCATGTAAAGAGCAAATAACATAAATATAGCCATGATACCCCACAAGGTTTTATATTTATACATGATCTCCTCACTTAACTGCGAATCAGACGTCCCTATCCAAAACGTTATTGAACCAGAAAGAATAAGGTACATTATAGCCACTAATTGTACTAAGTTCCATTTTCTTTTTTCCAATTTTAGTTCTCACCATCCTATCTATAATACTTTCTATCTAGATTAGCAGGGGCTTTACCTTCTGTAACATCTATTAACTCTTTTCTTTCTCTATCTATAGTGGGATGATCTTTACTTACTTGATTCCCTCCATATTCCATCCATTTTTTCACAAAAGTTTCCGCCCCCTTTGTAGCAAATTTTTCAGCAATCGAATACTGTGAAAAATTTCTGATTTGCCACAGTATCTTTACTGCCTCATATTCAATCTGTTTTATCTTGTTACTTGAGAGTTTAATAAGAACAGAGAATACAGGGGATATAATTAATCCCACTCCAAATCCAATTATGAAATTGCTTATATCAAAGACCCCTGTTAGAGCATAATTTCTAAATAATTCAATAGATCCACCAGTTACTCCCGATAATCCGAACCATCGAAATTTACTTGATCCTTTTGCAGCAATAATACCTGCTGCATATTTAACACTTATAGCTCCCGCGCTACCAGACAGACTTTGATACTGATTCCTACTGACACCTTCCTACAACAAACTGGAAGCCCGGGATGGATTCGACGTTTGCAGCTGCCTGTGCATACAGGTCATTGTTTGAAAGGTCTTCGCTGCTTACAGTTACATAAGACGGGTTTCTTTTGGCATATACTTGTACCCGCATTTCGTTGTTATAGGGAAAACGAACGATAACATCATCCGGCCCTTCGTTAACTGCCCCGTTCTTTTCAGCAAAATAAGTGGCTGCCTCTTCAATACTTCCCCATCGCTGCTGGACCCCCCGGCACATGATCGCTGTTACGTCTCCATGGTCTCCTTCAAAAAAGTAAAGGATGGCATCTACTACATCAATTTCGGCGGTAGGATCCTTCAGGCGTTCAAGAATGGAGTCCGGAATCTCCCAATCATCGTAAATCTCATCGAGAAGGTCATCTTCATCAATTTCTTCTTCGTCTTCTTCCTCATCTTCATCCCTGGCGTCAAGAAGCTCTTCCAGACGATCGTCCAGCTCATCTCCTATATCATCTGCCAGGTCATCAAATCTGGACAGAATTTCATCAGTGAGCTCTTCTTCATACGCATCACGAATCTGGTTGGCGGCTGCAATAGCCCCGGCATCGGCGCTGGTTTGACTGACCCGCTTATTGGCAAACGTCGTAAACATATCAAAAAAGATAAAACTAAGGAAAATAGCAATCATTAAAACACCGACAATCACAAGTAACGTACTGCCCCGCTCTTCCTTCAAAACCTTTTTCACACGATGCCCTCCTTTTCCCATACTCGCTTTTCCGTCTATTTATCAGTCATCCTCGTCCACTTCATACGGCATCGTTGCCGTAGAGGTGACGTTCTGGTCAAGGTTACGAACGAATGGCATCTGAACCATCGGAACCTTTGTGACGACAGTAACCGTAACCTCCTGGCCGTAAGATGACTCAGAAATAGACCGCCCTGGTGTACCTACGATATCAAGACCGACAGCCGACGACTGAACAGCCTGTACATAATCGCCGTCCACCGATGCCGCCCGGGCACCATCCCGGGCAGCTGCTTCGGTAACGACAATGGCATAAGAGACTAACGCCATCTGCCAGATAAAGAGGAAGGCAAAGATAATCAACGGAAACACAGCTACAAACTCAAGTGTCTGGGATCCTTTTTGGTTTTTTCTCAGTCTTTTAAGATGTTTTCTCATTGGTATTCCTCCTCTTTACCTGTTCAGGCTGTTACTGGCCAATCTGGTTGATGAATTCTGTAAGTCTTGCTCGAATGGCATTACCAAATGTTTGATCGTCGCTGAATGCCATCATAACCCCTGAGATAACAACGATAACGAGAAGGCCAAGCGCTACCCACTCAAGGGACAGAGCTCCACGCTCTTCTTCCAGTGTGTTTTTAAACTCATTTAGCTTCGTATCTGCTTTCACATACAATTTTGTTAACATGTAAATCTCTCCTTTTAAAATTTTTATAGTCTAAAACTTATTGACAACGAAGATCTATCATAAAATGGGACTGCTGCCCATCTATGAACCAAAGAAAATATCAAGCCCGAATGCCCCCGGATTATAAATCAGGTTCAGCACCATCAGTCCAACAACAAGAAGAAGGACAGAAGGAGCTACAAGGAAGGTCGTTACCAGCGTGATCTGCGGACTTGCTTTAGCCGCCTTCTCCTTCGCTTTAAACCCTCTTGTATGCCTTAAATCACTGGCCTGGACGTTAAATGTCTGTGAGATTGGAACCCCGAGCTCTTCCCCCTGTACGAGAGAGGTTACAAGACTCTCCAGCTCCTTTGACGTATTCCGTTCCAAAAGTTGGCCAAATGCCGTCTTTCTCGGGACCCCCAGGCTTGTCTCCCGGGTAAATCTGCTAATCTCTTCACTCAACGGACCATCCATACGTTCGGATACCTGCCTCAATGCCCCATCCAGGGAAGCACCGGCTCGAAGAGAAATACTCACCGTATCCATAAAATCCGGCATGGTGGCACTGATAATTTCCTGTCTTTCTTTAGCTCTCAGGCGAATCCAGATGTTAGGAAAGAGAAAACCTGCAATTGGCATGAGCAGCATGAGAATAAGCCCAAAAGGCATGCCCATCATATTGTAGATCCAGAAAACGAGTAAACTTCCAAACCCGAGGAGGTAGCGCATGCCGTAAAAGCCTTCCAATGTCAGTCTCATCGGGTGACCGGCGTACGTGAGCTGTTTTTCATCTCTTTCTTTATTTACAAACAATGGATATTTAACCGCTGTGGGACCTACATAATGACTGCCTTTTAAGACCGGCTCCCAAAGCTTCTCTTTCAAGGACCGCTTCTTCTTTTTCTTTTGCTTCGACTCGCCTACGTAACGGATGAGCTTCTGTTTTTTTGCCACATACAGCCAGATAAACACAAATGAAATAAGGAGTAAGAGGAGCACAGTGGCATTTAACATCGTTACAACTGACATAAATCCTTCATTCATACGCTACACCCTAATCTTTGTAATCTGACGTATAATCCCTACTGCAACGAGCTGGAATACTATGAATACAGCAAGGAGAATCAATCCCAGCGGGGTAAACAGAGGGTTTAAAAATCCCGGAATAATAAAATTCATCATCAGTGCCATGACCACCGGAAGCGCAGGAAGCATAATTGCAATAGTCCGCGCCTCTGCTGTTAGCGTATTGATCTCTTTGTTTACTCTCTCCCGCTCCTCGAGCGTTCCAGCCATGATTCCGAGAACCTCTGCCAGGTTTCCTCCGACCCTTCGCTGGATCGAAATTGTATTAACGAAGATCTTCAACTCTTCACTGGCAATTTTGTGTGTAAGACCATTCATCACTTCATCAAAGTTTCCACCTAGATTCAGCTCCTGGTTCATTTCCCTAAATTCCAGACCAGCGGGAGCCGGCAGCTCTTTTGCTACAATGTCGATTCCCTGGTGGAGCGTCATTCCGGCTTTAACAGTGTTACTCATCATCCGGCAGATTTCCGGCAGCTGCTTGTTAAATTCATTGGAGCGTTTGTTCTTTTTTGAATTAAGAAAGAGTTTCGATCCACCCCAGACGAGAAAATAAGCAAGTACCACATCAAGGGGAAAGAGGAGCTGCAGCAGAAAATGATGTAAGAACCACAGAACAGCAAAAAGGAGGATACATACCGCCGCATACTCCGACGCTTTCATGGACATATTCGCATGTGCAAGCTTTTCTTGAAGGTTATCCGAAAGCTCCGACTCGTCATATTTATCACCAAACAGGTAGATAAAACTCTTCCGCTTCTGTTCGTCTTCCGCCTCGAACCAGACTCTTGCCCGTTTTTGCGCCCGTTTTGCCTGCTTGCTTTCCCAGTAAAAGTACACTGCTGTAAAAAAGGCAAAAAACGTGGCACTTAAGGAGATCACCGCTGCATTCATGTGAGTTCACCTTCTTTGAAGATGTCCGGTGACAGGTCGATACCGAAGGCCTTTATTTTCTGATAGGCTTTCGGTACGTACCCTGTGGCTTCGAAATGTCCGAGGACGTTACCCTCATCATCCAATCCGACACGTTTATAGCGAAACACATCTTTGATCAGGACTTTCCCGTCTTCTTCAATGATTTCGGATATATTCACAAGCTTTCGCTGTCCATCCGGCAGCCGCTCGCTTTGTACGATCAGGTCAAGGGCTCCCACAAAGTAGCCCCGGATAACATCGACGGTCAAAGGCAGTCCCGACATAATCACCATCGCTTCCAGACGGCCGAGGGCATCCTTTGGCGTATTGGCGTGAACCGTTGTGAGTGACCCTTCGTGACCGGTGTTCATGGCCTGAAGCATGTCCAATGCTTCCGTACCACGTACCTCACCGACGATAATCCGGTCCGGCCTCATCCGGAGGGCGTTTTTCACAAGGTGGCGAATAGCGATCTCCCCGCTTCCTTCCATGTTCGCAGGCCGCGCTTCCAGCCGTACGAGGTTGTCGTAATCAAACCGGAGCTCCGCCATATCCTCGATCGTCACGATTCGTTCTCCTTTAGGGATTGACGCACTTAACACGTTCAGAAGGGTCGTCTTCCCGCTCCCGGTCCCCCCGGATACGAGCATGTTGCATTTTGCTTTTACCAGTGCCCGGAGAAATTCACCCATCGTTTCGTGGAAGGAGCCGAATCCAATCAGCTCGTCCATGGAGAATGGATCTGCTTTAAACTTCCGTATGGATATAACCGGTCCGTCAAGGCTGATCGGCGGAATGGCCGCATTTACCCGGCTTCCGTCTGTAAGCCTGGCATCCACCATTGGAGAACTCTCATCGACCCGGCGCCCGATCGGGGCAATGATGCGGTCAATGATATGGCGGATATGTTCTTTGTCCTTAAAGCGTACCGAGGTCTTTTCAAGCCTTCCGCGCCGCTCAATAAACACGTCTTTCGGGCTGTTCACCATGATCTCCGTAATATCAGGCTGTTCAAGGAGGGCTTCAAGAGGTCCGTACCCCACGCTTTCGTTGATCATCTGCCGGATGATTTCCTGCATCACCTGGGACGGAATGATCACCCTCTCTTCCTCAATCATCTTTGAAACAAGGCGTTCGATCGTCTGCTTCCGCTCATTGGCATCCAGCTTCGTTATCGACTCAAGATCCGCTTCTTTAATCAGGCGGGCTTTATAATGCCGAACCCAGCGGTCCACCTCCTGGTCCTGCACGTTGACCGGCTCTTTTGTAGCTGTTGTATTCACTCTTTGCATCCAGGACATGTGTCTCACCTGCTTTCCACTGAGAATATGCTACTTTATGAAACGACGCTCTTTTCTACAAAGCGCTCCACATCTTTCGTTACTTTCGTTTTCGCTTTTTTTCCGTTGCCTAAAAAGAACGGCATCCCCATATTTAACAATGGCTGAAGTCCGAAATAATCAGACCGGATGACTCCCCCGACAGGCACTTCGATAATTTTTTTCACATCCGCTTCGGTCATTTCGTCCTTTTTATCCGTCCGGTTTAAAATGAGGGAGAGCCCCTGTTTTTTCCCCAGCTGGAAGCGGTCAAACAAGGTGAGTGTGTGCTTCAATACCCTGAGACTCATACTGTCAGGATTCAGCACATAATAGATGTGGGATGCCTCGTTCAGACCCATAAAACTGAGTGCTGACACACCGCTTGGCATGTCCACAATCACGTAGTCGTAATGTTCCTTACATACGCGGATCATCCGGCTGATGAGCTCATCTTCCACTTCTTCCGCCTGTTCCGGGTTCGACGGTCCCAAAATGACATCAATCCCCGTCTGTTCATGGGTAATGGCAACATTCTGAATATGGTGAATCGCAAGTTCGTCAAGGACAGGTTTCAAGTCATAGTACGAGCGGTTATGCTCAAGACCGAAAGTCACATCCAGCCCGCCGAACTGGGCATTTAAATCGATGATGACAACATCCTTCTTATGCTTGCCTTTTAAACATTGGGCAGTCATCGTTGACAGGAGGGTTTTTCCTGATCCGCCTTTTGAGCTGTAAAAACTCAGCACTTTCCCCTGGGCCTGATAAGAATCGGCCGTTGCTGCGGAAAACTCGCCCCGTTCCACCTTTTCCTTCAAGTGATGGACGAGGTCTTTCAGTCGGTCCGATTCCTCTTCTTCCACAATCACGTCATATACCCCGAGCTTCATATACGCTCTTACCGCGTCAAAGTTTCGTTCCTTGGCAACAGCGACCACATACATATTCGGCGGTGTCCAGAGGGAGCTTTGTTCTTTTAAAAACACATCATCTATAAAAGCGACAGCGTAGCCTTGCTGGAGACTCTCGTCTTTCAATTCTTCTTCTTTAACCACCGTGAACGAAGCCTCCGAAAGCGCCCCCTCCAGATTTTCTGTAAGCTCTTTATCAGGTGATATGATTAACGCACGCAATGTGTTCATCATTCGTCATCCTCGTCTTCGTTTTCGTCATCTTCTTCGTCGTCTTCGTCATCCTCTTCTTCGTCTTCAGGCTCTTCCTCAGGCTCTTCTTCCTCTTCTGGTTCCTCCTCCACCTGCTCTTCTTCCACAGGCTCGTCTTCCGGAGCTTCCTCCTGCTCGTCCTCTATACCGGACTGCTGAACCTGGTTGGCAAGAAGGATTCGAATGGAGTCTGCTGTATTCTGATGATGGATAAAGCGCTCCGCGTCAGTCAAAGGCATGGACACTTTAATATCGCTCATGCCTTCGCCGCCTTCTTCACGCTGGACTACAGTGACGTTTTCAAAGAGACGCGTTGTCGTAAACTCCTCATCAGCGTCATAGGTGACGATAATATCGACCGTATCGCCTGACGCTACAGGCTGATCCATGACTACGTTACTCGTCGCATTCATCCAGACGATCCGGTGGTCTTCAGGGATGTCTGCCCCCGCCCGGAGAACGTTACTTGTAAGAAGATCTCCCCGCTGCATATTTACTATGGCAATAGTGCCTTCAATTTCACTTGCGTCCCGGACAAATGAGCCGAGGTTTTCAACCTGGGGAATCTCCACCCATTCGATCATGTCTTCCGTAATTTCCGTATACGTCTGAATATCTGTTGCGGCTACAGCCACCTGTGTCCGTTCCCCGAGGGAATCCTGGGCTGCCCTGATCTGGCTAAGAATCAGAATGCTTGTTACAACCGCAAGGACAAAAGCGATGGTTAAAAAGATGGCGGCCTTTCGTTTCGCGTCTATCATAAAGCGTCAACTCCGTCTTTAAGTGTATGTGAGTACTTTTGCTGGTGCAGTCTGAACAAATTGAATATAAGGAATATTTACCGGCAATGTTTGTTCGGATAATGTAACCTCTTCGCCTTTTCCTTGAAGATCAAGCTCCTGATCCAATCCTTTTCGAATCACAAGCCAGTTCTCCCCCTCTTTTAGAACAGCTTCCACGAGCTTGTCCAAGGGCCCCTTTAAAGCAGTCTTCACGGTCTGACCGTGGACTTTTATGAGAGAATACTCTGTGATCTCTTTTTTCTTATATATAGAGAACCTCTTTTTTTTCTCCAGTAACGGCTTGGCCTTCGGTGTAGTGATCACCCACACAGTGCTGCCACTCTGCCGTTCATCGGTAAAATGACTGAGGTTCTCATAGTCTGTGAGCCCGTCCTTATGTTTAAGGAGTTCTTCAATCAGGAACAGTACCTCTGCGGCTCCTGAAAGGCTGCCCACCGGGACCGGATGTAAAGACGTTTCAGGTAAAAGCCAGTTTCGAACCCGCAGAATCACATCACTTGCCGTGTACTGCTCATCGTAGAAATATACGACCGGCCCGCCTTCCTCTGACACCGACTGGAACCAGGCTACTTCCTCCTGAAGGGAATAAGGAATCGTCTTGACCCCTTTTCTCAAGAATCCGGGCTCCGTTTCCTTTAAATAGTCAGTTAAATGCTGGTCCTTTTTGGAAGAGACCCGCGTGTCCTTGATCACGGCTGCCTCAGGACCATACCGCTCATCTGCCGCTTCCTTTGTAATACCGATACTTTCATCAATTACAAGTTTCATAGGATTGCCCTTCCTTTGTACCTAGTAATATTTCAATAAACCTGGTTCATTTCCATCGACCCGGGCCAAACCTGCATTTCGCCCTTCACCGTCAGAAAATGTGTCCGAATGGTGAATTCTATTTACTATGTTTACCACACGTATACCCAGTTGCCAAATCACGGGTGAAATCGTTTTAGGTCTTTATGACTAATGAATTCTGTAAAAAAAACACACCGGGGAGTATTGCAATCTTATACACTTTTCATTAAACAAGTACTATTGACTCAACCCTCCTTTGGAACTCTAAGTTTTATATGTAAACTTTCCTACTAAGAGTAAAACGCTGTCTTTCAACCACCGCAAAGCTTCATCCCCTCCTCCTCCACCCTTTACTATCATCGCATTTTCCTCTCACGCAGTTCTAACCGACTATTTTTTCGACATTTTACGCACCTGTTAAGTCTATATAACCGGATATAAAAACCTAATTAAAGGTCACTATATTAACATCAGTGGCTATTTACCTTCTTTCATTACCCCACCCAAAAGCTTTACAAACCTTACCATTTTACCTTTTTTCTCCTTTTACCGAAATAACAGTAATATTTATCCATCACCCATCACATATCAAAAGTCCCCCCTTCTTTCTGTCGAAAAGTTCGGGGGACAGACCCCCGAACAATTGTGTAAAAATGCGGAAAAGGGCGGCACGTGCGCTCTTGTCGAACGCTCGTGCCGCCCTTTCTATTTAAATGGTTGATTAGAGCGGATGTGAAACACTCCTGCGGGAAATGCGAGTTCCGGGGAGATACATTAAGCGTAAAGCGCTGAGGAGGCTCCCGAACCGCCCACCGCGGAAAGAGAGTACAGCAACAAAAATCAACACCGTACGTAAAAAGACCCTTCCATAAAAGAAACCCATCACTTTTTACATATCCACATCTTTCTTCCGGGACAATATCCTTACAAAATCGTTTAGAAATGCGTGTTCATCTGCCTCCACCGCGACCCGGTGCACAGGACCCGGCTTCAGCTCCTCCAAACGCCTGAGATCAGGAAACGTCACACCCGCAGTGGATGTGTCAGACGATTCTACAAAAACCCGGTAATCGACAAACTCGTAAAACTCTGGATTTACAAGTACGCTCAATGCCACCACATCATGCAACGGAGTACCCAGTAGCTCATCCACCGTCGCCGCTTCATAAAAATCATAGTAATAATCCACCAGCGCCTCAAAAATCACATACCCGTTATCAAACGCAATCTCCCGGATCACTTTCATAGGTACCAAAAGCTGATCGGTCACATTCAAAGGGACAATCGTGATCATCGACGCCTTCCCGATCACAAGCTTCGCCGCAATCGGATCCTCATAGATATTCGCCTCAGCCAGAGGCGTAATATTGCCCGGCACGAAAAACGCACCGCCCATCACCACATACTCAGAAACAACCCTATGCATCAGCATCGGATAAAATGTACAAAGAGCCGCAAGAGACGTAAGCCGGCCCGTTGTCACGATCACCACTTCATCTCGGTAATTCTTAATAACATCAATCACGTCAAAGAAATTCTCAAACGGCTCCACATCAACTTCCCCCGGCACATTGATCGTCCCAAGCCCGAATTCCCCGTGAATATCCGGCTGTTCCTGCACTTCTTTCCCCGTCAGCGGTCCCTCGGCCCCGGCAAACACCGGCACATTCTCCACATGCAGCAGCTCAAGAAGATACACTACGTTCCGTACCGCATTTTCCCGCGTCGTATTTCCGTAATCAGCCACAATCCCCACAAGCTCAATCTGCGGATGCATCACCGCGTAAAAAATCGCAACCGCATCATCAATCCCCGGATCGCAAAAAAGAAGCACCTTCTTTTTTTCCTGATGCAGTCTCCCCTTCATCACATCTCATCCTGAAGTCTCGGCTCAGACGGATCACACCCGGGCGCTTCCTGCCCACCCGCCTCAGCCACTTTCATCAGATAGTAGCACTCTTCTCTTGCCATATGATCAGCCATCAGAGGTGAAAACGTACTCAACAGCTCATCAGACAGCTCCATTTCCTCAATCTCATGCAAAAACCCTTTGAACAGCTCGATCTTCAGCCGCACATCATCATTAAACCGCCGCAGGGCAGGAAACGAATCCACATTCGCCCGCAGATACCCGCTCAACTCCACAGCCTTCACATAAAAATCCTCAAACCCCTTTACAAACTCATTGCCCTTCTCCTGCATCTGCTTCTCCACCATATCCAAGCTTCCGGATATGCCTGACGCATGCCCCGCCGCATCCAGGAGCCAGACAAGGTGGTGATGCAGCTCATGAAAAACAGGCGGCTTCTCACCCTTAGCCAGATACGACATCACCAGCTGATACTCCTCAAGCTCGTTAACCATATGATTAATAAATGTCGGCGGCAAATGAATGCGAATCTCCCCATTCAACTGCCTTCCAATAATCGAGAGCTTAAAGCTTCGAAACTGGTCCGTCAGCCGCTCCACACCTTTCGTAAATGAACGGAAGTCACCGACCCCGTTCCTCACTTCCTGCAGCAGCCGATCATACTCCGCCCGGTATTCCTTCGTAATCTCCACATCTTCCATCTCACTAACCGGCAGCGAATCCATGAGAAACCGCGCATGATCACCCATTACCTGCAGCCAGAAGCCATGCTCAAACCGTGCTGTCTCATCAAACAAGAAACACATCCCCCTTCCATGAATACTCCACAATCTACCCTATTCATGAAAAGAAAAAGGTATGTGCCCCTACTCAAACCCTTCCAAATACCGCTTCACACTCTCCGACTGCCCCTCATACCCAAACGCCTCCGTAATCCCCCAGTGATCCCCATCCGCCTCATTAATATTCACATCAAGGTCATGAACCACCCTGTGTAAAAAACGCAAAGCCTCCCTGTCTCCACTGACCTCCGCCACTTCGGCAAGCATAAGCGCTGTCCTCACGTCCTCCTTCGCCTTCGAAGCACCGAAACTCTCATATAAATAGTCCAGCTGACCTTTTAGGCGCACCCAGTCAGCATCCCGGGAAAGCATCGTCACATCAATATCCTTCAAACGCCCCCAGCCCGTAAGCTCATTCAGATACTCATGGGCCATCCCCAGCGTCAGCTTTGTGTTTTGTTCCATCCCCGGTTCATAAGCGACAGCCTCAATTTCCCCTGCCTCATCCTCCACCGCTGCACCTTCGCCTTCTTCACTCTCTTCACTCTCTTCACTCTCTTCACTCTCAGGCTGTCCGTGGGAACGCTCCTCACTCTCATCTTCTTCCTCTTCCACAGCCTCTTCTTCAACATCTTTTGTCTGTTCCTTTTCCTCCTCATTCGCAGCGGCATCCCGTTCTTCAGGCGAATAAAACGTCATAACAGCGACGACAATACAAAACACTACAAAACAAATTGCCCACACACCATTCTTTTTCATAAACCCCGCCATATGATTGCACCCTCCCCCGGTTGATTGGTACTACACCATTCAACTTTCCGGCGCGCATCTCCTTCGTAAAAAAATAGGAGAGATTGTCACAATTCATACCCGACAAAAAAAGGCTGCCTGCAACAGATGCAGACAACCTTCACTATAATTCACACCCGGTCCGGAGGAAGCAGCAACGTGCGTCCGCCATTTCCTCTGCCAGGTTCATTTTTTTTACCAGCCACAGCCGCAGCCGTAGCCGTAGGAAGCTCCTCCAACCTGACCGCCGTTGTAGCAAGCACAGCCGATGATCACTAGAAGTACAAAAATGACAAGGATAAAAGAAGCACCATGTGATTTACTCATTCCATTTCCCTCCTTTTCCATAAGCTCCATACAGAATATGTATAAGCTTAATAAGAAGGGCAGGCTGTTATAACGGTTTGTCTGAAAATAGACAAACAACCTTACATGCAAGTTAAGCGGCGAATATCGAATCCCATTAAAATGAAGCATGATGAACCTCGAACGTCCATCGCTTTCCGCGGAGGTACCGGTGAGCCTCCTCACTTCCGCAGGGTGATTTTGAGGCTGAAGCGGTGCCCGCGGAAAGCGTCCGCCTGGAGCTTCTGAAACCCTAATCAGTAAATCAAAACAGGCAGTTAACATAGTCTTCTACAAAAACAGACACCCATTCCAACTCATTCACACCATCGCGCAGGAAGATAGGCATGCGGTCTTTTCTGGCAAACCTAACATTTCTGGTTCAGCGTATTGTGCGTAGTTGAACGGAATAAGCGACACTCCTGCGGAAGTGCGAGACAGGCTCAGCGCGAGTCCGCGGAAAGGGAGCGTATTCCGTTCAACGAAGCTTAGAAAACCGATGACTTAATAGCAGTCCTACAAAAACAAAATAAACAAAAACCCGAGTGCCACAGCCGTTACCGTCGTTACAAGCCCCGGAATCATAAAGCTGTGGTTCAGCACATACTTCCCGATTTTCGTCGTCCCTGTGCGGTCAAAGTTAATCGCCGCAATAATCGGCCCGTAGTTTGGAATAAAGAAATACCCGTTCACCGCCGGGAACATGGCAATTAAGAAGAATGGATTAATGCCAAGACTCAGTCCCAATGGCATCAGCGCTGTCACCGTTGCAGCCTGACTGTTAAGCAGAATCGATAAGACAAACAAGGCAGCCGCAAAAAGCCATGGTGCTGCTGTCACAAGACCCTGCATCGATGACTCAATCGCTTCGCTGTTTCCCTGGAAGAACGTATCTCCCATCCAGGCAATACCAAAGATTGCCACTACTGCCACAATCCCTGCCCGGAACACGCTTCCGGACGCAATTTTTCCCACATCCGCTTTGCAGAACAAAATAATCACTGCCGCTACCGAAAGCATAATGATCTGAATCGCATACGGCATGGACAGCTCTTCAACACCGCCACCCGTTTCCCATGCCGGTCTTAACTCCGGAAAGCTGCCAAGAATCACAATGAATATAGAAGCAAACAGAAACAGCCCGACAGCAAACTTCGCCTGTGCTGTTACTACAATCTTCGCTCGCGCCTCCCGGATTGGCTCGAGCCCTCTTTCCAGCCGGCGTTTGTATTCCGGATCTTCCTCAAGCTCCGCCCCTTTTTTACTCACCACAAAAGCCGCCGTCATAATCCCGAGAAACGTTGCCGGAATTGTGACGCCTAAAATCTGAAGAAGGGTTACATCAAAGGGGGCGAGTAATGCCAGGAGCGCCACCGTTGCAGCCGAAATCGGACTCGCCGTAATCGCCTGCTGGGACGCGATCACCGCCACAGACATGGGGCGCTCCGGCCTTACCTTCGACTCCTGACTCACCTCCGCTATAACGGGCAGAAGCGTATACGCCACATGGCCCGTCCCGGCAAAAAACGTAAACAAATACGTGGTCACCGGGGCCATAAACGTAATCCGTTGTGGATTTTTTCTAAGTATTTTTTCAGCCACAGTCACTAAATAGTCCATTCCCCCGGCCGCCTGCAGGGCTCCGGCAGCTGTGACGACAGCTACGATCATAAGCATTACATCAATGGGTGGTTCTGTCGGCTGCAGGCCAAACCCGAACGTCAGAACCCCAAGGCCCACGCCACCCATTACACCTAATCCGACACCGCCCATTCTTGCCCCGATAAAAATGGCAAGCAGAACGACAGCCAGTTGAATCCAAATCACTGTATCATCACCTTCTCTTCTCGTTGTCCTTTCACCGCAGCAAAGGGTTAAAAGTGGTACCTTCTTTTTTATCATAATAACTTAAAATGCTCAATAATTCACATAAATTTCCACTCATCAGAACCGTTCTTTTATTCGTTTCAAGCCTTCAGTGGTAAACTAAAATAAACCACCAATAGAACGGGGAGGGGATTCCCTTGATCATATTCATTTACAGCAGTACCGTGCTTCTTTTCGTCACCATGATCTGTCTCCAATGGTACTGCGGGATCCGCAAAATGCCTTTTATTACCAGAGAACCAGACCCCGTCAGCACCGATGAGGCACTCGTCAGTGTCATTATAGCGGCCAAGGATGAAGAAACCGAGATCGAATCAACCCTCCGCTCTTTGATGGCCCAGTCGTATACGAACCTTGAAGTAATTGCAGTCAACGACCGCTCAGACGACCGCACCGGCGCCATACTCGATCGGCTTAGGGGGGAGTTTCCCGCTCTTCAGGTTATCCATATCCATGAGCTCCCAACCGGCTGGCTTGGGAAAAACCACGCGCTCTATAAAGGGTACGAACAATCCAGAGGCGACTGGCTTCTTTATGCCGATGCAGATATTCTTTTTTCCGAAAAAGCTGTAGCGGACTCTCTGTATTTTGCCCGTACCAAAAGCCTTGATCACCTGGCTCTTCTCCCGGAAAACAGAGGCGGCACTCTTCCCTACCGGATTTTCTACACGTTCTGGGGTATTATCGGCGTCTGGAACTTCATCGCAGCCGGTCACGCCGGCGTAGGGGCGTTTAACTTAATGAAACGCGATGTTTATAAGCATGCCGGTACACATAAAGCGATCGCCCTCCGCCCCGATGACGACCTTAAGCTCGGAAAAACAATCGTAGACGCCGGATACAAGCAGCAACTCGGCTTCGGCAACGGCATTATTTCCATCCAGTGGTACGAAACGCTTAAGGACATGAGCCTCGGCCTTGAGAAAAACCTGTTTGCCTTTATGCAGTACCGCCTGAGCTTCGTACTCCTTGCCACCGCCGGGGTCCTTTCTTTTCATGTCACACCTTTTATCCTCGTGTTTCATCCGGACGTTATTGTTCAGCTGCTCAGCGCTGCTGTTGTGGTTTTGTATGTGCTCATGTATGTAAAAAACGGCCGGTACTTTTCCCACCCCTGGTGGTATGTATGTACGGTTCCCTTCAGCGCCCTCGTTTTTCTCTACTGCCTGTGGCGGTCTATGATTAAAGCGTACAAAAACGGCGGCGTGGAATGGCGGGGGACAAAGTACAGCCTCAAGGAGCTGAGGCAAAAAAAGTAGGCGCTTATCCCATCCCGCGGGCGAATCATATCTTTTCCCTATTAAAAAACCGCTGCTCACCAGCAGCGGTTTCACTCAGTTTTCATTATATTCCTCACCTGTAATAAACGTGAGATGCTCTTTATACAACCGTATCCGTACAGGGGTTTCATTGTAAACTTCCCCATCCATATCGAGCTCCATCGGGTGGTCCGTCGTGATGGTCAGCTCATTTGCCTCCATAAAATCAAAGGCCTCGTTGTTCATATCCCACTCGTTCAAATCTTTATTCTGAATAAATTCCTTTAAAACAGCCATGCCTGCTTCCCGCAGAACAAACACATTTACATTTCCGTCGTTCATGTTTTCATGAAGGGAAGGAAGCTGATTCGTCCCCAGATAGTTACCGTTTGCCACGAGAATCATGACGGCATGGTCCTGAATTTCCCCCCCGTCGGAAGTTTCCATCGTAAAGGAGAAGGGTTTTGATTCCCGGACCGTTTTGATGGCACTGATAAAGTAACTGAGACGGCCGAATGTTCCTTTCAGATTCGGGTCGATATTTTGGGACGCATCCGTAATAAGGCCAAGTCCCACAAAATTCGTTACCCACCGGTCGTTGACTTTCATAATGTCCACTTTCTCTTTTTTATCTATCAAAATGGTGTTGGCAGCCTGTTTCATATTCTGTGAAATGCCAAGGGACCTGGAAAAATCATTGCACGTTCCTCCAGGGAGAATCGCAATTACCGGAGGATTGGCTAAAGAAGCGAGTCCGTTGATGCATTCATGAACAGTTCCGTCTCCGCCTAAAATACAGACGAGATCCACCTCTTCTCCCCGCTCTCTGCAAATCTCTTCAGCGTGACCTTTTTGTTTCGTCCGTTTTAATGTGAGCTCTTCCACTTTCCCTGCCAGAGCCCCTGCGACGGTCTGAATATGCCTCTCTACTTCTGACTGGCCCGCATTTCCATTATAAATAAGTAAGACTTTGTTATACATTGTTAAACCCCGATTTAGTCAGACGTATCTTTATTTTACCCTGAAACCTCTGTTCCTTAACACACAACGGTACTTCCAACCTATTTATTTCGCTCACCTAAATATATTTAGATAATTTCACATATTTAAAAACAAACGTAAAACTTTCGAAATCCATTAAATATTGTTATAATTTGATAATATTGACCTAGAGAAAAGGAGATGTTTAGTAATGAAAATCATGGCAAAAACGTTTACCGCCGGGATCCTTACTGCGGCTCTCGTCGCATGCGGTTCTACAGATGAGGAAGAGGATACCGCATCAGGCAGCGGCGGTTCGGAAAGTCCTGATACGGAAGAATCAGCCGGGGATGACGAAGGACAAAATGAAAGTGACGAAGAGTCAGGTGAGCAGGAAGAGGCTGCTGCATCTGAAAGCGAAATCACTCTTATTGCAGCCGGAGACGACCAGATCGCCTACGATATAAACGGATCAGAGAGCGTGATTGACGCTGAAGTCCACGAAACGGCTTTCGGCGCAAGACTAAAGCTGCCGGAAGGACTGGAGCTTGAAGACCTTGAAGGCGGAGCACCTACGGCTCAGGTTCTTGTTGATGATGAAGATCATGACCTCTACGGATTGACGATGACTTTGACAGAAACTACAATTCTTGACGCTGAAGGAAACCCGATGGAAAGAGCAATCGACCAGGACCGGGAACTTGACATGGAAAAACGCATGGTCGGTAACCGCGGTCATGTGGAAAACTATGAAGCTTTCTACATGCAGGCCGGGGCCGAATTTGACTTTTACATCCGCTCAGAAGGTGATGCAAGTAAACCTGGCAGCTGGTCAGAAGCCATCCGTGGTACTGACTATGTAAACTATGAATTCTTCAAGATTACCGACACAGGGAAATATACCGTATCTGTTATGTTCCCTGAAGAATCAGCTGACGAAGACTTCGTAGCAAAAGCCACAGCGATAGCGACGACGTTTGAAGCACCTGAAGAAATGGATGAAGAGGAAGAAGAAGAGGCCGAAACCGAAGAAGAAGATCAGGAATAACGATTGCGGGGAGCGCATGGAGGGTAACACTTTCAGGCGTTCTCCTTTTATGATTTAGAGGGCACTGAAAAAGTCCATTTTCTTTTAAACAGGCTCAGAAAAGTCAGGGGTTGATTTCCGCTCATTGCCTTTTTCGCGGGTGGTTCGGGAGTCTCCTCAGCATGCTGCTTCTTCCTCTGCCAGCCAGGCTCCGAAGGATATACGTCGAAGCAACTCGAAGCTTATTCATGAAGCAACGCTCGTGCTTGACCGGGTCTCCCCGTAACTCGCTTTTCCCGCAGGAGTATCGCTTCATTCTCTTCAATCAACACTTTTTAATAACAACAATGATTTTTAGTACATCAAAAAATAATTAAAACTCACATTATGTTGCAATCAAAGCCCTAAAATGGTGACATTATTATCGGGCTTTGACTTTTTCAGTGGCCTCTGCTTTAAGGCAGGAGATTATAAATTTTAGTCGAAACCTATGGAGCACAGGTTTTGGATTCGTTGTTTCCGGAAAAAATAATAGGATAGTGATCGGAGGTGATGGTTGAATGACAAAAGAACAAGCCTGGGTTTTTGTACGGGCAGTGATTACAGCTCTCGTTTTAGTTGGCGCATTGTGGCTCACCGGCCGTTTCTTATCCCTTACATACCCGTTTTTAATCGCCGCTCTTCTTGTGTGGCCCCTGCTTCCTTTAATCCGGCTGCTCAGAGAACGGCTCCGTTTTCCAAACGGACTCGCTGTACTCACCGCTTTACTGGTTGGACTCACAACCATCGCCGGTGTGTTTACGGGTCTCGTATTTCTCACCATTTTCGGTGTTCAGCAGTTTACAAAACATGCTCCACAGTGGTTTGAAACAGCAGCTGTTCATATGCAGGAATTTTTTAACGAAACCATTCTCCCGATCTGGGAGCAGGTTATCGGCATTATTGCCACCCTTACCCCGGAGCAGCAACAGGCTTTTCGTGAAAGCATTACAGGTCTCGGCACGCAGGCAGGCGAGCTTCTCGGCCAGTTCGGACAGGCACTCGCAGACGGCCTCCGCCAGCTCCTGATCGCTGTGCCGTCATCAATTATCATCATTCTTTTCATTCTTTTATCGGTTTACTTTATCGGTAAGGACTGGAGAAAAATGCGGGCATACATATACGATGTGTTTTCCGCACCTGTCTTAAAGAAAACAAAGCTGTTCGGCCGGGCATTCAGAGTCCGCGTCTTCGGCTTTATCCGTGCCCAGCTCATCCTCATGGCTCTGACCAGTGTCATCGTCCTTGTGGGACTCAGCATCATCCGGGTGGAACAGGCTGTTACACTGGCCATTGTAGTGGGGATTGCTGAGATTCTCCCGTATCTGGGGTCCGGGACCATTTTAATCCCCTGGGCCATCTACCTGTTCATTACAGGAGACATTACCCTCGGAATCGGAGTTGCCATCGTCTACGGGGTTACCCTTGTGGCAAGGCAGTCCCTGGAGCCGAAAATCCTGTCATCGAGTATGAATCTTCACCCTCTGGCAGTCCTCATCTCCCTCTTTGCAGGTCTTCAGGTGTTCGGGGCGTTCGGACTTTTTCTTGGACCGTTGTTCCTTGTGATCATCGTGATTTTAAAAGACATTGGAGTCATCGAAGACATCAAACAGTTTGTAAAGCACGGCTTTAAAGAAGAAAAACAATGACTCAGACGGGATCACTTCCCTTCTGAGTCATTGTTATAATCAGCGACCTTTTTCGTACTTTCCCAAAAGTGTCCGGTATTCTACTGCCATCTGCTCCCTCACCTCTTTTGGCTCAAGAACCTCCGCATTCATTCCAAATGACCGGATCCACCTTAAGAACTCCTCGTTGCTGTTTACCGTCGTCCTAAGCAAAAGGGATCCGTCTTTTTGCGGCATTCTTTCTGTGTCCACGTGAAAGTCGTCTTCCAGCACATAACGGGCCGCTTCTTTTTCAAACCGTACCAGAAACGTCGTCTCCGTATCATCGGAAATGATTGACCAGCGGCGGGACAGAAATTCATCAATATTGAAACTGCGGGGAATCTTAAACGTTTCACCCGTCGGCTTTACCGATTCGAAACGGCTGAGGCGGAACACCCTCATCACTTCCCGAAGGTGACAGTAGGCAATAACGTATAAATGACCTTCCCTCGGAACTAAATAATACGGATCAAGCTTGCGCTGTGTTTTTTTATCCCGGTGAATCGCATAGTAGGTAACCTCAACCGTCTGGTTCGCCGCAATCGCAGGAATCATCGTCGGCATCACGTTAAACTGCGACGGATCCTTCGGGCGGGAGTGGAGCCTGATCCGCTCACCAAGGCCTGCCCCGGCCCCTGACAGTTCGTCCCCTTTCTGCACATAAGCCATGACTTTCTCAAGACCTGTCCGGTATGAATGATGAAAGGGATGCTCTCCCGACGTGATCCCTTCAGATAAAATCGGATAAAGGGTAAGCGCCATCCACTCCTCCTTCGTGAGACGTCCTCCGAACTGAATCGGCTTGTGAATCATTTTGTATCCGTACTGTCCTTCCACGTCCAGTGTTACGCCGAGATCAACGAGCTTTTTGATATCCCTGTAAATGCTTCGCACCGATGTATTGCAGTGCTCCGCAAGTTCATTGGCCGTTGCATACTCATGATTGGTCAGGTACTGCAGGATGTAAAAAAGCCTCTCTACTCTCTCCAGCCGCTTTACTTGTGCCAACGAAACCACCGTCCTTTCTAAGTCTATTGTTACATTCTTCTTGACCTTCCTTCAATAAAAACTTCCTTTTTATGCAAGCTGGCTCTGAACCCGATGTATACTTTGGAAGAATGAAATGCATTTTTGATAGAATAAAATGTATTCTTGACAGTATTAAACTGATTTTTGATAGAATAAAATGCATTTTTAATAGTATTTCATCCCGCGCTGAGAACGTAAATCAACACACACGTTTAACAGAGCCTTATGGAAAAAGCCGGGAGAGATCCCCCTCCCGGCTTCTTCCCCCGTTTCTTTTCAGTTCCAGTCCGAACTGTCCATTTCCCAGATTGCCTGACCGCTCCTAAATGGATCCTCGAAAATAAATTCAAAGAAATCCGCATCTTCCACGTCAAAGCTGATTTCTCCTGCCATCGTACGTCCGGCACCCACTTCGCCGTCAAGACTTCCTCTCGTATCCACAAAGATATCCATGTCCTGGCTGTACCCGCTTGGATCCATGAGGCTCATCTGCATCAGTGTTGAAATGTTTGCTGCTTCATCCGTCGTATTTTCAATGCTCACGTCAAGAATAAGGAAATAGTCGTTGTCCGGTGTTTCCCAGTCTCCGTCCCCCTCATATTTCCGAACCTCGTTGACCGTCACATGAAGTCCGTTAAAGTTGACTGTGTCCCCAATGCCGAGCCCTTCTTCTTCAACCACTTCTTCCTCGGCAGCATCCTCGGTTTCCGCCGCTTCTTCCTCCACTGCTTCTGTGTCTGTTTCAGTTGCCGCTGCTGCGCTCTCCTCTTTATCTACGTTCTCAATCGTCGATTCCCCGCATGCCGCCATTACTCCTAAAATAAATAACCCTGCCATTAATCCTCTTACTTTTTTCATGTTTTATTTCCCCTTTCAGTATGTGATTACATTTATTACTATAATGACAGCACTGACACAAACTGTCAGGGGAATGGATGTTTGGGGTGATTTTTTTTAAAAAAGTTTATTCTGACTATTATTTCACAACTAAAAAACCGCCTGAGAATCAGACGGTTTTTCATTTAGATTTCCTTTATACAAGCGGCATTGATCCGTTGCTTTTGTAAAAACGGCGGCCATTCCAGGGGAAGTTCGGTCCAGCTTTCTCCCTGATCGGCAGAACGGTAGATACCCCGGTTACAGACGGCGTAAAAAGCCCCCGGTTCTCCCGTATGGGTAAGGAGGTGCGGAACGGTTGTCCCCTCCTCTTCCGGAAGACCATCAGCGATTCGTTCCCACGGGCTTGTTCCTTCTTTTCTGAACAGGCGGTACCGTGCTGTGTCCGGCACATACGCCGTCCCAGGTCCTTCCGCTCCCGCCGCAATCACCACGTTGTGATCGGAAGGATCTGTCGCTGCCTGGACCAGATACGTAAAGTCGCCGAGCCCTTGATTATCCGTTGACCAGGTCCGGCCGGCATCCTGGCTTACGGCGAACCCTCCTCCGGCTGCTTCATAGATGACATCTTTTTCAATCGGATGGAGGACGATATCATGCACGTCGAACTGGGAGCCCTCTTTGCGATCCTCAAACGTATCTCCGCTATCAACCGAACGCATCACCCCGCCAAGTTCAATTCCAGCGAGTATCAAACCCGGCTCATGATAGTTTGTTGCTATGGCTTGGACGTGGTGGGTTTCCGGACGTGGCGGAAAGCTCCATTCAGATTTTGAAGGCAGCTCCGTTAAGGCAGGCATCCGTTTCCATGTTTCCCCTCCGTCAGCCGACCGGTACAACTCACTCGGCTCGGTGCCGGCATATAAAGTTCCGTACGTCCCCCCACCTTGCAGCGGAGCTACGTGAAGTGCCGTTACCCGTTCGTGCAAAACATCCTCTCCAATTCTCTCGAAGGTCTCTCCTCCGTTTTCAGACCGGTACAAACCGTGGTCAAACGTTCCTGCAAATATCGCTCCACTGTATGGATCCACAGCGAGAGACTGGATGTCCCCCTTCTCAAGGTCCACATCGTTTACACTCCAGGAATCCCCTTCACCTACTACATGTACAATGGATCCGTGTGATGAAAAATAGATGTTCACCATTGGCTTCGCCTCCACTTTGTTTATGAAAAACTAAAATAGCTGCACAATTAAAATAAAGATTACTAATAAGACAATATAAAACACGATAGCAACCGCGTCGCTTCCTTTCGGCTGATCCTTCTCTTTTGACACTCCATGCTCCTTCAGAAGCGCTTCGTACTTTCTCTGAAACAAATAAACGATAACGAAAAGACCGGCTGCTATGACAGCCAGATACACGACACGGTCCACAAGAGGGCCCCCCTGCACTACCTGCATGGTCACAAGAAACGCCGGTGATACCCAAAGGCCCAGAACACTGTATTTACGAAGACGGTTCACCGTCTTGCGCATGTCGTCTGTAACCGATGAATGTTTTGCAAAAATGCGGTAAATGAAAAGCAGTACCGAAAGTCCCGCCACCCCCATAGATAGCATATATGGCCACCCACCGGGATAACCTGCGGGAATGATGGCAAGCACCAGCCCGACCTGAAATAAATAATCAAACCGATTCTGTTTTCCTTCTTGAGGTGTATGAGACATTGCGACTCTCCTAACTCTATTCTCTTTTTCCAGGTAAATGAAACACCTCCACCAGCTTACCACGCTCTTTTTACGGAAACAAAACGGAGATGGTTTTTGATTTTTCATGAATCCGGCAGCCTTTAGCATGAATCTTTTCTTTATATCATGAAGTTCCCACCACTTTTCCTGAATCTATTCTTTTTTCCCTGAATCTACTGTTTTTTTCCTCAATCCACTGCTATTTTTCCGGAATCTATTTCTTTTTTCCTCAATCCACTGCTATTTTCCCGAAAATCCATTCTTAATTTTCCTCAATCCTCCACCTTATTCCCTGAATTCCCCAACACCCACCTGCACTCCCTCCTTCGCACAGAAAAAGCCGCCCCATCCCGGAGCGGCAGCCTGACTCTTACTCACGCAGTTTCATATCTTCCCTTTTCTTTACATCCTCCTCGTTAACCTCACCTTCTTCAAAGTACTCATCCTGATCATAAAAGCCTTCCATCTGCCCTTTTGACAGTTCCACTTCTTCTGCATTCCTCAGTTGTATCAGGTAGTCGTGTACCTCATCAAGCTCAGCCTGATCGAGATGATCAACGATTCTGTGAAGCTCTTGTTTATTCATGTCACTCATCCTTTACAAAACGTTGTACAGCTTCTTTTCCCAATTACCGCATCTTTCAATCCCCTCTTCTATCCATTGGAGGATTTCAAAACCTTCATCTAGAATGAAAGAAAAGAGACCTAAGACTTTAAAGGAGGCATCAGCCATGACCACCGATTTTTCAGAAAAGAAAGCAGTTGAACTCGACAGACAAGACCCCCTCTCCAAATACAAATCAGAGTTTTATATAAATGAAGATACCATTTACATGAACGGCAACTCCCTCGGCCTTCTTTCCAAACGGGCCGAACAGGCACTCTACACCTCACTTGAGGACTGGAAGAATCAAGGGATTGACGGCTGGATGAACGGGGAAGAACCGTGGTTTTATTTCTCCGAAAAGCTCGGCCGAAAAACCGCCCCCCTTATCGGGGCCAAGCCTGAGGAAGTAATCGTGACCGGATCCATTACCGTGAATATTCACCAGCTTGTATCAACCTTTTACAAACCAACAAACAAGAAGACGAAAATACTCGCCGATGCGATCACATTTCCATCAGACATCTACGCCCTGAAAAGCCAGCTTAAACGAAACGGCTTTGAACCCGCTGAACACCTTATCCAGGTAGAAAGCGAAGACGGACAGACGCTGAATGAAGATTCGATTATCGAAGCGATGACTGATGACGTCGCTCTTATTCTGCTTCCATCTGTTCTTTACAGAAGCGGTCAGGTTCTGGACATGAAGCGTCTCACAGAGGAAGCCCGTAAGCGCGGCATCATCATCGGGTTTGACCTAGCTCACTCGATCGGTGCACTGCCGCACGACCTCCATGCCTGGGGCGTAGACTTTGCCATGTGGTGCAATTACAAGTACATGAACAACGGCCCTGGCGGTGTGGGCGGTCTCTACGTCCACGAGCGTCACTTCGGCACTGAGCCGGGGCTTGCCGGCTGGTTTGGATCGGATAAAGACAAGCAATTTGATATGGCTCATACGTTTACCCCGGCTCCTGATGCCGGTGCCTATCAGATCGGCACCCCCCACGTGCTGAGCACAGCTCCTCTTCTCGGTTCTCTTGAAATGTTCCTTGAAGTGGGAATCGACTTGGTAAGGGAAAAATCATTGTCACTGACCGATTACTTTATTACACTTGCGGACCAAAAGCTTGAAGGGCTGGGTTTTACCCTTGAAAACCCTCGAGAGCCTCACCGCCGGGGCGGGCACATATGTTTGAGACATGAAGAAGCTGCAAGCATATGTAAAGCCTTGAAAGCCAAGGGTATCGTCCCGGATTTCAGATCACCAGACGCCATCCGTCTTGCACCTGTCGCTTTTTATACAAGCTATCACGATGTTTGGCAAACTGTTGAAACCCTTGCTTCTATTATCAAAAACAAAGATCACAAAACGTATTCCAACAAACGGAACGTGATTGCATAAAAAAAAGTCCGGCCAATCAGATTTCTGACAGGCCGGACTTTTTGATTATACGTCTAACGTTCACTGTCGCCGCCTCGGTCCCGGTGGGCAAGGTCATCGGTTACGCTAACGTCAGCAGCTTTTGTTTTTGAATCCTGCTCGTGGGGTCCGTCTTCCCCTTCATCTTTAGCATGCTCCATCTTTTCCGTATCTACAAGTTTCTCAAGGTATTCGTGAACAGCTTCCACCTGCTCTTCTGATAATTCATCAATCATTGTACGAACTTCTTCTTTTGTTGCTGCCATGTATAACATCCTCCTTGTTTCCATTGGGTTCAATAAAAGTGTTATACAGGGTATTCCCTTCTGCAGTGGAATTAATCTTTCTTTTACTGGTAAATTCTTTTTTTGGTCACAAAGTAGTACACAAGATACAAGCCGAGAATCGCTGCTGCCGCCCAGGCCGAAACGGCAATGGCCGGGTATTCTCCCTGCCTTTCAACGCCAATACCGATAAAGGCCCAGACAAGAACAAAGGAATAAAACGGATCACGGTTTGTGGCTGTAAACCAGATTCCAAGAGCCAGAGCCACAATCAGGAGCAGGATCGTCCACGTCACGTTTGAAAGAAACAGCCCTTCCTCAAAACCGAGGCTGTTAAAAACAACGCCTACATTCACGATCGTCGCTACCGAAACCCATCCCAGATAAACAGAGAACGGCAGGCGCATAAAAAAAGTCGTATGAGGGGTGAGCATAATCACCCTGTAGATAATGATCAGGCTGATAAGCAGACCAATCATAGCTACCATTGTCAGGAGAAAGTATTCGTAGTGAAACAACAAAAGCCACGCTACGTTAAAAAAGCAGCTGATAACAAACCAGTACCCAATGTTTGCATACGCTTCCTCATCGGCAGGCCGGGCAAAAAACTGACGGAAGACCCAGATGATCACGAGGAGATAGATCACACTCCATATGGAAAAAACATATCCTGCCGGAGTGAACAAGACATTTAACCTGTCTGAAATTTCCCCTGCCGTCTGACCGTTTATAGGCAGCGTATTGGAGAGCACATTTACAACAATCACAATAACGAGGGCAAAGACGTTCGTCCATTTGAGAATCTTTGATTGCTGGTAGTTCATCGTTTTTCCCCTTTCGCGTATTATGTTTTTACCCGAATAAAGAAAAATAAAAAGTTCCTGTAGTCATACGTTATTCTGGGTGCATGTCATCATATGCATAACATAATGTTCAAAGAAAGAAGCATGCACCGGGGCATGCTTATAATCCATTATTCATTTTCCATTTGGGCCGATTCCTCTGTTGATCCGGACGCTTTTTTCTTTGGTCCGGACGCTTCACCGTTCATCGAACGCCGTTGCCTGTTTTCTTTTTTTAGTTTCACAATGTAATGGTATACTTTACCTAATTCACGATCATCCAGATGATCGAGCATCAAACGGATTTCTTCTTTAGTATAGTACAAAATTGGCCTCCTTCCATGGCCTCGTCAACCTGGATCTTTAATTAAACGATTAGTATGCTGTACCCTCCAAAATAGAAAAACAAACCCTTCTCATCCATCATTATCCTTTAATCCAAAAGACAACCAGCTCAAAGTAATACCTCTCCTTTCCCTGCTCCCTGCTTTACTTTGCCGCTAAAAAAACATAAATACCCGAGGTTCAGACAGTGGAAATGCCGTTTCAAATACAGCAGTGAGGGAACGTGAGTAGTTAGAAGCATTTCTATAGGAGGGGTCGTTTTGAAACGAGAAGAAACACAGGCACTTATCGAAGACGTAATGGACGTACTATCAGATGAAAGCGGATTCCTCGGTATCCGCGAAGAAGAGAAGCGTACAGAAGTATGCGCTTCGGCGAAGGAAATATTGAAAACAACAGATAAGATCATTAAAAGCTACATCCGGGTCTCCCGTGAAAAAAACGGCATTGTAAGAATCCCCGCATACCGGGTCCAGCACAACAACATCAGCGGCTTTTATAAAGGGGGAATCCGCTTTAACGAAAACGTGAGCGAGTCCGAAGTGGAAAACCTGGCTATTCTTATGACAATTAAAAATGCCCTTCACCGCCTGCCTTTCGGGGGGGCCAAAGGCGGGGTTCACATCAATCCAAAAGAATATTCCGATCGGGAACTGAACCTGATCGCAAAAAAGTATGTCCAGCGATTTAAGCCGGACCTCGGACCGAATCACGATATTCCTGCACCGGATCTTGGCACAAACGAACGAATCATTGACTGGATGGTTGGCGAATACAAAACCATCCACCCCGGAGAAACGTATCTCGGTTCTTTTACGGGTAAAAGTGTGGAAAACGGGGGTGCCAAAGGGCGGCGCGAAGCTACCGGAAAAGGCACCTATCTAAGCTACCAGTGGCTTCTTAACGACTGGTTTAATGACCTTGCGGATAAAAATGAAGTGGAACGGACCGGGCAGTGGCGTACTCTTGAGTACATTCACGAAGAATACACGGAAAAAGGGCATATCGATATTGCCATTCAGGGTTTCGGCAATGTAGGAAGCGTGGCAGCCAGAGAAGCGTTTGAAGATGAAAAACTCACCCACCACGTTGTAGCCGTCTCAGACCGGGAGGTGACTCTTTACAGTCAGGACGGCCTCAACATTGAAGTCCTCGATGCGTTCGGCTACAGTCACAACCGCCTTCCCAACACCCGGGAGGAACTTACAGATCTCGGCATTAAAGCGGATATTTACGAAGCAGCCGATGTGCTGACTTTAAGTTCGGATGTGCTTATTCTTGCAGCTGTGGAAGACCAGATTCACCGGGACAACATGAAAGCAATCCCTGCCCGGATTCTTGTCGAAGGAGCGAACGCACCTTTATCCCAGGAAGCGGATCAGTACTTTGAAGAGACAGGGAAAATCGTGATCCCTGATATTCTTGTAAACGCGGGCGGGGTAATCGTGTCCTATCTTGAGTGGAAGCAAAGCAAAATAACGGAGCATTACAGTGAAGACGAAATCATTGATGAAATGGCAGCCCAGATGACGGAGACGTTTAAGCGTGTGTACGATACGTATTTTTACTCTGAGGGCGAAACCATGCGTTTTGGCTGCTTCTACCTTGCGTTGGAACGGCTCACGAGCCTTCTTTATAAGCACGGCAAGCTGTTTTAGGTGTAATGATAAAAACCGGGCCCCTTTATGGAGGCCCGGTTTTTTATGAAGAACTTTTTCGGTTTTATGGAGAACTTTGGGCTGTTTATGCAGAATTTCAGACGATTTATGGAGAACTTCCGGGCGTTTATGCAGAATTTCAAGCCACTTAAAGAGAATTCGTCACCATTCGACGACCCTCTGATTCCATCCCCTAAACCTGCAGAAGCTCCTGAATATCATCCTTATTCAGAGACGTAATCGACGTCTCCCCTGTCTGAATCACTTTGTCCATCAGCTCCCGCTTCTGATCCTGAAGCTGGTGGATTTTCTCCTCGATCGTTCCCGCAGTTACAAGCTTCACCACCTGAACCACCTTCTTCTGACCGAAACGGTGGACCCGGTCCGCCGCCTGCTCTTCCACAGCCGGATTCCACCACGAATCAAACAAAATGACTGTATCCCCACCGGTGAGGTTGAGCCCGGTACCTCCTGCTTTTAACGAAATTAAGAACAGCGGCTTACCACCGGCGTTATACTCTTCCGTCATGGCAACCCGGTCACTGGACGGCGTCTTTCCATCAAGGTAGTGATACTTCCAGCCATGCTTTTCAAGCTCCAGCCTGATCATGGCGAGCATCTTCGTAAATTGGGAAAAGATCACGACCCGTTTCCCTGAAGGGACAGCTTCCTTCAGATACTCCATCAGGCGATCAAGTTTACCCGAGTTTCCGGTGTAATTTTCCATAAACAGCTTCGGGTGGCAGCAGATCTGCCGCAGCCTCGTAAGGCCTGCCAGAATTTTCATCCGGTTCTCCTGGAACGAGTCTTCCCGGATCGCCGTCTTCACTTCATTTTTAAGCATCTGCAGCTGAGCGAGGTAAACGGCTTTCTGGCTGTCACTGAGCTCCGTGAACTGGACGTTCTCAATTTTATCCGGCAAATCGGAAAGCACGTCTTCTTTCACCCGGCGAAGGACAAAAGGCCGCACGCGTTTAGCTACGTCGGTTTCCTTCATTTCTTTAAATGCCTTCTTGCTCCGGAACAGCCCCGGCAGTACGACTTCAAAGATTGAATAAAGCTCATCCAGTGAATTTTCAATCGGAGTTCCGCTCAATGCAAACGCCTGGCTTGCCCGGATGGCTTTCACCGCCCTCGCCGTCTGGGTCCAGTCATTTTTAACATACTGGGCTTCGTCAAGAATAAACACCGAAAACACCGTTTTTATGTAGTGCTCCGTATCCCGCCGCAACAGCGGATACGAGGTGATCACAACGTCTGCTTCCTTCGCCCCTTCCAACAGGCTCAGACGCTCGGCTGAGGGTCCAGAAATCACCGCCGTGCTGAGTGACGGGGCAAACCGCTGAATTTCCTTTTGCCAGTTGTACACGAGACTCGATGGACATACGATCAGCGCCTGGCCTTCTTTTCCGTCCGCTTTTTCCGACAAAAGATACGCGATCGTCTGAATTGTTTTTCCAAGTCCCATATCATCGGCTAAAATACCGCCAAACCCATAAGTGCCGAGGGTTTTCAGCCAGCCGAATCCGACCTTTTGATACTCCCGCATGGTCGCATTCAGCGTTTTTGGAACGGTCGTATCCACTTCTTCAGGATGATAAATCCGCTCCAGCAGTTCCCGGAACCGTTTGCCTCGCTTGATGGATTCCGCCCCGGCCTCATCAAGCAAAAAAGCCTGCATGAGAGGCACCTGGCTCTGTCGAGCGTAGCCATCCATCGGCGTCGGCATCTGCTCCAGAACTTGCTTCATGTTCGCGAAGCGCTCATCCTGGAGGTTCATGTAAGCACCGTTCGAAAGCTTATAGTACTTCCTGTTTTCAGCAAGAGCCGTAAGCATGGCCTCAATTTCCCCGCCTTCAATTCCTTCAAACTGAAAAGTAATATCAAGCAGGTTCATTCGTTCATTTTTTTCCACATGAATTTTCGGATCATCCACCGGTGTATGAATAAACCGTTGGACCTCGGAGGTGGTGTACACTTCCATCATCTCCGAAAGTACCGGCAATTCCACTAACAGAAAATCGAGCACATCCTCCCACACTTCCAGATAAAGCTCTTTGCCGTTGTACTTGAAGGGCAGGCTCTCGATCTGCGATAACAGAAGCATCTCTTTTTCCACATCCCGGACGACAATCTCTTCACTGTCCGGCTGTTCAAGGTCGAATGGGGATAACGTCATGTCCCCGTAGACAAATTCGAGACGGGCTGTCGCCATGTCATCCACCATATCCACATACAGCTTTCCTGTAAGGGGTTCTGCTTTGATGAGCTGCTTTACGTCCGGGGCTACATCCACAGTTCCGACAGCCATAAGCTGAGGCAGCACAACGGAGGAGAAATCCATCATCTGCTCTTTCGGCACTGTCACCTCTTCAATATCCGCAAACTGACGGTCAATCGTGAGGAGCGTCCGCTTCTCTTCATCGGTAATAAAATAAAATGTCCCATCGAAAAACGCCACATTGTACTTTTCCCCGATTACCATCAGCTTCTCCTTGCTCGTAAACCGAAGCTGGTACTGCTGCCTCTCTTCATCCAAATACTGGAGGGTAAAATGAAGGGGGAGCTTCTCCGGATTGTACTCCACATCAAGTCCTGTGAAGTGATCCCCCGCCCCCATGTTCGTTTCTACCTTCACATCACACACCTTCAGTGCCTCAAGTGTGTCCTTTAAAAAAGAATTGGGAATCTGCATCCGCCGTTTGTCGTCATTTAAACCTGAGTTCCGGTAACCGAAAGACAGGATCTCCTCTTCCACGTGAAAGATTCTTGATAGCTGTCTGAACACACGAAGGTCCTCGTCCTTAAACGAGTAGTCGGACGGGTGGTATGTAAACAGCTTTGAAAACCGTACAGCATCGGACTGCTCCATGGCGAAAAGAAATTCCTTTATGTCTTTTACAACGTAGCGCCGTTTCGGCCCGATTTTCATTTCAAGGTCAATCGCCCCGCTATACGTCCCCCATGAGCTCGTAAGGTTCAGGGTAAACTCTACCTGGAGCTGCTCTTTTTCACTGAATGACTCCTTTTTCCGGTCGTAAACCTGATTGAAGCTTTCAATCAGACTTTTCGCATGATCCTTTCTTCCAACCGTGGCACCTGTCACCGGGGTAAGCCTGCCTCTCTTGTTCTTTCCCGCTTCGTGAAGGATCTGGAGTAAAAAGGCCGATAAATGTTTACAAAGACCCGGATAGGTATCAAAAGCCTGGCACGTGCACCTTGCGCTTGCAATGTCTATATTTCCATTGTTCACATCTACCATCACATCGTAATCGTCCATCCCGATGACGGTAGCTTCATAAACTTCTGCAACACTGGAAAAGGAAAGGTCCTCTACCGCACCATCTTCAAAGTAACGCCGGCCTCTTGAAAAAACGGTAGCTGAGCTTGAAGCATCTTTAATTCGGTCTTCCGTTAATCCTCTAAACACGGTTATCCTCTCCTGCCTGCTGGACAATCAAATTCTATGGATTTTCACTTTCATTGTAGGCTTATTCGTTCTTGAAAATACAGGATAACTCCCGGTTCCTTTCCTCATACTAAACACCAGGACAAAGGCTAAGTTTAAATTCCTTGTTTTTTCGGGAATAGTAAGACAACCCCACAAAAGAGCAGAGGTGAAAGCCATGAGTATCATCATCCGAAGAATAGTGCGCCTTTTCCTGTTCAGCTTTCTTATGAAATTAGCATCCCGCTTTATCGGGCGTGCTGTAAACCGCATGACAGGAACCGCAAAACGATAATGGATAGAAGGAAGGGTCCCCCTCATAACGGGGTGCCCTTTTTTATTACGCTTTTGTCGGAACGCGGCTCTTCAGGGGACGTTTTTTTGTCCGCACACCTCAGCGGGGAAGAACCTTTTGTTACTTACTTTTTAGCAGCATCAATTTCTTCCACGAGCAGAGACAGCTCTTCCCACCGCTCCATCGCCTGTTCAAGTTCTTCTTCTGCTTTTTGCTGTGCGGCATAAAGTTCCTGTACTTTTACAGAGTCACTGCCCGCGCTTACAATTCCTTCCTGAACCGTCTCAATCTTTTCTTCCAGTTTTGCAATGCGGTCTTCAATCGTATTCCACTCCTGCTGTTCCTTATAGGAAAGTTTCTTTGTTTTTTTACCGGCAGAAACAGGCTGTTCCGCCTTTGTCTCAACGGCCGGTTTCTCAAATGCCTGTTTTGCCTCAGCAAGTGACCCGTGCTCTGCCATGTAATCTGAATAATGGCCGAAAAAACGATCTACGTGACCCCGTCCTTTAAACATAAGAAGGCGGTCTACGACACGGTCAAGAAAATAACGGTCGTGGGAAACGGTAATGACCACTCCAGGGAACTGATCGAGGTAATCTTCCAGTATGCTCAACGTCTGGGTATCCAGGTCATTCGTCGGCTCATCAAGAAACAGAACGTTTGGCTCCCCCATCAGCACTCGCAAAAGATACAGACGACGCCTCTCTCCTCCAGACAGTCTCCGGATCACATTCCACTGCATTGGCCGCGGAAACATAAAACGCTCCAGCATCTGTTCAGCAGTAATCACGTCCCCGTCTGCAGTGTGGACAATTTCTGCCGCTTCTTTAATATATTCGATGACTCTCAGGTTTTCGTCCATTTCCTGATGATCCTGTGTATAATAGCCAATCTTCACCGTCTCACCCGTTTCCACATGACCTCCATCCGGCGCAAGGCGACCGGCTATGATATTTAACAGGGTTGATTTTCCCGTTCCATTCGGTCCGATGATGCCAAGACGCTCTCCCGGCACCACGAGATAGTCAAGGTCCGCAAACAACGTCTTTCCTCCCAGATGTTTTGTGACACCTTGGAGTTCAATGACCTTTTTCCCAAGACGGTTTGCCCCGATGGCAAAGTCAAGGTCCCGCTTCTCCCGGTCAAAAGATTCTTCCTGCATGGCTTCGGCCCGCTGGATCCGGGCTTTCTGCTTCGTTGTTCTCGCTTTTGCCCCCCGCTTCAGCCAGGCAAGCTCCCGGCGCAGAATGTTCTGGTGCTTGGCTTCCTGTATTTCCGACTGTGCTTCCCGCTCGGCTCTTTTTTCCAGGTACGTCTCATAATTTCCTTCATATGCGTACAGACTCCCGTGATCGAGTTCGAAGATATGATTGGTAACCCGGTTTAAAAAGTACCGGTCGTGAGTCACAAGAATAATCGCCCCTTTATACTGGGCAAGAAACTGCTCAAGCCATTCAATCGTTGCATTATCAAGATGGTTCGTCGGCTCATCCAATATAAGAATATCCGCCGGCTGAATCAGGGCTTTCGCAATAGCAACCCGCTTCTTCTGGCCTCCGGATAAATGTTGAATCTGCTTCGTGAAATCCGTAATCCCAAGCTTTGTAAGAACGGTTTTAGCGACAGTACTGGCTTCCCAAGCTTCATTTTCCTCCATACGTTCCTGCTGCCTCATCACTTGTGCCTGAAGCTTCTCACTTGATGGATCTTTTTCAAGCTCATGGGAAGCCTTCTCATAATCACGCATGACCCGCATAATGGTTGAATCCCCGTAATAGATTTGTTCAAGTACCGTTCGTTCAGGATCGAGTTCAGGCTCCTGAGGCAGGTATTCAATATGAAAGTCGTTGGCATGGTCCATCCTGCCCCCCTCTGAGCTCTCAATCCCGGCCAGTACTTTCAAAAGCGTTGACTTCCCTGTCCCATTTACACCTAAAAGGCCGATTCGCTGCCCTTTTTTAATGGAAAAAGAAAGGTTGTCAAACAACACTTTTTCACCATATGTTTTTGTTAATCCGTCCACAGATAAAATCGTCATCGGTTTACCCCTTTGAAGTCGTTATCATAATCATCCCTTTATTGTAGCTCATTTTTTGCCGGTTTGAAAAATCTTTTTTAAAACATTTACTTTGCCCTATTCTCAACCCTTACATTATTTAGTAGTATGGTAACTATCATAATTATTCGGAAGTATTACATATTCTCACACAACCTTTATTTTTCACTGCCAGGAGGATACCTATGAAGAGGTTACAAATCTATATGATCCTGATCGCCCTCCTGACCATTGCAGGATGCACAGCACAACCAATGGAGAGTAAAGAATCGTTCTTTAAGGACAGACAACTTGAGGAAGCTGTCAGAGATGCTCTCGGCCAGCCGGAAGGCGATCTCACAGAAACAGGTCTCAGCCAGATAAGGACCCTCCATGCTTTTGAGCGTGACATTAAAAGTCTCGAGGGGATCGATGTCCTTACGTCTCTGGAAGAACTGATCATATTTGGAAACGAAATCGAAGACATCACTCCTCTCCTCGATCTCCCGAGTATTGAGAGTGTGGATATTGAAAACAACCCTCTGAACCTTTCTGTAGGCACAGAGTCATACAGCGTTGTAAGAACCCTCATCGACAATGATGTGTTTGTTTTTATTGACGAGGAACGTTTCGCCCTCGATATGGAGCCTTCCCGCGGGATCTTTTACGAAGTTACCCACGGGGAAAAAACAGTTTACCTTCTTGGATCGATTCACATTGGGTCAGAAGAGCTTTATCCGCTCAATGATGAGATTGAAGAGGCATTTGAATCCTCATCCGCCGCTGCATTCGAAATTGACTTTAATGAACTCTCTGATGAGCGCATGATGGAACTGGCCACAGAAGCAGGAATGCTGGGTCCCGGCGAGGAGCTTCAGGATTACATTACAGAAGAAGAATTCAAACGACTGGCCTTCCTTCTCCGTCCGTTTGGTGTATCAAGCGATGACCTGTCACAATTCAAACCATGGTACGTTCAGGAATTCCTTTTATCCATCGTCTCCATGACGGCCGGATACTCTCCTGAGCTTGGGATTGACATGCACTTTCTCGAACGGGCATCTGATGATGGAAAAGAAATCATCGGCCTTGAAACGGCAGAAAGCCAATTGGCCGTCCAGGAAACACTCACCCTCGATACCCAGGGAGAAATGCTGAGTGAAACCCTCGAAGAGTATGATGAACTCGGAGATGAACTGCTGGAACTCATGGCCATGTGGCGTCTCGGTGACCACGAGTCCCTTACCGAACTCCGTTACGCAGAAGACGATGCACCGGAAGACTATCAGGAATACATCCGCATGCTTACAGATGACCGCGACCGGGCAATGACCGATAAAATTTCAGAGTTCCTCGAAAGCGGTGAACACGACACTTACTTTGTCGTTGTGGGCGCCATCCACCTCCTCGGGGAAAACAGCATCACAGACCTCCTTGAGCAAAGAGGATACGATGTTGAATTAGGTCTCGATCCACAGGAGACGGAAGAGGAAGCAGTATAAAAAAATGGAACCGCACTCTCAAACAGGGAGTGCGTTTTTTGTGTTGGACGTATCTACTTTTAGCTAAACGACTAAAAAAACAGACGAAACTGTTAATTGGGGTGATGAAGCCGTTAATGGGGCGGTGCAACCCGGTAATTGTGGCGCCGAAGCCGTTAACAGGCCGGGAGAAACTGTTAATGTGCGAGATGCAGTCCTCTAGCAGCCCGGCAGTGGTGCGATATCATCTAAACGTAAAATGTCGTCTTGGAAGTGTAAAAAACGGTGCTCTAACTGTAAAATAGCCGGAGCCAAGTGTAAAATAGCACGAGCTAAGTGCAAAAATGATGGATGTAAGTGTAAAAAGCGCAAAACTTAAGCCGCCGGGAGTAGTGAATCCCGGCGGCTTCGTTTAGCAGCCTTCTTTTTTACACTTAGCTGCCATCATTTTACGGTTAGCATCTCTCTTTTTACGGTTAGCATCTCTCTTTTCACACTTATTTCATCGTATTTTACGGTTACCCTCCACATCACCGTATTAAGCTGTCCCCGCGAAAAAACCGCCTCCCTCACTCTGAGGAAAGCGGCTTTATCTCTTTTAACTGTATAATTACACGACTTTTTGAACCAAGTCCACTACTCTTCTTTCTTCTTCCCCAGCTTCAGCTTGCTCAAATCCACATCACGGCTCTTGATATCATTCGGGTCAAGGCCATTACCGAGAGATCCGTATGCCGCAGCCCTCGTCGGGTCCACAAGCTGATCCTGCTCAAAGTAAACCCGTGGTGTTTTCCACAGCGCAATCATTGCCTTACTCATCGGCATTTCGTGATAGCGATCCGGCCACATATCTTTAATGCGGCGCTTCACAATCGGGTAATACTTCGGATTCATACCCGGGAACAGGTGATGCTCCGTGTGGTACGAAAAGTTAAAGTGAAGCACATCCACCCACTTCGGCACCGTGACCGTCAGGCTGTTCGCAAGAGGATCATTAACCGGCACAAGGGGATTCAGGCGGTGATTTGTTGAAATATACGCCATGACAATAAAGTTAGCAATCAATAGGGGCAGCAGGAATGCAAAGATCCACTTAACCGGCCCGATCCACAACAGAAGTCCGATCCATGTCGCCCAAGGAAGGATAAACTGGACCCACACCTTGACCTGCTTTTCTTTATTAAAGTCCTTAATATACGTGACAAACATATGTGAAGAATGAAGGGTAAATGTAAACGCCAGAGCGATAAAGCCCGACAGTGCCCGGATCGTAAACGGAATGCGGTACATCCAGCGCAGGAAACGGCTTTTCGCCAGCTTATTCACCGACGGCCATGCATCAGGGTCCTTATGCTCATCCTGTGTGTGGTGATGGTGCTCCATATTATGCCATTTCTTCCACAGTTCCGGACCGGTTGTCAGAGGCCAGAATGCCACAGCGCCGAGGAAATTACGGAGCCACCGCTTTCTCACAACCGTGCCATGGAGAATTTCATGGCCTAAAAAGCCAAGGGAAGCAAAGCTTGAACCAAGTACCCCTGCAATCAGAAATTTAAGCCAGATATTTAAGTCAAAAAACGCAATGGAGAAAATACCTCCAAGAGCAATCACAGCATAAATCAATCCGCCCCACAATCGTCCAGGTACAGCCTTAAACGCCTTTTTTGGCATATGCGGCGATACCCTCGCAGCATACCATCCGAATGAATGAAACTCGGCTTGTTCTGCGGGCTTATTATTTTCCATATAAACTCACTCCCCAGTGTAAATTTCAATTTTCCGATATTTCGTACTAAACCTGATCTAAACGCTTTCCTTAATCCTACCAAAGGAAAAGGTGCAAATGCAATGGTTTTTTATTACCAGGTACTAAAACTTGGTCTTAGTTTACCATGCCTCACTCTCTATTGATATGAGCATAAAGGAGCGATTAGGATTTATACTAAATGGCGGAGGTGAAGACGATGGATAAAAACAAACAGCCTTATGCCACACACAAAGAAGATGAAACGGAACAGTACCCGAAAACAAGTGTCAAAGACGCCCACTACCGGGGAGATTCCGCTGATGAACTGAGTGCACTTGAAGAAGCAAACCACGACATAGCCGCAAAAGAACTGGGCCAGCAGAACGAAAACGGAGCAGGGAACTAATATCCAACCAAAAGATGATGTCTCAATAGGTAAGTAGATTGGCAATGGCTGACGCACGCTGCTCGCCCCGCAGGAGAAACACACTCCTGCCATACTCTTTAAAAAGGGCAGCGGCTCCCCTGCTCCAAATATTTACACAAAAGGGAAAAACCAACCTTTGGGTCAACATCACAAAAAGCCTCTCTTTGGAATAAAAAGAGAGGCCGCTTTCATATCATTATTTTATTGAATTTCCCACCGGGGCTGTGCTACAATAAATGCACTTGTGTAGTTTATTACCATTTAGTTAAAATTTATCCAATTATAGTTTACTACACTTCCTCTATTGAAGTCAACTATTTTTAAAGGAGTGGTCTTGTGAGCAGCGAAAACGAGCAGCGGCTTACCGAACAAACCCGCGTCGACCGGGTCGTGAACACGATTGAACAAAAACAAAAGGTGCTCAAAGAAACCTCCACCGAATTAAAAAAAGACATTATTGATGTACGAAAAAGCTTCTGGGACGACGTTACCGTCAACCTGGACGACCCTGATGATGTAATTGAAACCCAGGCCAGCCTTAAACAGCAGGCTGAATTTTTATCTGAACGGGAACGCAGTCACGGACAGCAGTCCGAACGCATGAAAACCCTCGAGGATCTCAGGGATTCTCCTTATTTTGGCCGGATCGACTTTCAGGAAAACGGAGAACCGCAAGCAGAACCCATCTACATCGGGATCTCCTCCCTCATGGACGAAAACGATGAGGACTTCTTGATATACGACTGGCGCGCACCCATTTCAAGCATGTACTATAACTATTCCCCCGGACCGGCGGAATACGAAACGATGGACGGCACCATCGAAGGGGAAATAACCCTCAAGCGCCAGTTCATTATACGAAACGGCCAGATCAAAGGTCTCTTCAACACAGGTGTGACCATCGGGGACAAACTGCTCCAAAACCTGTTGGGCAGCGAATCAAGCCCCCAGATGCGAACCATCGTCTCCACCATTCAAAAAGAACAAAACAAAATCATCCGCAACGAGCGAAGCCGCTACCTCGTTGTGCAGGGCGTGGCCGGCAGCGGTAAAACGAGTGCCGCCATGCAGCGCGTCGCCTACCTGCTTTACGCACACCGGGAGTCTCTCACCTCCGAAAACATGGTCCTTTTCTCCCCAAACCCCCTGTTCAACAGCTACGTGGCAACCGTACTGCCTGAACTGGGTGAAGAAAACATGTGGCAGACCACCTATAACGAATACGTGCAAAAAGAGCTCGGTGCCACCTTCCGCGTAGAAGATCCCTTTGAGCAGATGGAATGGTTTCTTGAAGCTTCTGAAACAAGCGCTGACCAATACCGCAACGAGGCCGTGCAGAGAAAATCGTCACTGGCCTTCAAAGACCTTATCGACAAGTATGTAAAAAGCCTTGAAACGGACGGCATCCACTTCCAAAACGTCCGGTTCCGTGGTGAAACGCTCATCGATAAAAACGACATCCAGACGTATTTCTATTCTCTCGACGGCTCCATCTCCATTCCAAACCGGATGGATCTCACATATGAGTGGCTCATGCAGAAAATCAAAGCTGTTCAGCGCACAGAATGGGAAAAGCTCTGGGTGGAAGAAGAAATCCAGCTCATGGACAAAGAGGACTACCTGGAAGGCTTCAGAAAGCTTGAAAAGGACAAGGAGTTCAGCGGCGCTACATTCGATGACTTTGACCGCGAGCGAGAATGGCTGAGCAAACGCGTTGTCAAAAAACGTCTTCTTCCGTTGAAGCAAAAAATCAAAAAACTCGCCTTCGTAAACGTCGTGAAAACATACAGAGATTTTTATACCGAGCTCAAAAACGATCCTGATTGGGAAGCGATCGCTGAAGCGACGATCGAAAACATCCATAAGAAGAAGCTTCTGTGGGAAGATGCAACAGCGTACCTGTATTTTCTTGACCGCCTTAAAGGACGCCGGCCCCTTACCCATATCAGGCATGTGTTTATTGATGAAGCCCAGGACTACTCGCCGTTTCAGTTTGCCTATTTAAAGGATCTCTTCCCTCAGGCCAAAATGACGCTTCTCGGTGATGTGCACCAGTCCATCTACCTTCACGCCATCACGAACCCGACGCCCATCAGTGAGGGGCAGGAAGAAAAAGCAGAGCGAATCACCCTGATGCGCAGCTACCGCTCCACACAGCCGATCGTCACGTTTACGTCCCAGCTCATTGAAGGCGGCGAAGAAATCATCCCCTTTACAAGGGATGGAGAAAAACCCGCCTACATTGAAACGTCTTCCCAGCAGGAAATGCAAAAACGTACGCTCAAGCTTGTGAAAAATCTGTTCACAAAACAGCACGAAACTGTGGCAGTAATTTGCAAAACATCAAGGGAAAGTGAAGCCGTAAGCGCCTATTTAAGTGAGCACTTTGAATACGTACAGCTCATCGGCAAAGAGACACACACTTACAAAAAAGGCCTCGTTGTCATCCCGGCCTACCTTGCCAAAGGAATTGAGTTCGATGCCGTCATTCTCTACAACGCATCACACACCCATTACGCCAAAGAGTCCGAGCGCAACCTGTTCTATACCGCCTGCACCCGGGCCATGCACGAGCTTTACATCATCTCAAACGGCGGTATGAGCCCCCTGATGAAGCGAGTCGACCGGAACACCTACGAAACTATCTAATAAAGGCTGTCTCATAAGGTCGATCATTGCCTTAAGAGACAGCCTCTTACTCTATTGTTTCCTCTCCATTCAATTCCATCTAGAATCCGGACAAACTTCTGGCATATTCAAGAGGCTTTGTTAACACTTTGATCTGCAGCTCTGGATCATGATCTTGATAAGCTAAAATTAAATGGTTATGAAGAGCATTCATTTCGAGAATCCATATATTTCTCTCACTGTCTATGATAACATCCAGCCCCACGTCACCGAGATGTCCCAATTTGTCTTCTACTGCTTCACACGCCTCAATGCACCGTTCTACCATTCTTGAATATAAAGCCTCTGCCTCCTTTTTACTGAGGTTTAAGCTCATTTTCATTACTTCAGTACCAGAGGAAATGAGGGAAACATGATTCGTAACGATGACTCCCCTTTTTCCAACCTTGGCCACAACACCGGTTTCTGTCCAGTTTCTATTTCTCCCCTTTTGAATAATGACCCGGTAATCAACCGGCTTACCTTCATACATTAAGGGAACGCTTTGTTGAATCAGGTATCTTCTTTTCATCTTTTTTTCGTTAAAGATCGCCAGAACTTCTCCTATTTCCTCACATTCATGTTTAATTCCTTTACTCTCTGACAGCACGTAGCCAGCAGAAGTTTTATCCAGCTTAAAGCACCCTTTTCCCAAGTTCCCGTTTATAGGTTTTAAATAGACAGATTGATATTTATTAAGCATCTCCGTTACTTTTTCCTGCGTTGAGAAAAACATCGTGTCCGGGGTGTGGGCATAGCCGGCACTTACCAGTTTTTTATACAGCTTCCACTTGTTCATCCTTTTAGAGTTAAATATCATTACATTAAAAGATTTCCGGAGCTTTCTCAATGTTTTTTTCGCTGCCCCCGTCCTGCGGTAAACGACACTCGGTATCGGAAACACCGCCTCTTTCCAAACGTCTTCTCTTTTATCGTAATAAAGTCCGGATATCGTTTTATTGTTGAAATCAATGGCATTCTCACAAAATAAAAACACGAGACCGCCTTCTCTCATATAGCTCTGTACCGGCTCCTTCCACACAGACTCAAATCCCCGCTTTGTATGCATAGCTATTCTTCTTTCCGAAACAAGTACTCCTGTCACAGGCCCTATATGAAAGTCTTCTCCTGCAAGTTTCACCTCGTACGAGAAGGTATCCGGAATGCCTCCTCCAGGTAAAAGTGATGCTGATAAAACAACATGATTCTTTTTTACCGCATCCGTTGGCTCGACTGCCACAATGATTGAAAAAGCCCCAATATGGAGGGCCACCTCACTACCTGTAAAGGTCATTTGCTCATAATTCTCTCTTGCTAAAAGTACACAATTATTACGAAGTGTTGAATCCCAGATTATATACAACGTTATCTACTCCTCTCTACTCTATACAATGCCCGTACAAATAAAACGAAACTGTCATATGTGGAGGTGAAAACTGAGAGAGAAAAATAGGCAGAACATAATATAATAAACTTTTTCACCAGGCGGAAGCCGATGAAAAATCCCTATTCAGAAAACATAGCAATCTCTATCTGACGACACTTCTTTAAACACAGGGTTTAACGTTTTTCAGGCATAAAAAAAACAGCAGGACCTCCCCGGGCCTGCCGCTTCTTGTTTATTTTCGTTTGACATCTACCAGGCGTCCACGATTGAGCTGCTGCTGCCTAAGCTCAACACCCGCTTCTTTCGCCGCCCGTTTTAAATCACGCTCTTCCCTCGGCTGTACTAGAGAAATCACCGTTCCATCCTGTTTGTTCCGGCCCGTCCGCCCGGAGCGGTGAATGTACTGCTTCGCGTCACGCGGCACATCCATTTGAATTACATGGGTCAGCTCCTGAATATCAAGTCCCCGGGCTGCTAGATCCGTTGCCACCATCAGTGACGTGTCACCTGAACGGAACCGCTTGATCGCCTGCTCACGCTCCTGCTTTTTTGTCTCTCCGTGCAGCACACTTACATCTATCTTTTTAAAATGAAGCTTCTCACCGATTACGTTCACTTCCCCGATGTCGTTCACAAAGGCCAAGGCTTTAATCGACTGGTTTTTCACGAGGCTGTTCACTACTTCGATCTTTTCCCGTGCTTCACATACCACATACACATGCTCCACGTTCCCCGTTGCAATCTGGTCTTTTCCAACACGGACAACTTCAGGCTCACTCATCAGTATAGCCGCTTTTTTTTCCACCTGCTCAGGCACTGTGGCTGAAAACAGAAGCAGCTGACGGTCTTTCAGCGTTGACTTGATGATCTGCTCAATTGTTTTTTCATGCTCAGGAATGAGGAGCTGGTCTCCTTCATCAAGAACAACGGTTCTCACTTCGTGCATCTTCAGCTTTTTGATCTTGATCAGCTCGGCCAGACGTCCCGGCGTTCCTGCGATGATTTGCGGCTTCTTTTTCAGCTTCTCCAGCTGGCGTTTCGTGTTTGCCCCGCCGATAAATGACGCAGACTTGATGCCGCTTCCCTGAGACCAATTCTGAATCTGTTCCAGTATTTGCATCACCAGTTCCTGTGAGGATGCTAAAATAACCGCCTGCACGTCCTTCTTTTCTGGGTCGATTTGATGTAAAATCGGCAAGAGGTAGGCTAACGTTTTGCCCGTCCCGGTCGGCGATTCGGCGATCATATCTTTTTTCTCCAGAACAAGAGGTGCTGCCACTTCTTGAATCCGGGTCGGTTCAGTAAAGCCTGCTTTTTCCCAGGCAGTTTGAATAAACGGTTTTAAGTTGCTTGTATAATCGCTCATATTGTTCTCCTTTATGTTTCATCTACCCCTGAGTGTACCCTACCAGAGGGCATAGAGTAAAGAAGAGGACAGCTGTGGATGTATTAAGCTCCTTTTTTAAAATTGTTAGCTATACAAAGTATTGATGTGGCTGCTGCCTCCATGCCTTTCGCTTTCCGCGGGGGCGCCGGTGAGCCTCCGGGTGCTACGCACTCCGGGGTCTCACCCTGCCACCTGCTCCCGCAGGAGGCTCAGGCATTCCGACTGCACCACCTTCTCTGAAAAGGCGACTTCAAAGTACAGATTAGGAACAAAAAAGGTTCCGCCTACATTCCACCGACAATTGAAACCTTTTAACTATCTACCAAAAAATTGTTTTCAAAACAAAAATCCAGTCCTATCGGCTGGTAATGTTTCGTTGATTGAAGCGAATGCGTGACACTCCTGCGGGAGGAGCGGGTTCCAGGGAGACCCCGCAAGCGTGCAGCGCTGAGGAGGCTCCCGACCCGCCCGCGGAAAGTGCAATGAGCGGAAATCAACACGTAACTCTTCTGAGAAAAGTGACTTTTTCAGTGCATCGGCAGTTCTGAAGAGGCTCGGCGCCAGGCCGCGGAAAGCGAAAGGCATGCAGGCAGTACCAACAATCTTTAATAAATGTAGAAAGCCAACAACATAACAAAACAAAAAAGAATCAATAGAGGATGTGCGTGTAATGAGTATTTTAACAGTAAAGAATTTAAGCCACGGTTTCGGTGACCGTGCCATCTTCCATGACGTCTCCTTCCGTCTCTTAAAAGGCGAACATATCGGACTCATCGGAGCAAACGGGGAAGGTAAATCCACGTTTATGAACATCATCACAAGAAGTCTTGAGCCGGACGAAGGAAAAGTCGAGTGGGCCAAAAACGTCCGCGTCGGTTTCCTTGATCAGCATACCGTTCTGGAAAAAGGCCTCACCATCCGTGACGTATTAAAGAGCGCCTTTCAATACCTGTTCGACATGGAAAATGACATGAACGCTCTTTACGAAAAAATGGGAGACTCCTCTCCAGAAGAACTCGAAAAACTTCTCGAAGAAGTTGGCACGATTCAGGACATGCTCACAAACAATGACTTCTACACCATTGATGCAAAGGTCGAAGAAATCGCACGAGGTCTCGGTCTTGATGAAATCGGCCTTGAGCGCGACGTAAACGATTTGAGCGGCGGACAGAGAACGAAAATCCTGCTGGGTAAACTGCTTCTCGAAAAACCGGACATTCTGCTTCTCGACGAGCCCACCAACTATCTGGACGAGCAGCACATCGAGTGGCTGAGGCGCTACCTGCAGGAATATGAAAATGCATTCATCCTGATTTCACACGACATTCCGTTCCTGAACAGTGTCATCAACATTATCTACCACATGGAAAATCAGGAGCTTACCCGTTACGTCGGTGATTACGATCATTTCATGAGCGTCTATGAAATGAAAAAGCAGCAGCTTGAATCCGCTTATAAAAAACAGCAGCAGGAGATTGCCGGGCTCAAAGACTTCGTTGCCCGAAACAAAGCCCGAATCTCCACCCGGAACATGGCTATGTCCCGTCAGAAAAAGCTGGATAAAATGGACGTGATCGAACTTGCCCAGGAAAAACCAAAGCCTGAGTTTCACTTTAAAAAAGCCCGCACATCAGGAAAGCTGATTTTTGAAACGAACGAGCTTGTGATCGGGTATGACGAGCCGCTGTCACGACCGTTGAACCTCCGCATGGAGCGGGGCCAGAAGCTCGCTCTTGTAGGAGCAAACGGAATCGGGAAAACCACCCTCCTCCGCAGTATTTTAGGGGAAATCAACCCGATCTCAGGAACCGTTGAACGCGGAGAGCACCTTCACATCGGCTACTTTGAACAGGAAATCAAAACGTCGAACAACAAAACGTGTATCGAAGAAGTATGGGACGAGTTCCCGTCCTTTAACCAATACGAAGTCCGATCGGCTCTTGCCAAATGCGGTCTTATGACAAAACACATTGAAAGTAAAGTCAGCGTGCTGAGCGGCGGGGAAAAAGCCAAGGTCCGCCTTTGTAAACTCATCAACAATGAAACAAACCTGCTCGTACTCGATGAGCCGACCAACCACCTTGATGTAGATGCGAAAGCTGAACTCAAGCGGGGGCTTCAGGAATTCAAAGGAAGCATTCTCATCATCAGTCACGAACCTGAATTTTATGAAGACATTGTAACCGACGTGTGGAACTGCGAAGACTGGACCACGAAGGTGTTTTAAAGAATGTTGAGTATCCTCTATACCTGAGTTACTCTGTCTACAAATCAAAGAAGTTGGTGCAACCCAGCGTCACCTTTCAACATAATCAATATTTATCCTAGAATTATGAGAGAATGCTGACGGAGTTTTGATTCTTTGATGTGCTAGGTTATTGGCGTTAAAAAAGAGTGCTGGTTGGAGCGAATGCGCGACACTCCTGCGGGAAAAGCGTGTTCCTGGGAGCCCCCCGCAGACACGAGTATTGCTTCATGTGTAAACTGCGAGTTGCTTCGATGCAGACCACTTCAGAGCATAGCTGGCAGAGGAAGAAGCAGTATGTCGGGGAGGCTCCCGAACCGCCCGCGGAAAGTGCAATGAGCGGAAATTAACATTAAATTTTACAGAAACTTGTTGTAAAACAGACACTCATGCTAATTTATTCGCACCATAGGGCATGAAAATAAGCATGAGGTCTTTTTTAGGCTGAGTTATCCCATTCCTCTGATTTTCACAGCGCATCGTGCGGAGCTGAACGGAATACGCGACACTCCTGCGGAAGTGCGCGACAGGCGAGACCCCGCAGGGGCGAAGCCCAGAGGAAGCTCGGCGCGAGTCCGCAAAAAGGGAGCGTATTCCGTTCAATGAAGCTGAGTTTGAATTCTTTTTCAGGGAGCATTTAACAAAAAGAACTTTAATAATAACTTCACGCGGTTTTCATACCGCCTTATTTTGAAAGGAGTGGACCGGTGATTACCCAGGCTGAACAAACGTTACACGAATATTTTGGCTACACGTCATTCCGTCCCGGACAGAAGCAAATCATTGAACAGGTTTTCAGCGGCACACCCACTATGGGGATCATGCCCACGGGAGGCGGGAAATCCATCTGCTACCAGGTCCCATCCCTTCTCCTGCCCGGCCTGACCCTCGTCATCTCCCCCCTCATATCGTTAATGAAAGACCAGGTCGACGAGCTACACGAAGTCCAGATCAGCTCTTCTTATATTAACAGCTCACTGACGTATGAGGAGACAGAAGAACGCATCGCCGACATCCGCGCCGGTCACACCAAGCTTCTCTACGTCGCACCTGAGCGGTTTGAAGTCCCTTCTTTTGTTAACATGCTCAAAGGACTCAACGTGAGCCTGATTGCAGTCGATGAAGCTCACTGTGTATCACAGTGGGGTCATGATTTCCGCCCGAGCTACATGCGGATTCCCCAGGTGTTAAGCCAGTTCCCGAACCGGCCTCCCATTCTTGCCCTTACAGCCACTGCCACACCTGCTGTCCGTGACGACGTATGCCAGGCGTTCGGCATTGAGCAGGGCGATGTTGTACAGACAGGCTTCTCCCGTGAAAACTTAAGCTTTCACGTTTTAAAAGGGGAAGTCCGCGACCGGTACTGTGCTGATTACATTAAGAAAAATGAAGGCGAACCTGGGATCATTTACGCATCAACGAGAAAAGAAGTAGAAAGCATCCAGGAATTTTTAACCGCAAAAGGCATTGACGCCGGCAAATATCACGGCGGCATGAGCCCGAATACCAGGGCAAAAAGCCAGGAAGACTTCGTGTATGACCGCATTCAGGTGATGGTTGCCACAAACGCCTTTGGAATGGGAATCAACAAATCCAACGTCCGCTTTGTCATTCACTACCAAATTCCAAGAAACATTGAAAGCTACTATCAGGAAGCAGGTCGTGCAGGACGGGACGGAGAACCGAGTGAGTGCCTTCTTCTCTACTCTCCCCAGGACATCCGGGTGCAGCAGTTCCTGATCGACCAGTCTGACTCAAGCGATGACCGGAAGCAAAACGAATATCGGAAGCTCCATCAGATGGTCAACTACTGCCACACAGAAGGCTGCCTCCAGACGTACATCCTCGACTACTTCGGGGATAAAGACGCCGAACCTTGCGGACAGTGTAGCAACTGTACAGACGAACGAGAAACAGAAGACGTCACCCGGGACGCCCAGATGGTCTTTTCCTGCATCAAACGTATGAACGAACGCTTCGGCAAAACGATGGTCGCCCAGGTGCTCACCGGTTCCCACAACCAGAAGCTTAAAGACATGAAATTTGACCGCCTCTCGACCCACGGCCTTATGAAGCAGTACACAATTAAGGAAGTCGCCCAATTTATCGACTATCTCGTTGCAGAAGATTACCTGCGCATGACCGACGGCGCCTACCCGGTACTCATGCTCACGGAAAAAACGCTTCCTGTATTAAAAGGCCAACTCCCTGTGGAGAAGAAGGTCGAGAAGCGACCGGCTGTTATTACAGAAGCCCACCCGCTCTTTGCTGAGCTGCGGGAGCTACGGACTGCTCTGGCTAAAGAAAACAGTGTAGCTCCTTACATGGTGTTCTCTGACAAGACGTTAAAGGAAATGTGCGATAAGCTTCCTCGTGATGAAGAAGCGATGCTTCAGGTCAAAGGCTTAGGTGCTCAGAAGTTCGACAAGTACGGAGAAGCCTTCCTTGCCAAGATCCAGAGCTATCTCGAAGCCAACCCGGAAGAAACTCCGGCAAAAACAAGCACAACAGCGTGGAACAGTGGAATCGCAAAAAAAGACAAAACCCCCAGCCACCTGATTACACTCGACATGTTCAAAAGCGGAAGGACATTAGAGGAAATCGCATCCGAGCGCGGGTTTAAAGCGGTCACAGCCGGCGAGCACCTCATCCGCTGTGCAGAGGAAGGACTTGAAGTGGATTTCACCCGCCTCGTCTCGGAAAAGGAACAGCAGACGATTCTCCGTGTCATTGAAGAAATAGATCCTTCTGAAGGCCTTAAGCCCGTTAAAGAAGCTCTCCCGGAAGACATTGATTACTTCCAGATCAAAGCAGTCCTCCAAGGGTTCGTTCATGCCTGAGTCTGTCCCCGGTCATCAGCGAAGGCACTGAAAAAGTTCGATCTTTAACCTTTTCCAGTGCCTTCTAAGCAATGAGCGTAACGCTTGCACTTTTTAAAAGCCTGATACGAGTGGGTTTCTCGTAACAGGCGCGCAACCGGGTGGAGCCATTGCCATTCAAATAAAAGGTACTGAAAAAGTTGTTTTGTACTTTTTCAGTGGCCTCGTCATCAGTGGCCCGGGCTTTTGCATACCTCCTGGTTTTCACTCATACGATGGGTAATAGCAAATCGCATGAAAAAACAGGAGGTTACACATGTACCCTTACCGATACCCCCAGCACCAGGCACGCAACAACACCAGTAAGCTGAAAGTAAAAGGCGAGGGCTCCGTTTCCGCAGCACCGGACAGAGCCAACATCACTGTGGGAGCCGTCACAGAGTCCACAGAAGTAAGCGAAGCACAGCAGGAAAATGCCCAAATCATTTCGCAGGTCACATCGGCGATCACCACATTGGGTGTACCGGAAGAAAGCATTCAAACCGTGGAGTACCGCATCGATACCCAGTACGACTTTGTAGACGGAAAACAGGAGTTCCGCAGCTACCGCGTCACCCATCTGCTGCAAGTAACACTTGATGACATTACCCTCACCGGTTCTGTAATCGACGAAGCTGTAGAAGCCGGCGCCAACACGATCTCTTCCATTTCATTCTCGTTATCCAACCCTGAGGTTCTTTATAATCAGGCCCTTGAACTGGCCCTGCAAAACGCGAGGGAAAAAGCCGAAACAATAGCCGCCGAGCTCGGTGTTGCCTTAAGCACACCACCTGTTTCAGTTGTCGAGATCTCACCTTCCACCACACCAGTCCCGTTCCAGACAGCACTCTACGCCACATCAGAAGGTACACCGATTCAGGCAGGGACCTTGACCATCCTCGCGCTGGTTGAGGTTGAATACAGGTATTAACGAGCGTCCGGATGAGAACCGGCGCTTTCCATCAAAAAAAACACCGCCCTTTTCTATAAAGAGCGGTGTACTTTAATATGAAACAGGCTCCCTGAATCAGGGTACTCCACCATATCAGGTTCCTGTAAACCTTCAGTCGCGGTGGTGATAAACAATTCATCACCGTCAGGGCCGCCGAACACACAGCACGTCACATTTTTCGCAGGCACCTCAACCGTATCAATCCACTCCCGTTTCCAGGGATCAACAACAGCGACACCATATCCGCCAAAAAGAGCGATCCAAAGGTTTCCGTCTCCGTCAATCGTCATTCCGTCCGGGTGTCCGTCCTCTTCCTGGAACGTGTAAACCACCTCTTCGTTGGCCAGTGCACCTGTTTTGGCATCATAGTGGAACTGATAAACCGTTCTTGTCGGTGTATCAATGTAATACATCGTCTGAGCCCGTTTGTTCCAGGCAAGTCCATTCGAAATGGACACGTCCTCCATGACGGTCCGCCTCGTACCGTCTTCCATCCAAACGTAGAGGGAGCCTTTTTCCAGCTCCCCATTCTCATTCATCGTTCCTGCCCACAGGCGTCCCCATGGATCTTTCTTTCCATCATTGAACCTGTTTCCCGGACTTATCTCAACCCGGTCGACAACCCGGGCATCGTTTTGGGTCTTGTCCCACACATACAGGCCATCTTCAAAAATGACGTGGAGCTCATGTTCATTTTTTTCAGCTAAGGCACAAGGACGCTTCGGGGTAGGATAGTGTTTAAGGGAGTGATCCCGGTAATCAAGTTCGTAGATCCCTCTCCCCTCAATATCCACCCAGAAAAGCTTCTGCTCCTCTTTCACCCATAAAGGTCCTTCCCCGAGCTTGTTTTCACACCCAATCAGCTTTTTTGCCTTCATTTTCGCCCCACTCCTCTTCTGCTCTGTATTAATAGAGTTTACCACCAAGTGAAGGAGAAGAAACATACACACCTTGGGAACATAAAACGCAAATCAGCAGCATCGTATAACCGGAGCCTTCCCAACAGAAAATTCATCCTTTCCTTTTCACAAAAGCTCCACCCCACCTCGTTCAGTTTAATTAGAGAGGCCTTTTTTCGATTTAAATTCCTTTTTGGCTTTTCTGCCTGCTTTTATATACTGATTGATTGTTTTCATCTGATCCGGGGTAAAGCCTCTTATTGCAGGACCTCGGTTAATCTCAAAGACGTGGATGCTGCCATCTTGCATCACTCCCACATCCGTACCGAAAATCAGCTGATAGTTATAAGATGGACCAAGAACCTCTGCAGAAAGCAAAGAGACTTGTTTAATTTTCTTAAGCAGGCCTTTCTGTTTTTTCGGAGGTATATTACAGTTCCTCATCGCTTCCTTAAAGCTCATGACACTCCCACCAGTATTTGCATTGGTAATCAACTTCCCATCACCGGCCACTCTCAATTTATAACCTGTAACCGTCCATGGATCATCAATGGAATTGCGCTGGATAATGACCCGCATATCAAAAGGGTTGCCATTGACCACTGCCGTGTGGATTCTTTTTTGAATAATATAGGGTACCCTTCCAATCCGATCTCGTAAAAAATTGTATAATTCAAGTCTGGTATTAAGTGAAAACTGATCATCAAAAATTTGTACGACGTAGCTGTCATCTTGCTTTAAGACAAAATAAATATTTTTTCCCTTAAGTCCTCTGTTCGGCTTTATCACTATCTCCCCGTGCTCATCCAACATTTGATATAACCTTCTTTTACCCACCCATTTTTGTGTATGCGGAAGATGTGGAGCAAGCTCTTCAGCTCTTTTCATGGCAAGGTACATTTTATACTTGTTTCTTCGCTTTATTTTTATCGGTTTCATGCTCATCTTTGTTTCCTCCAGAAAAAGACACATTATATAGATAAGCTATGCTGGTTTATAAAAAGGTGAAAGGGTATTTGAAGGAGTTCAAAGACATTCTTTTCTATGCAAAACAAAAAGAAGCTGCCGGGTCTTATTATTACCCGCCAGCTTCTTTCTCAATGGCAATCCGTCGGTCATTATAAAGCAGAAATCCCGTATTGGCTTTCTTTTTCCTCTACAAAAGCTGAGATTGCGTCATCAAGCATTTTCAGGCCTTCATCAACCTGCTCTTTTGTAACAGTAAGAGGCGGAATCATACGGATCACTTCACTTTCGTTTCCGCAAAAATAGAAGAGTACCCCGTTCTCCAAAGCCTTATCAAGAATGTTAAAAAGAGCCTCTCCGTCCCCTTTTCCGGTTTCAGGATCTACAATCTCAATCCCGATCATAAGCCCGACAGCACGGATCTCACCAATAACCGAATGCTTCTTTTTTAGAATTTCAAATTCTGCCTTCGCATATGCCCCAAGTGTTTTTGCATTTTCAAGCAAATCCTCTTCCGCGATTACATCCTGAACCGCAAGTGCTGCTTCACAGGCAATCGGATTGCCTCCAAAGGTCGTGCCGTGACTTCCCATCGGCCACTTGGCCATCAGTTCTTTCGACGCAACCGTGGCACTTAATGGAATCCCGTTGGCAATCCCTTTCGCAATCGCCATAATATCCGGCGTTACACCGAACGTCTGGGCAGCAAACATTTCTCCCGTTCTGCCAAAGCCTGTCTGCACCTCGTCAAAAATGAGGAGAAATCCGTAATGATCACAAAGTTTCCGCACTTTCTGAAGCCAGGATGCCGGTGGAATCACGTAGCCGCCTTCTCCGAGAACCGGCTCCAAAATAACTGCAGCCACCTCTTCGGGCATCACCTGATGGTTAAACAACGCTTTAAAGTCCGCTTCCAGTTTATCCATTAAGTACTGCTCTTCATCCACCCCTTCAGGTACCGCACTCCGATCGGCAAACGGCACTTGAAAGGTACCCATATGAGGCTGAAATTTCCGATATTTGGACTTGGACGTACTCACACTCATAGCACCCTGGCTCCGACCGTGAAAGCACCCTGTAAAGGAAATCACATAAGGCTTCTCCGTTACGTGACGGGCAAGCTTCAACGCGCCCTCGATCGCTTCCGTTCCGCTGTTGGCAAAAAAGAAGCAGTCAAGATCACCGGGAAGAACGTCAGCGAGACGATCGGCCAATGTCAAAATCGACTCATACATAATCACGCCGGACGGGCCGTGAGCAAGAGAATCCGCTCCTTTATGGATCGCCTCAACGACCTTCGGATGACGGTGTCCCACGTTCGTCGTCGCAATGCCTGACGTAAAATCCAGATACCTCTTCCCATCCGCACCGTAGTAATAGCAGCCTTCTTCTTTGACCACCGGAAGATTCGGATGGTCCTTCGCCATACTCGGGGCTAAGCGGTCACCCATGTTGTCGTATTTGTCTTTCCATGTATAAGTCATGATCCATCGCTCCTTGTCAGCAGTTTAAAAGAAAAACAGATGTGCCATAAGCGCCGCAATCGGCAGCGTAATGAGTGTTCGCTGAATAAAGATCACAGCAAGTTCTGTAATAGTTAGTGGTATCTTTGAACGGATCAGCAAGATCCCGATTTCAGACATATAAATCAGCTGTGTCAGAGAAAGTACCCCAATCACAAACCGAGTCAGCTCAGATTCAATCCCGCTTCCGATCACTGCCGGCAGGAACATGTCCGCAAATCCGACGATCATCGCCGGTGCCGCAGCCTCCGCTTCCGGCAGGCGCAACAGTTCCAGAACCGGCACAAGGGGCGCTGACAAAATGTTAAATACCGGCGTAAACTCCGCCACGATCAACGCTACCGTTCCAAGCGCCATCACAAGAGGCAGCAGTCCGACCCAGATGTCTACAACGTTGCGCACTCCTTTTACAGCTACAGACTGGACACTTTTCACACTCTGCGCCTTCTCAACCCCCTGTGTGACCGCCCACTTAAACGTGGACACATCACTCGGAGTTTCTTCATTAATTTTCTGACCCACCGGTTCGTAGTACGTATCTTTTTTCCAGGACAGCGGGGGAATACGCGGACAGATCACCGCAGCCGCAAGCCCTGCCACAATAACAGTAAAGTAAAATTCAACAAAACGGTGTTCAATTCCGATCACATTTGCAATCACCAGACTAAAGGCGATGGATGCAATAGAAAAGTTCGTCGCTACTACCGCTGCTTCCCTCTTGGAATAATACCCGTCTTCATACTGCTTTGTTGTAAGCAGCACGCCGACCGTCCCGCTTCCCATCCAGGACGCCATTGCATCCACCGATGAGCGGCCCGGCAGCTTGAATAAAGGTTGCATCACCTTTCTCACAAGGGTTCCGATAAAATCCATCAAGCCGTATTCAAGCAGCAAAGGCATGAATAAACTTGCAAACAAGAACCAAACCGCAAGTACGGGTAAAAGATCATATAATACCACCCCGCCCGTAAACTCGTGGCCGATGAGTGCCGGCCCCCACTCCATCAGGGTCATGACCGCAAACACGCCGCCAACAAGCCTGAGCGTGAGCCAGAACGGAGGAACCCGGAAAACAGCTGAAATCCCGGGATACTTATCCATCACAGAAGCCGGTGCAAAGGAAGCCAGCAAACTCGCAACTCCCGAAATTGCAAGTACACCAACCAGTATAACAGGAAGGGAACCACCCAGGGCGTTTTGCATTCCGTCCGCCATAACCCCGAGTCCGATCGTTACTGTGCCGTTTATGGACATAGGAACGAGGAAAAGCAGAATTCCTATTAACGAAGGAATAATAAAGGTTAAGTACTGCCGGAGTGTATATCCTTTTGATTTTGTTTCTGCAAATTTCTCCTGATAGTGCGCATGATCTGCCTTCATAATGTTTCCCTCCAATTGTATTTATATAAATTATTAGGTATAAAAATTAATATATTCAATAGTTAATAATACTATCACACCGATGTATATACATACAATGCTATTTTTATTTTTTAGAAGGAAGTTTTTTCTAATACTCTATTTTTCAATTTTGCCTCGTTATTTTTCCTTTTAGGGAATCACACAAAAAAAGCTGCTGAAAGGGAATTAACCTTTCAGCAGCTTCTTACACTTATTTCGGTCTGTCAATTGTAAAAATCTCTCCCAATGGAGCGTACTCTTTCCCCCCAAGACGGGCGACAGGCTTAAGCTTATCAGCTTCAACCTTCCCTGACTCGCCCATCACCTCATCAGCTACATGATAATGAAGGATCCTCCCGAATATCACGTCAGTCTCACCTTCATTCCCGGTAAACGTCATATGCTTTTCAAGCTTACATTCAAACCGTACCCGTGCCTCTTTTAACCCTGGCACGTCGATAACTGTACTTTCGACCGGCGTGAGGCCTACCCTTTCAACTTCACTCTCATCGGGTGGAAGGTTGGCCGCGGTGGCATTCATTTCCTCCACGTTCGCCTCATCCGTGACATGAACGACAAATGAACCGGTCTCCACGATGTTACGGGATGTATCTTTTTTATCTCCTCCACGCTTGCCGATTGAAATCATCAACAGGGGCGGATCTGCGGATACGACATTAAAATAGCTGAACGGAGCCGCATTCAAAACCCCGTCCTTAGAAAGTGTCGTCACAAACGCAATCGGCCTGGGCACAATTGTCTGGGTTAAAAAAGCATAGTTTTCCTTTTTTGAGAGACTTGCTGGGTCAATAGCTTTCATTCTCTTACTCTCCTTTAACAGCTTTTTTGTACCACAAAGCGGCATTTTCGATCTCTTCGCGGGTGAGCTGATGTCCCTGATTTGCCCAGAACACCTCTACATCGGCACCTGCCTTTGCAAGAGAAGCTTCAAGCTCCTCTGTTTCTTCCGGCGCACAGATCGGATCATTTTTACCCGCACCGATAAAGACAGAAGTCCCGCTCAGATCAGGCAGATCGATGCCTCTTCTTGGCACCATCGGATGAAGAAGTGCTGCACCGAAAAGCGCGTCTTTAAAGTGGTAAAGAAGGCTTCCGGCAATGTTCGCCCCGTTCGAGTAGCCCACCGCAATCACCTTGTCACGGTCAAATCCGTGCTCTTTCGCCGCCTCATCCAAAAATGCATGTAGCTCTTTTGTACGAAACAAGAGATCCTCTTCATCAAACACACCTTCACGGAGTCTGCGGAAAAACCGCGGCATCCCGTTTTCCAGCACGTTTCCCCGGACACTTAAAACAGATGCTTCTTTATCAATCATGTCTGCGATCGGCAGCAGATCCCGTTCGTCTCCTCCGGTTCCGTGCAGAAGCAGCAACGTATAAGGATTGTTCTCGCTTCGCTTTTCGAAAATGCTTTTCATTTTATCCACCTCTATTTTGGAATGGTTATTGGCAGTACAATATTTTCGATTTTTTCCCGTGCCGGTTCAAGCCACGGAGGCAGCTTCAGGCTTGTGCCCAGCTCAGGTTCTTTTTCATCCCACCCAAAGCCGGGCGGGTCAGTAGCAATCTCAAAAAGCAGACCACCTTTATCTCTAAAGTAAATAGCCTTAAAATACTGACGGTCCATTACTTCTGTCGGCCGGTAGCCGTGCTCCTTCACATGACTTTGCCAGTTGAGCTGATCCTCATCATCAGCCGCACGCCAGGCAATGTGATGAACGGTTCCCACCCCCAGATTTCCCATGTCGGTAATGGACGTATCCAGATCAATGATGTTACCGAGATCCCCCTCTGCTTCATACCGCACAAAGTTGCCCTCGGTCCCGACCTCTTTCAGCCCCATCACATTCGTAAGGAGCTCCCCGGTACTGTCCGGGGCTCCGGTATAAAGAACGGCACCGCCGAATCCTTTAATCGCCTGCTTTTTTGTAATGTCCTCATAAGACCAGTCACTCTCCGGCCCCTGGTCCCGGGCTCCGATTTCAAGCTTTAGTCCGTGAGGGTCGGTAAAACTGAGGGATTGTTCCCCAAACCGTTCCGTTTTGTCGTAGTTGCACTCTTTTCGAGTGAGTCTTTCTTCCCAGAAAGGGAGCGCTCCGCCAGGCACCACAAAGGTGGTCACACCTACCTGACCGGTTCCTATTTTTCCTTTTGCGGCTTTATCCCATGGAAACGTGGTCATAATTGTGCCCGGCGATCCTTCGCGGTCCCCAAAGTAAAGATGATACGTTCCCGGATCGTCAAAATTCACCGTCTTTTTAACAAGACGAAGTCCCAGAACATCAACATAAAAATCAACGTTCTCCTGAGGATTCCCTACAATTGCCGTTATGTGGTGAATACCTTGAATCGGTCTGTCCATAAGGCCCTCCTTAAGTGTGAATGTCCATGCTTTCAAAAAGTAAGTAACTATCTATGTATTATAATATACCCCTTTCACGGTGATTTCAAATCATTTGATTTAGTCTGCTCGAATTGAGAAGTGCCATTCCGGAGGGAGGATGATTTTTATGGAGAACTATTACCCATTTATGCAGAGTTTCATAGTGTTTATGAAGAACTTCCATCCATTTATAAAGACTTTCCGCCCGGTTATGCAGACTTTCCAGGCAGATAAAGAGAATACAACACTATCCGTCCCGCCACCACTCAAATAAAAAAAAGCCTGTTAAGGCCTTTGGCGGTAAATATATTCTTTTATCTGCTTAATATCTCTTTGGGCTTCGTCAAGGCTTTTCAGGCTTTCCGCTTGCTTTTCAATCACAGAGATATAGCGTTGTTCCCGCTCATTATTCATCTTGAATACCCAACGAACGCCATAAATGGCCGTGCCGAGCAGCATGACAAAGAGCAAACCGAATATTCCCAGACCTGTTTGAATGCCGTAGCTGATTAATGAATCCCACATAGCGTTCTTCCCTCCTATGAATCTAGTATTTATAATCTATGTACTACCAGCATATGCAGGTGGACAGGTTTGTTACGGGCAGTATGCCAGCGTCAAAATTCATATTTTTTCAACCTTTATTAACGCCTCCTGCTATTTAACTACTCAAAAAGAAGCGCCTCCTCAGTTGTCGCCTGAGAAGACGCCCTTGTTTATGATGTTGTCTGCATTTCCTGTTTGAGCTGGCTGTGATAGAGACCGTGATAGAATCCTTCCTCTTCCAGCAGATCATCGTGGGATCCTTTCTCCACGATCTCTCCATGGTCGAGAACGATAATCTGATCAGCATTTTGAATCGTATTCAGGCGGTGGGCAATCACAAAACTCGTACGCCCTTCCATCAGCCGTTGAAGAGCTTCCTGAATTTTTATTTCCGTCACCGTATCAATACTGCTGGTGGCTTCGTCCAGAATCAGGATTGACGGATCGGCGAGGATTGCCCTGGCTATGGCCAGAAGCTGGCGCTGTCCCTGACTGATGCCACCGCCGTCCACACTCAGCTTCGTATCAAAACCATCCGGCATTTTTTCAATAAACGATCGTGCATTGGCGAGGCTCGCCGCCCTCTCCACTTCTTCATCTGTTGCATCAAGGCGCCCGTACCTGATGTTCTCCCGGATCGTTCCTTCAAACAAAAACGAATCCTGAAGCACAAAGCCCATATGCTGCCGGAGATTCTCCCGTTTCACGGTAGTAATATCCTGACCATCGATTGTAATTTCTCCATCAGTAGCTTCATAAAACCGGCTCAGGAGATTAATGAGCGTTGTTTTCCCAGCCCCCGTCGGCCCTACAAAGGCGACCGTCTCACCAGGGGCTGCTTTAAAACTAAGGTCATTGATCGTGTCATCGTTTCCTTCATAAGAAAACGACACGTGATTAAATCGAACAGCACCGGCAACCCCGGCAAGCTCAAGGGCCTCCGCTTCATCACTCGCCTCTTCTTCCTCATCGATAATGTTAAACACCCGCTCAGCACCGGCAACCGCAGATAACAACAGGTTAAACTGGTTGGCCAGGTCGTTTAACGGACGGGTAAACTGGCGGGCATACTCTGCGAAAATGACGATGACCCCGATGGAAATCATCCCGTTTAACGCAAGAATCCCCCCGACAAAAGCAATGACTGCAAAGCTCAGGTTGTTGAGCATGTTCATGAGCTTCGGGATAAAGCCGGAGAAAGTCTGGGCCCAGAACGCCGTACCGCGGAGCTTTTCGTTTTTCTCCATAAAGTCTGCGATCACTTTTTCTTCCTGGGAAAAGGTCTTTACGATCCGCTGGCCGCTCATCGTTTCCTGAATGTAGCCGTTCAGTTCCCCAAGGTTTTTCTGCTGAGCTTTAAACAGCTTGCTTGTGCGTTTCGTAATCCACTTCATGCCAAACACCATCGAAGGTATGATCAGCATTGTAATGAGTGTAAGCAGAGGACTGAGCCAGAGCATGACGGCTACTGTTCCTACAAGAGTAAGGACACTGGAAACAATCTGGATCACCGAGCTGTTCAGTGTGTTACTGACGTTTTCCATATCGTTGGTGACACGGCTCATCAAATCACCGTGCTGGCGTTTATCAAAAAACGGAATCGGCAGCTTATGAAGGTGCCGGAACAGCTGGGTCCGCATTTTAAAAACTGTATCTTGGGCAATCCGGATCATCCACATATGCTGCTGCCAAACCGACAGGGAATGAAGCACATAAACAACGGCAAGGGCAATAAGCATATAGCCAAGAGCACCGATATCGTTTTCCACAATGTAGTTATCAATGGAGACCCCTACAAGGAAAGGTCCGAGAAGAGCCATAGCTGAACTTAATACAATCATCAAAATCACGTAGGTGAGAAGGCCTTTACTCTCAGCAAGGTACCGTCCGATCCGCTTCACCGTGCCCCAGAAGTTATCGGCTTTCGGTTTTTGAAACGAATAAGCCCCGGCTTTTTTTGTTTCAATTTTATCGAGGTCAATTTTTTTATACTGGAAAGGCTTTTTCAACTCGTTAAGCATGGCCGGACCTCTCCTCTCCAAGCTGTGAATGGTAAATCTGCTGATACAGGGTAGAGTGCTCGAGCAGCTCGGCGTGGGTTCCTTCTGCTGTCACTTTGCCGTCTTCCAGCAGCAGTACTTTATCCGCATTCATGGTGGTGCTCATCTTCTGCGTAATCAGAAGAGTCGTGCACTCGTAAGTATCGAGAGCGTCTAGGAGTCTCGCTTCGGTTTTCATATCAAGGGCACTGGTGCTGTCGTCAAGGAGGAGAATTTTCGGCCTCCGGATCAGCGCCCTTGCAATGGACAGGCGCTGTTTCTGGCCTCCGGAAAGGTTGACCCCTTTTTGCCCGAGTTCCGTGTCATACCCGTTCGGCAGCTTTTTTACCGTCTCATGAATCTGGGCATTTTTTGCCGCTTCCACAATCTCCTCCATGGAGGCGTTTTCCTTCCCCCACAGGATATTGTTTTTGATCGATCCGGTAAACAGCAACGCTTCCTGCGGCACAAATCCGATCTGCTTTCTCAGTCTCTCCATTGTCATGTTGCGGATGTCCGATCCGTCAATATAAATCGTTCCTTCATTCACGTCATAAAGACGGGGAATGAGCTGGAACAGGGAAGACTTACCCGAGCCGGTAGCCCCCATAATCGCCACCTTTTCCCCCGGATTCACCTGGAAGGAAAGGTCTTTCAGTACCGGTGTTTCTGTTCCCGGATAATGAAAGGACACCAGGTCAAAGGCAATCTTCCCGTCCTGGATTTTTTTATCAGCACTCGCATCTTTTCCGTCAACAAGATCAATCTCTTCATCAAGAACATCCGCCACACGCTGGGCTGACGCTTTTGCACGGGAAAAAATCATAATAATCATAGAGAAAACGGTCATCGCTCCACTCATCCTCGTGGTATAGTTCACGATTGCTACAACTTCCCCGACTGTCGCGCCTCCGGTGTTCACCTGGAAACTTCCGAACCAGAGAACAGCCATAATACTCAGGTTCATAATGAGAAGAATGATCGGCATTGTGATTTCCACTGTACGAAGAGCAGATACGGTCCGGTCCTTCAGCTCACCGCTCGCCTTTGTGAACCGTTTATTTTCATGGTGACGGCGTGTGAACGCTTTAATCAGGCGGATGCCTGCCAGGTTTTCCTGAACCACGCCATTCACATTGTCCACGCGCTTTTGAACTTCCTTAAAAAGACGACCTGCTCTTTTCATGATCGAAAGAAGGAACGCAAGAAGGAGCGGCACACCGATCACCAGGATAAGTGCCAGCATGGGATTGACGATAAACGCCATAATGACACTTCCGATAACGAGAAGAGGAGCACGGAGCATAATCCGAAGGCTCATAAACAGCGTATTCTGCAGCTGGGTCACATCATTTGTCATCCTTGTAATCAGAGATGACGTGGGGTATTTACTGAAATTCGAAAACGAGAAGGCCTGAATTTTTCGAAACAGGCTGCTGCGAAGTTCGTACCCTGCTCCCTGGGCTGTGTGGGCCGCAAAAAACGAGTTTGTGATCCCTGCTGCAAACGCTACGAGGGAAAAAACAATCATAATGATGCCCCAGTACATCACCTGGGACAAGTCTCCCTGCATGATGCCGTCGTCAATAATACGGGACATAAAATAAGGATGTAATAATTCTACTGCCAGCTCCACCAGGGTGAGGGTGAGCGCCACCGCAATCGGCAGCCGGTATGAGCGTAAAAAGGGAAACAAAGTTCTCATGTTGCGATCCTCCATTGACTCAGTCAGTAACCATGTGTATTCCGTAATGGGAAAATTCAGAAATTACTTTCCGTAAAAAGTTCGTTAATCTAAAGTTTATCACAATTTGACTATTTCGGGTAACGAAGCGATTCGTTTTCTTCCTATTCTATTCCCGTTTTAAACAAGAACCTACCTCGCTTTTGGAGGATAGCCGAAAAAACGTCATCATCCAGCCGTTATTTCGGCTCATTTTATCAGAATCGACTGATTATTCTAACTCAAATCAGCATAAGACACCGTTCAACAGTTGGCATCAATATTGCATTAATTGTAAATGGTTACATAATTTGATTTTTGGAGGGGTTTACATGATTTACAGCAATCCGAATACGGATGGTTCAAAGGTTCAATTTAAGTCAAAGTACGACAACTATATTAATGGAGAATGGACTGCTCCGGTTAAAGGAGAATACTTCGAGAACGTTTCACCGGTAACCGGCCATGTTTTCTGTGAAATTGCTCGTTCGACCTCTGACGATATCGATTTGGCTCTCGACGCTGCTCATGCCGCAAAAGCAAGCTGGGGGCAGACATCTGTAACTGAGCGTTCCAACATCCTTCTTAAAATAGCCGACCGCATGGAAGAAAACCTTGAAATGCTCGCAGTAGCAGAGACTTGGGACAACGGGAAAGCGGTTCGTGAAACACTGAACGCCGACCTGCCTCTTGCAATCGACCACTTCCGTTATTTTGCGGCTGCGATCCGGTCCCAGGAAGGCACAAACAGCCAGATCGACAACGATACTGTCGCGTATCACTTCCATGAGCCGCTTGGGGTTGTGGGGCAGATTATTCCTTGGAACTTCCCGCTGTTAATGGCTACGTGGAAGCTTGCACCGGCTCTTGCAGCAGGAAACTGCGTTGTACTAAAGCCAGCTGAGCAGACACCGGCCTCGATTTTTGTCTGGCTTGAGCTCGTTCAGGATCTTCTGCCAAAAGGTGTACTGAATGTTGTAAACGGCTTCGGTGTTGAAGCAGGAAAGCCTCTTGCTTCAAGCGACCGCATTTCGAAAATCGCCTTTACCGGTGAAACAACAACAGGCCGTCTGATCATGCAGTATGCTTCTGAAAACATTATTCCGGTCACACTTGAACTTGGCGGAAAATCACCGAACATCTTCTTCCCGGACGTCATGGACGAAGATGATGCATTCTTAAATAAAGCAGTCGAAGGTTTCGTGATGTTTGCTTTAAACCAAGGAGAAGTTTGTACGTGTCCTTCCCGTGCCATCATACACGAGTCCATTTACGACAAGTTCATGGAGCGTGTGGTGGAGCGGGTAAAGCAGATTAAAACAGGCAACCCGCTTGATACGGATACGATGATGGGGGCCCAGGCTTCACAGGAGCAGCTTGAAAAAATTCTCTCCTACCTTGATATCGGAAAACAGGAAGGTGCCGAGTGCCTTGTCGGCGGTGAACGCAACCAGTTAGACGGAGAGTACAAAGACGGCTACTACGTTCAGCCGACGATCTTCAAAGGCGACAACAAAATGCGTGTATTCCAGGAAGAAATCTTCGGTCCTGTTGTATCCGTTACAACGTTCAAAACGCCTGAAGAAGCGCTGGAAATTGCCAACGACACCCTTTACGGTCTTGGTGCCGGAGTCTGGACGCGAAACATCAACACAGCGTACCGCTTCGGACGTAACATCGAAGCAGGACGTGTATGGACAAACTGTTACCACGCCTACCCGGCTCACGCTGCATTTGGGGGATATAAGAAATCCGGTATTGGACGTGAAAACCACCATATGATGCTCAACCACTATCAGCAGACAAAGAACATGCTTGTCAGCTATAGTGAAGACGCTCTTGGGTTCTTTTAAACCAACCTCTTACGAAAACGGTTGAACCGCAACATTGCGACAGAGTTCTGCCCGGCCGCAGGGGAATTGTGGAAAAGAAAGTCTAATCTTGATAACCACCAAGGAGGTTACCGCATGATCGAACGCGTGACGGCTACAGACGACGCTCTTGAGCTTATTGACAAACTGAAAGACAAGTTCGGCCCGCTCATGTTTCACCAGTCCGGCGGGTGCTGTGACGGAAGCTCTCCCATGTGTTATCCGGACGGAGAGTTCCGCGTAGGACAATCTGACGTCAAGCTTGGTGAAATCGGCGGAAGTTCCTTTTATATTTCCAAAGACCAGTATGAATACTGGAAGCATACACAGCTCATCATCGACGTAGTCAATGGCCGCGGCGGGATGTTCTCTCTCGAAGGGCCTGAAGGGAAACGGTTTTTAACCCGTTCCCGCGTGTTCACCGAAGAAGAACGGGAGCAGTTAAAGTTATAAAATGAAAGCACCCTTGGTCCGTATTTCGGGCAAAGGGTGCTTACCCTTTTTTCCATCAAATTATGAGGTGATAGGAAATGAACTTTTACAAGGATGACCCGTTAATTCAAAGCATCCTGAAAGACTCACTGGCACCCGATTTTTTTGAATGGGCAGATAAGGAGCTCAGTGCGTTTGGAGAAAAATGTGCCACGGTGATCGAGGAACGGGCACGGCATACTGACCGGGAAGGACAGCCTAGACTGGTCCGTTATGATGCCTACGGTAATGAACAGCCCTATGTGTGGGTGAATGAAGGATACAAGCAAACGGTAAAAGAAACCTACAACAAAGGCATTGTCGGCTATATACATAAACCCATTCCGGAACTCAGCCACAAAGGGAACTACCTGTACTCTTTTGCCCAGGGGTACCTGTTATCCCAGACAGAGCCGGGCTTTTACTGCCCGGTTACCCTCACAATGGCTACCGCCTATCTCGTGGAACAGTATGGCGATGCTGAATTAAAGGCGAAGTATCTTCCCCACATCCTTTCCACCGGAGACGATGAGCTCTATGAAGGAGCAACATTTCTTACCGAGCAACAGGGAGGATCGGACGTTGGCGCTAATGAAACCCGGGCGATTTACGATGAAGAAAAAGGATGCTACCGCCTGTATGGCTTAAAGTATTTTGCCAGTAACGCGGGCATGTGCGGGGTGGCGGCGGTGCTCGCCCGTCCTGAAGGTGCTCCGGCCGGCACCAAAGGATTATCGCTCTTTTTAGTCCCTTGGAAAAAGGGGTCAAGTAACACGTCGGGGATAAAAGTGAGACGCCTGAAGGACAAGCTCGGTGTCCGTGCCGTTCCTTCGGGCGAAGTTGAGTTCGAAGGCGCTGAAGCATACATGATCGGGGAAAAAGAGCGGGGCTTCTATTACATGATGGAAGCACTGAATCTGTCCAGAATCTGTAATGCTGTGGCGTCTGTCGGGATAATGCGCAGAGCGTATACAGAGTCTTACTCCTACGCGAGTGAACGGAACGCCTTTGGGAAAAAGCTGATGGATTATCCGATGATTCAGGACAGCCTCGTGAAGATGAATGTAAAGCTGGAGGCAGAAGTCCGCACGGTGTTTGAGCTGGTCAAGGAATTTGATATGTGGTACAACGACCGGTCATCTATTCCTGAAGACGGTATGCTCCGCCTTATGATCGCATTGATTAAGGCGGAAACGGCGGAAGAGGCTATTCATTTTTCCCATGAAGCCATTGAAATGCACGGCGGAAACGGCTATATTGAGGACTTTGTGACCTCCCGCCTTCTCCGTGATGCCCAGGTGCTTACGGTGTGGGAGGGGACAGCGAATATTCTCGGTCTTGAAGTGCTGCGCCTGTTTACCAAGTTTGATGCCGGAACCCGTTTTGCCGAACGAATGGAAAAAGAGCTGAGTGCCTGCTCGGATGGTATTGAAAAGACAGAGTTGCTTCAGTGTCTTTTCTGGCTGCAGGAGGAGATCAGTGATTTGGAAGATATGGATGAGGCTGAGAAGACACGGCGGATCAAGCCATTGCAAAAGAAAATGGTGTCAACACTCGAAGCGGTTACTCTTTTGAAGGCGGCTGAGAAAAGCGGGAATAAACGGAGCCAGAAGGCTGCTCAGGTCTATGTTGAGCACTTCCTCTATCCGTTATGGGGAAACAGTCAGGAACCCTGGTCATTACAGGACGGTTTAACGATTCTGTCTGCAAAAGCTGCGGTGGAGAAGGGGTAAAATACAGAAGGTGTCTAAGTAGAATGATAATGGCTCTGCACGCTGTTCTCCGGCAGGAGAAAAACCACTCCTTCCGGCCTCTTTAAAGAAGGCAGCGGCTCTGCTCATTGCTTCGAGATTGACCCAAGGGGTCAATCTCTATTTTTCGTTAAGCCAGTACCGAAGCTTTCGTTCTGTAAGGTCGAGAAGTTCGGCAGCTCTTTTACGGTCGCCACTCGTTTCTTTCAGCACCGTTTCAATCCGGGCCTGAATAAGCTCCTTCTCATACAATCGGACTGCTTCCAGCAGCTCTGGAACGGTACAGTCTGATTCATGGTTCAGGAGGAGCCTTTCATCCAGCCGGCTTTCTGGCAGAGCCAGGTCACCCTCGTCAATGATTGTTTGTTGCGCTGGGAGAGTAACCGCCGTTTTTATCATCACATGGTTAAGTTCCCGGATGTTGCCGGGCCAGGGATGACTTTCGAGCCGCTTAAGAGCTTGATCGGTCAGGGTTCTTTCCGGAAGCCCTTCCTTTTGAAAAAGAGAAACTACCAGATCCGGAATATCCCTGAGTCTTTTCGATAAAGGAGGCATGGTGATTTTCCCCACATCGAGACGGAACATCAAGTCTTCCCGAAACGCCCCTTCCTCCACTCTTTTTCTAAGGGGCCGGTGGGTAGCCGTGATGACACGAGCTGTCATTGGCAGGGACCCTTCCGCCCCGATCCGGTAAAATTCCTTTGTCTCGAGGATCCGGAGAAGTTTCACCTGAATAGCTTCTGATGCTTCACCGATTTCATCAAGGAAAAGTGTTCCACCTGCTGCCTGCTCAAACAACCCTTTCCGGTCCCTGTGGGCGCCTGTAAATGAGCCTTTTTCATGGCCGAACAATTCACTTTCAAGAAGTGAATCTGCCATAGCCCCGCAGTTAACCGCTACAAAAGGGCGGTCCCACCGCTCGCTTGCGTGATGAAGAAACCGTGCCATCAGCTCTTTCCCCGTCCCCGTCTCCCCTTCAATCAACACTTGGTAATCCGTCTTCGCCCAGCGGAAAGCGAGGTCCAGTACTTCTTTCATGACCGGACTTTTCCCTACATACATCCCCACTCCCGCCGACAAATCCACCGGAGTTTCATCAAGTACCGTCATATCGCTCTCATTAGTCAAACGATCACCCCATCATTAGAAAGCGCTTTCGTTTGTATTCGATAAAAGTACCAAAAATCCTTCCTCCGCCAAAAAACGAGCAAACAAAGGTCAGACAGCAAAACACCATGTTCAGGGGTCTGACCCCATATCCATCAAGTTAAGGAGTGGCACTTCATATCGAAGCAAAAGTGTTAGATATGTGACCGGAATGTCCTTCGCTTTCCGCGGAGATGCCGGCGAGCCTCCTCAGGCTTCGCCCTGCGGGGTCTTACCATGGCCCCCACTTCCGCAGGAGTCTTCGGACATTCCGGTCACATTCGTGTTCTACGCCAAAAAATCTCATTGGAGTGGCTTACAGGCAGGGGCTGGAGTGTATACCTCCTTTTACAAAATAAAAGGAGGTACTTTTCAGGGGAAAAGCCGTTTTAAAGAAATGAAACAAGCCTTCCGTCCCACTTTTTCTAAACACTCTCTTGATAAGATCGCAAAAGATTGCACGTTTGTTGGAGTCTGACCCCGTAGCGCTTACTGTTTACAGACACAAAAAAGCTCCTGTTGCAAAATTCGTTCCCGCTCTTCTGCAAAAGGAGACTGACATGTGTAAAAGTATAGGCCATAATCATCTCATTTGATGATGCCTCGATAAAATCCCATTCCTGGACGGGTCTCAATTACGCCCCAATTCTCACCGAAACGAAAGTGGCAAACGTTTAAACCAGTATATTTTTACTGACTGCTGTGCAACGCTATTGGGTCTGCCCCCTGCCTCAAATAGTGTGTAATTATCCTGTCTTGGTGAGGTCGGATTGGTTTGTTTGTTGTTTTCCCACCGCGAAACCTTGATATTCAGTCGCATGAATGAACGGCAGCCAGCACAAGTTGTTAAACAACTCAGGGTCATGAAACCGGATTGTCTGGTACTGAGCAATAAAGTTTACTTCCATAAATCTGACCTTCTCATTTTTATCGATCCCAACATCCATTCCAACGTCTGCAAAATGATCATTTGGAAACGTTTCATCAAGGGCATAGCAGAAACGTTCACAAAAATCACTGACCTTCTTTACAAGCTCCTGCTTCTTACTTTTCGGATATCCGGAAAATACTTTATCTATCATGAAAAAGCTGCCTCCTTTTGACCGGTTTGTGATTTTCTGTTTTTTACCGGCTACCCGGGCCATCATCCCGCTGCATACCCACTTATCCTGGTCCCTCTTTTGCACATACACTCTCAAATCAAATGGACGCCCGTTTTTTTTGATAAACTTCACCCATTCCTGAGCGAGATACCTTCCACTCTTAAAATTGATTGTTTTTAGGAAGGTTAAAAACTCCCTTTTTGAAAAAACGGAGTAATTGCACCTTTTTAACCCCCTGTAATCATATACATGATAGGTTTCGTCCACTTTTTTAACAAAGAAGATTCCACTTCCTTTTTTTCCATTCTTAGGTTTTACAATAATGTCTCCAAGCCGGTCAAGCTCAGACAATACATCCTTTTTGCTTTTCAGCTCCACGCTTTGAATAATATTACTCTCTAATCCCTTTGTTTTGCCAACCTTTGTTTCAACTATGAGCTTATTATACACATTGGAATTGAATACAAGGCCCCCACGCTCATTGTATTCTTTAAGGATCGTTTTTCTTCGCTTTTTTGACATAGCACATCGCACGAATAACACTTCGGGTAAAGGTATCATTGTCTCAACCCACTTCTTGTTATGATATACCTTTCCTTTTGTGAACCCCTCTTCCGGGCTAAACAACTCAAGCGTGATAACGGCAAAAAGCCCCCCCAGCCTGGAGTAAATATCCGGTTTTCTCCGCTTTCGGGTAAACCGGTCGTTACGAACAAGAATACCGGTTACAGGTCCTAGTTTCAGTGTTTGGTCATTCATCAGCATTCGATAAGGTAGTCCTTCAATAACAAACATCTTTTTTATTAATGCTGAAGAAACCAGAACTGTGTAGGGCTTAAGCTCAGTCCCGTTTTGTAATTCATCTGTCTCTTCCTCTACCTCCTTCACTGCAAGAGGGAGTTTAATCAGCCCGTGTTGAATGAATTCAGCCTCATTGTACTGGGAAATTAGATTGCCCGGCAGGTGAATTTCATACTCAGACGACTGAAATGTCTGTATATTAACCCAATTAGATTTCACTCGATCACCTTCTCATAAGAAATAACTTCTTATAATCAGTTTATGAAATGAGATCCTTTTCTGTATAACCATATATCCAGAAACGATAAAAAAAGAAAGTCTGTCTCATAAGGCCTGAGACAGACAATTGCTAAGATGCTTTCTTATCCACCTTAAACCCCTGCAGCTTTGTTGCATGAATTAAGGGCTGACAATTTATTTTTCTGTAAATCTCCTCGCTGATTTTCTGGAACCCCTTAAATTGCGGATGAAAGTTGACCTCAATAAAATGAAGCTTCTTCCGTTTATCAATGGCAATGTCAATACCTAAATCTGCAAAACATTCAGAAGGGTAGTTTGTTTCAAGTGTTGTACATATTTTCAAACAAACATCAACAACCTCTTCTTCTAAAGCACGTCTCCTTACCTCTGAGCTCGAAGACAATGCTTCAGAAAGCGATAGAACCGATCCACCTTTTGATATATTGGTAATCTTCTCCCCTTTTTGTGCCACCCTGCATTCAATTCCCGCGCACATCCACGACCTGTCGTCTTTATGCATGTGAACCCTGAGGTCAAAAGGACTTTTATTATAGGTTAAAAACCGGATCCACGGCTGAACCAAATGTGGCTTCCTTTTGAAATTAATGGTATCCAGCAGTTCTGCTAATTTTTTTCTTGAAATAACAGAGTACACTTCTGTATCGCTTTTATTTTTTCTATAGTAATAAACGAGATATTCATTCCTCTTTTTTCTCTTAATAAACATAATACCGTTTCCTTGAACACTCCTTACAGGTTTAAGTACAATTTTCTTATGTGCTGATAATGCTGAGAAGACATCTTTCTTATCCAGTACAGTCCTGCTTTTGATGACATACTTTTGGAGTTCACTCCTTTGCAGCACAGCATTCTCCACTTCTGCTTTGTTGTACCTGTTAGAATTGTAAAATACTCCTCCAAGAGCTTGGTATTTAGTAATTAATTTGACTTTTTTCTTTTTTTTCATTAAAGACCGGTTAAAAATGACCTCGGGGAGCGGTACGGTTTTTAATACCCACCTACTTTTACTGCTGTCATAAACCTCTCCAGTCACTATTCCCTTTTCCCAATCAAATTGACTAGGACTGACCAGTATGCCCCCCAGATGGGGATACACTTCTTCTCTTAAGTTTAACTCTTCCTGGCTTCTGATCATGATGCCGGTTACGGGGCCGAATTTAATGGTATCCCCTCTCGTAGTAAGTCTGTATGGGATATCCTTCAATAAATACAAATCATTCACCAGTGAAGCTGAAACATCAATGATAAAAGGATTCTCTTGAGTGCCTTTCTGACTGTCGTCAGTTAACTTTGCTTTTACAGTGCCATTCTTTTTTAATAATCCGTGCTGAATTAGAGATAAATGTTCCAGGTGAGTAAAGATTATATTTGGAACACGTATGATTGGGTATTCCCTGGCTGTTTCATTTATTTTTACCCAGAAACAATTCATTTTTTCACCTTCCCAACGCCTGCAGTTTAGTACAAGATATCTTATGTTGGGTCAACTCGGTTGGTATACTCAGATAACTATTTTTCAGCTGGTTATTTCATTGTTCTCTTTCCTCCGTTTATGCCTTGGGGGCAGACCCTGTGTGAAAAGGGATTACATATTAACGGGTTCTCCGGACTGACATTTTTACCTCATTTTTACATAAAATGCTTCTGATTTCCTGTGATGGAAAATTAGGAGATAATCAGATGGTCTTATTTATTCGATTCTCGAAGGAAATGGATGTCGAAATAACGAAACCGTAGTCGACACTATTTTCAGGAGGGATTTTATATTATGAACCGAAACATCATGAAACTCGTTTTTGCAAGTGCGCTCACGCTTGTCCTTTTACTGGCAGCCCTGCCCTTTCAGCAGGCTGGTGCAGTCGGAAACGGACCGAACATCAACCCGAACCAGTCCATCAACAAAGACCGGGTAAAGACGTACGAAGAAATGTCTGATTTTCTCTACCATGTTACAGACCGCTCTGACCGTCTCGAACTGGAAGTGATCGGTCAGTCCGTAAAAGAACGTGACCTCTTTTTAGTAAAATTCGGAAATAACCCTGACAATCCAACGATTGTTTTCCTTACCCAACAGCACGGTAACGAAGAAATGATCACGGAAGGCGCTCTTCATGTCATTAAAAACCTGAGCGGAAACAGCCGTCACGTCCGCGAGCTTGAAGAAAAGGTAAACGTCTTGTTTGTGCCGCGCATTAACCCTGACGGGGCTGAGGGTGATGTGAACTTTGACATCAGTGATTACACAGCAGGGGGAACGTCCACCCGTTTTAACGCCAATGAAGTGGATTTAAACCGTGACCACAATGACCGTACTCAGCCTGAAACCATTGCGCTTCATGAGAACGTTCTGCAGAAATACGATATTGATTATTTAATTGATTTCCATCACCAAGGGACATCACCGGTCCTCGATGACCGCTATGTATCCGGTTCCATGCTTTATCCAACTAATCCTGGTGTAAGTGAAGAAACTGTGATCGGGTCCAAGCAGCTTGGAAGTGTCATCTATGACGCTGTAACTGCTAAAGGATGGGGCCACCTTGCTAAATACCCTGGCGGGGATGCAAACACCATCGCCCGTAACGGCCTTGCTTATGAATATGACTTTTCTACCTTACTATTTGAAATGCGCGGCATGACGGATAACAGCCGTGAAGAAGCTGTTCTTGGCCAGAAGAGTAACGGATACTTAATTAAACAGGCTGTCGTATCCATGGAAGCAGCGATGGAAGCCATTGCTGACGGATCGATTCACGATGCAGATATCAACTTCTGGGATGACCTTCCTTATCAGGAATACAGAGATCAGGAAGAAGGGCAGGAATAAAACGAAAAACCAGGCGCTAATATACAGGGCGTCTGGTTTTCGTTCATATTTCGGGAAAGCCGTTATATAGTATTCTTAGTTTTAAAGGTGTTGAGTTTTCTTTTGACTTAATTAAACCTGGCTGCTATCTCTCATTACCGTCCCCTGATGAAAAAACATCTGCCAGCGTCCACTTTCAAACCTCCATACAGAACTTCGTAATGACCTGACCTTTCGTGTTTGGTCATCACATACATACGTTGCCAGAACATCATTCTCCCCCAAAGAATGCAAAGAGAAGCCGGATAGAGTCATCTCTCTTACCCCTACTCCCCCTTCACCAGTACAATCTTTTTTATAAAATACCACTCCCGAACTTCCGTGCTCAAAGAAATCATCATGAAGAAGTTCATTTATTTTTACCGGGTTCGTACGTACGGCAGGACTGAGAAGAGAAACTTCCAGCTCTTTTATACGCTCTTTCAATTGAGTGTTTTCTTTCACCATATTTATCACCTTTCATTCTTTTATGTAAATCAAAGCTTATATGAGGTCAGTCTGCTTTAACTTATGGTCATGGGAATGCCCCCTGAAAATTTAACTTCCTATGAAAAATGTACGTTTCTACCAGGAGAAACGTACATTCTCTTAATCGTCATTTTTCATAGAATACAGCATAAAGACCGAAAGGGGGTGAAGCGAATGGGACTTTTAAATTTTTGCTGTGCCGAAGTTACTGCTGATATTTCATTATTAGGAACAGAAATTGCTGCTGATGTAAATTTAGGTTTGTTCACCTTTCCAGTTGATGCTGCTGGTGTAGGAGTTATTGAAGTATTAGGAGTGGTTGTAACAGTAGAGTGTCCAAGCATTGATGCTGTAGTAGATATTACAATAGCACCTGGTCTTACAGCTGAACTAACAATTAATACTACAGAGGGAGCTTGTACGCCAGAGTAACTCTCTCATTTAAAGTTTGACAATCGTATTAAATTGATGAGTAATCAGTGGTGTCCTATAATAGTGTTTTTACTTTATAGGACCCTCTGACTCTGAAAATAAACGTAGCTACTCTCCTCTTTAAAGCCCGATGCAAAATTGATAAGAGCGTGGATTGAACAGGATCGCCAGTTGCTTCGGAGAGGCTGTTCTTTGTAACTAAAAATAGTATATATTTTTTAACTCCGAAAAAACGAGAAGAAATCACTATGATTACTTCTCGTTTTCATTATGTGTTTCTATTCTTACAGAAAAAGGTACGGGTATTTATGACAGCTTTTTATCGATTATTTTCGTAGAGAGAATTTACTTAACCTCACACCTATCATTTTTCCACCCCAGCCCCCGGCTTTGATAATTTATCCACTGCCATTTCCCGCAGCCTGAACTTCTGGATTTTTCCCGAAGCTGTCATCGGGTATTCATCCACAAACTCAATGTAGCGGGGGATTTTGTGCTTGCTTATTCTGCCATCAAAGTAGTTCTTAATTTCATCAGCCGTCGCCGTTTCTCCTTCTTTTAGAACGATCCATGCGGATACTTCTTCCCCGTACTTCTGGTCAGGGACCCCGACAATCTGAACATCCAGTACTTTTGGATGCTGATAGAGAAATTCTTCAATTTCACGGGGATATATATTTTCCCCGCCACGGATAATCATGTCTTTCAGTCTTCCTGTTACTTTTACATAGCCGTCTTCGTCCATCACAGCCAGGTCACCTGTCCTGAGCCACCCGTCCTCTGTAATCACCTCTTTTGTCGCAAGAGGATCTTTATAATAGCCTTTCATCACGTGGTATCCACGAGTGCATAATTCCCCCTGCTGTCCGCGTGGTGCTTCTTCATCTGTGCCCGGATATACAATTTTCACTTCTACATTTGGAAGGGCCCGTCCGACAGTCTCCGTCTTTCGTACAAGGGAATCATTTACCCTGGTCTGTGTAATAACAGGGGATGACTCTGTCTGACCGTAGGCAATGGTCATTTCTTCTGCTCCCATTTTATCAATGACACCTTTCATGACTTCCACCGGGCAGTTGGAACCAGCCATAATCCCTGTTCGAAGGTGTGTAAAGTCATGCTGGTCTATGGCTTTTTCATTCAGTTCAGCGATGAACATCGTCGGCACCCCATGGAGAGCGGTACATTTCTCCTTAGAAACCGCTTCCAATACTGCTTTTGGGGTAAACTCCTGTACCGGGACCATGGCAGCACCAGCATTCACACACGCGAGTGTACCGAGAACACAGCCAAAACAGTGGAAGAACGGAACAGGGATACACATCCGGTCTTCGTTTGACAGATTCATGCACTCAGCAATATTCGCCGAGTTGTTAACCAGATTACTGTGCGTCAGCATAACCCCTTTCGGAAATCCTGTCGTACCCGATGTATACTGCATATTAATGACATCATCCGGCTCAAGGCTTTCCATTCGTTCGTTAAGATCATCATCCGAAATCTCTTCAGCTTTTGCCAAAAGGTCAGGCCAGCTCCACATACCGGGATGCTTTTCCTCGCCCATAAAAATCACGTTCTTTAAGTATGGCAAGCGTTCAGACTGCACCTGCCCGGGTTCAGACTCTTTCAGCTCAGGTACAATCTCGTAAAGCATATCAAGGTATGATGCTCCTTTATATTCATCCATCAGGATAATTGTCGTGGCATCAGACTGTTTGAGCAGGAACTCCAGCTCAGCGGTTCGGTAATTCGTGTTAACGGTTACAAGAACAGCTCCCATTTTTCCCGTAGCGAACTGAGTTGTTACCCATTCCGGTTTATTTGAAGACCAGATTGCCACATGTTCGCCACGCTCTATGCCGAGCTTCATAAGTCCCTTCGCAACTCTGCGGCACTCTTTATCAAACTGTTCATATGTAAGACGAAGCCCCCGGTCAGGATAGACCAATGCATCGTGATGGGGCTGTTTTGCAACTGTGTCTTCCAGAAGTTTCCCTACTGTTGAATGAATCATTTCTGCCATATCGAACGCCTCCTATTAAATTAACCTGTTACTGTGATTATAGAGGTTGAATGAGCGCTTGGTCAATCAGATTTCAGAATGTTTCGTCTGTTCTGGAGTTGAATTATTTGTTTTCCTGTTCTCCTTGCCCAGATCTATCCATGCTTTGCATTATGGTCGTTCTTATTTTGTTCCATAAACGATCCATTTTCGTTTGGTTCACTTTTCATGAAGGAAGGCGATGACATTTCATTTTATATACCCCTGACACTGTGCCGCATAAAGAAGTGGCTGCCAGCTGATTTTTTTATACATGAGCCTGTTAAAACGCCGAAAACCTTTAAACGCAGGTGAAAAGTTGACTTCAATAAAGCGGATCGTATAATCTTTTTCCAGACCAATATCCATACCAACGTCCGCAAAGTGATCATCCGGTAAAGCTTGATCTAAATGAGTGCAAAACATATCGCAGAAATGAAGGATCCTCTCCTTAACCATGTCCCTTGTTTCTTCGGAACAATTTCCCATTGCCTGGCTGAATGAGATCGCTTTTCCTCCCTTCGATACATTCGTGATCTTTTCTCCTGCTCTGGCAACCCGGCATTCTATTCCATTGCATATCCAACTGCCTTCATCTTTCTGCATGTGAACTCTCATGTCAAAAGGGGCTCCTCTGTACTGCAAAAAGCTGATCCACTCTTGCATTATATATCTTTTACGCGTTGCTAACTGGTTCAAGTACGTCTGCAGTTCCTGGTGGCTGACTACCTGCTGACGTGCTTTTCTCGTTTTCCTGTAATCGTAGATCTGATAAATATCAGTATCTTTCTCTTCAATGAAGATTACTCCTTTTCCCCTTTTACTTTTTGAGGGCTTGAGTACAACCTTTTTTTTGTCTTTCAAAAAATGAATAACACTGTCGGCGTTTTCAATCAAGGTACTTGTAATAAAAGCATCTTTTAACTCTATTATGCCACCTAAATGGTGTTCGATCTCATACTTGTCATGACGCCTTGTGTTAAACAAGATTCCCCCCATTCTGCGATACTCATCCAGCAGCAAATGCCGGTATTTTTTCAAAGTCCCTCTTACATATATCACTTCCGGTAAAGGAACCGTTCTTCCAATCCACACTCTGTTTTTGTGATCATACACTTTTCCTGCCACGGTTTTATTAACGAGGTTTATACTCTTTCTGTTTAAAAAAACCAGTATTCCTCCAATAACGTGGGTTATTTCCTTTCGGGCCGTCCCACTTACCCGATCAGATTTATCCACTATAACCCCTGTAACCGGTCCGATTTTGAGTGTACTGCCAATAACAATTGCCTGAAAAGGCAGATCCTCAATAATGTACAGGCTCTTAATCATTGAACGGGGCATCTCTATCATTAATGGCGATTCCCTGGTCCCTTTCTCCTCTTCTTCAACGTCCCGTATCTTAAACTTACATGGCTGTGTCAGCAACCCATGTTGAACATACGCCAAATGACTGAGCAGATGATCAAACTTCCTTGGAAGCTGTACATCACTTTTCTCACACTCTACATTCCTGATTTTAATCCAAATTGAAAACATCTGTCTCCCTCTCTGTCTCATGTAGTTAACCTCTTTCTATTCTATGACCGGTTCATTTTTTTGGCCGAGCATTCACCTAACAGAGAGGAATCTGTGCGAGCTTACCCACAGTTATGCACAGCCTCCATAAAAAAAGAGAGCGATTCATGAGGTATAATGCCGTCTCATGTATCGCTCTCTGAATAAAAGCGCAGCCGCCACTCTCTATTATGAGCAGCGAGCAAGTCTTTTTCAGTTTGATTCTGACTTTAACCGGACGTCACATGCTCTTACGAAAGGCAAGGATATTATTGTATACGCTCTCATCTTCCATCCCCATGAACATGTTAATCATAGGTTTGAAGTTTGCTTCGATAATCCACAGGCGTCCGTATTTATCAATTGCCAAGTCAAGACCAATCTCTTTATCTTTTTTGTAATACTTTTGCAGATGCCTTGCAAGAATAATAGACAGATAGTCAATTTTTTGATTTAACCGTTCGACGGATACACGACCTTCCAATGAAGATTCGCCAATCGCTTCTTCTAATGTTTTAACTTGGATGCAGGCGTTAGAAATAATGTAGTCTTCAAAAGTAACCTTTACGGCTTTTCCGGAAACAACCCAATTCTTTGACCTTTTTTTTCTTTGCAGCATGATCCTCATATCAAATAGTTGGTCATCTATCGTAGCCAGAGGAATGTACCGTTGAATGACGTTTTTTTTCCGGTCTTTTATTCTTTCTACGTAGAATAGCATTGACTGAAAGTTATCAAATGTTTTTGAAGTATTGCCTATATGAACTTCATATTGTTTTTTCCCAAAAAAATAGTTCCTTCCCAGGTCAGAAATCTTGATAACCCCTTTGCCAAGTTTTCCTACATTCGGTTTAATAATGACCTGCTTGTGTCTACCAAGCATTAACAATAATCTCTCTCTTGTATAAAGACACGTTTCTGGAAGATAGTTCGCCAGAAAACGATTTTTTTTCATAATTTTATATTTGGTATATTTTGATTTAGACCTTCCCACACTTTCACCTCCTTTCTACTTTTCAACTCTACTTCCAGCATATTCTCATCATCCTGCTTCGCTACCGGCAAACACATATATTTCTCTTGCAGAATCTGCAATTCAGCTGTTGTAACGAAGAAAGCTGAACTACAACCCGGCGCAAAAAAAAAACCTCCCTTGGAAGGTTCAACTCTCTTATTATGAAGCAACAATGAATCCCTGCTTTGACGTTGAATAATAGATTAGCCTTTGGCAAATGTCCTGGTAAGATGACAGGAAGATTTTTTTAAATCCTTTAAATAATGGACGGCAGTCCGCCTCGATAAACCATACTTTTCCCTCGCTGTCTATTCCAATATCCATTCTAATATCTGCAAAACAGTCGTCGGGGTACGCCTGATCGATAGCCTCACCTATCGCTTTACATACTGCTATGAGTGGAACTTTCAATTTGCCGGTATCTGGTTCTGATTCCATAACGGTTTCAAAAGGAAGAGGCTTTCCACCCTTAGCAAGGTTTGTAACCCTCCAAACCCAGCCTTTATCGTTTTTCTGCATATGAAACCGCATGTCAAAAGAATTACCTTTGTAAGTTTTAAATTGTATCCATTTTTGAACGATAAAACGCCCACTATCAAGGTTCCGCTCCTTCATAAAGCTTATTAGTTGATTAATGCCACCCATTTCCTTATATTTTGTAATCAGTTCATCCGAAAACTTTGACCCTGATAGATAACATCAGGTAACGGAACGGTAGCCAACTTCCACTCTGTCTCGTTTCCTGTATAAACCCTGCCTTTTACTGTTTTACTTTCCCAATCAATATTACTCTTTTTAAACACAGTAAAGATGCCACCGGTTCTGTGATAATTTCTTACCCTGTTCATCCCTGTGGGTTTGTCACTGGAGACAGTCATACCGGTCAGTGGACCAATTTTTATCGAAGATCCCTGAAAAATAACCTGATATTTAACACCTTGAAACAAATAAAGCTTTTCCATAATCTTTTTTGAAACGCTGAGAGTCAAAGGACTATCAATTTCTCCACTTTCTCCTGACCCTTTTTTTGTTGTGATTTCGCAGGGAACATGCAGCAAGCCATGTTGAATACTAGTATGGGTATAAAATTTCTCAACAAATTCCTTCAGGTACAGCAATTTGGTTATACTCACATTCACTTTCTATCATTTTTGCCCATAATACTGTCGTCACTTTGTGCACCTCCGTCTTCTATTTCCTTCTATAGTCTATGAGTCAAGCTTTGAAATGCCGTAGTTATAAGACTAGTTCGTTAAAAAAGGTTGGAAGTACGCACCTGACTGTCGTATTTGCTCCCATCGAACAACAAAAAACGCTTCCTTTATATACTGCATAAAGGAAGCGTTCGTAAAATGATTTATGTTCCGCAAAAAGTACGGTAGGGGCGATTAGAAGGTACCGGAGGACTTGTACATTCCTTATCCGGATTTTTTTCATAAGGCTTCGACAAAACATCAAGAAGGCGAAGCATAACACTGAAATTTCTTCACCAGCAGCTTCCAGAGCCTCTTCCACCTTGTGGTTGCGAGGAATAATTGCAGGGTTGGTTTGCTGCATTAATTCCCGGGAAGACTCTTTTGAACCTTCCTGCCTGTTCAACCGTGCCTGCCACTGCCTATGCCATTCATTAAATTCTTCAGAGCAGGACAATTCATCTACAGGCTGATCAAATGAAAGGGCACGGAAGGTATTCGTATAATCAGCTTTGTTTTTCTGCATGACACTCAGAAGTTTCTCAACAAGAGATTCCTCTTCTTTTTCTAGTTGTACATTTACTTTAAAAACAGAATTATGTGCAGTCCATTAAAGACGGTCAGTTTAAATAAAAGGAGACCACCTAAACAGTAGCCCTTACATTCTTTTGCGATACGAACGGATCTCCTTGTATACACTTTTATCTTTCAAATGTCGGAACATATTAATCATAGGTTTGAAATTCGCTTCGATAATCCACAGGCGTCCGTTTTTATCAATCGCCAAATCAAGACCAATTTCTTTATCTTTTTTGTAATACTTTTGCAAATGCCTTGCAAGAATAATCGACAAGCGGTCAATTTCTTTACTAATTTTATCTTCAGATGAAGAATTTCTCAAAGAAGATTTCCTGATCGCTTCTTCTAACGTTTCTATTTGGATGCAGGCATTTGATACAAAATATTCTTTTAACGTAACCTTTACTGCTTTACCAGAAACAACCCAATCCCTTGACCTCCTTTTCCTTTGCAGCATGATACGCATATCAAATGATTGGTCATCTATTAAAGGCAGAGGAATGTACCGTTGGATAACATAACTTTTTCTGCTTTTTATATGATTCAAGTGATTAAGCATTGATGGAACACTATCAAAAAACTTTGAAGTATTTCGTATACGAACTTCATATTGCTTTTTTCCAAGATTATATTTTTCCCCAAGGTCAGATACCTTGATTACTCCTTGTCCAAGCCTTCCTACATTCGGCTTAATAATGACCTCCTTGTATTTACTCAGCATGCGCAGCATTCTCTTTCTGGTGTAAAGAGTTGTTTCGGGAAGGTAGTTTATCAGAAATTGATTCTTTTTCATTATTTTATATTTCGTATATTTTGATTTCGATCTTCCCACACTTTCACCCCCTTTCTTCTTTTCTACTCTACTTCCAGCATATTCACCTCAACCTGCTTCGCCACTGATAAACACATACATTACCCTTGCTCAATCTATAATTCAGCTGTTGTAACGAAGAAGACTATACTACAACCCGACTCACATCAAAAAACCTTCCCCAGGAAGGTTGAGTGTCTTGTTATAGGTCAATAATAAATCCCTGTTTTGACGTTGAATAATAAATTGGTCTTTGACAAATGGCCCGGTAAGACAATGGGGAAATTTTTTTGAACCCTTTAAATAATGGACAGCAATTCGCCTCGATGAACCATATCTTTCCTGCACTATCCAGTGCAACATCCATGCCTATATCTGCAAAGCAGTCGTCTGGATACGCCTGATCAATGGCCTCACCAATCATTTTACATACCGCTATGAGCTTATCTTTCAATTCGTCGATTTCAGGTTCCGACTCCATAACTGTTTCAAAAGTAAGTGGTTCCCCTCCTTTAGCCAGATTCGTTACTTGCTGCCCCGAAGCGGCCACACGGCATTCAACGCCACTGCAAACCCAGCCTTCATCGTTTTTCTGCATATGAACACGAATGTCAACGGGGTTACCTTTGTAAGTTTTAAATTGTATCCACTTTTGAACGATAAAACGGCCATTACTAAGATTTCGCTCCTTTATAAAGCTTATTAGTTGATTGGTTGAGAGAATTTTCTTCATTGCATTTCTCACATTTTTATAGTCCGCAACCTTAAACCTGTTCCACCCTATTTTCTCGATAAATAATACACCGTTCCCTCCTACTCCGGCTTTTGGCTTGATAACAATCTTTTTAAACCGGTACACCATAATGAATATATCTCCTATGGTGTTTACATCTCGCTGTTCGATAATAAATTCCTTTAATGTTTCATCTTTTGAGAGTATTGTGTCGAGGTTTCCTTTATAAAGGGGTCTCGTATTAAAGAGAGTGCCACCCATTTCTTTGTATTTTGTAATCAGTTCATCCGAAAATTTTGATCCTCTTCGATAGATAACATCAGGCAACGGGACGGTAGCCAACTGCCATTTTTTCTCGTTTCCTGCATAAACCCTGCCTACTACTGTTTTAGCCTCCCAATTAATATTACTCTTTTTAAAAGCAACAAAGATGCCACCGGTTCTGCTATAATCTCTGACTCTTTTAACTCCTGTGGATTTGTCATTTGAAACAGTCATACCGGTCAGTGGCCCAATTTTTATTGTGTCACCCTTAGCGATAACCTGATATTTAACACCTGGAAATAAATAAAGTTTTTCCATAACCTCTTTTGAAAAGTTGAGAGTCAAAGGACTATCAATATCTCCACTCTCACCAGTTCCTTTTTTTGTGATGATCTCACAAGAAACATGTAATAAACCATGCTGAATACTGTTATATTTACGAAATGTCTCTGGAAATTCCTCTGGTACAACAATGTGGCTATTCCCGGATTCACTCTGTAAAACTTTTACCCAAACTATTGTCATAACACTTTGAACCTCCGTTATCTTATTTCCTTCTATAGTTTATGAGCCAAGCTTCGAAATGCTGTAGTTATAAGACTAGTAAGTAAAATAAGGAAGGAGTTCTTCAAAAATCTGTCTTAACCGCTTTTTTTATAAATAAAGAGGGTGTCCCAAAAATGATGATTTTGGTGACACCTTCTGATAAATGACGCTACAGGTGGATGTTTTATGCGGGCCTCACTTCGGCCTGATATGAACAAAACTGTCAAGAGTGGTACGGGTTTTTTAAAAACGGGTGATGGACACCTTTAATAAAGAATAGGACCTTCTAATTTTCTTATAATTTTTTTACTAGTCTGTGTGCACTGTCACTGGCTTTACTTGGAGTGCAGGCATGAGAAGGTGTTTGGACGGGCCGAACATTATTATAAAATTCCAGCCTGTCCCCCGTTGACTGCCACTGCTCCTACCATTCATTAAACTCTGCACAGCAGGACAATTCATAAACCGGCAAATTAAATGAAAGTGCTCTGGAGATATTCGTATAATCAGCTTTGTTTTTTTGCAAGATACTCAGAAGTTTCTCAATAAGAGGTTTAATCGTGTAAGCACAAGAGGTTAAAATTTAACATTTCCAAATACCAACATTACCAAGTCCTTTTAAAAAAGTGGTTTAAAACACCTTCCGACAAACTTTGGAATGTAAAATCGGTACCAGAAAAGGCACTAGAATGTACTATTGAAATATGCTATTTAACTATTACATATTTTTAAAAGCCTCATAAATTATTACTATAATCAGGAAGGAGGTGGTTTGTAATGGGTACTGTCAGCCCCTTTTTTTTCACCACTGGTCCAATCGAAAATGCGTATTTCAATAGTACAGAGGTACTCGCGCTAAAATTTTTAAACGATAGTAATTCTCCAATTTCCGTCCGAGCACAGGTATATGGTTTAAACGGTGGAAAAGATCTCCTTTTTGATACAGGTGTAATTAATCTTGATTCTTGCGAGTCAACTTTTAATTTTGTGAACTTTGAGGCAGAGGGAATTCCTGTTCCTGCCCAGTTTGAAGTTGTTTTTATTTCTAGTATAAAGAGTGGAGCACTATTCTCAGTATGGGGCTACCACATTGATGAGAATGATAACTTAATATCCAATCCAGAGCACAGGGTTCTTCATTCTGAATTAACAAAACTACGAAACATATGTGAACCAGGCTAATTTTTGATAGTCGATGCATCCTAAAAATCTCTTCATATTAGGAAGGGCTCAGTGTTGTTGGGAAACCTATACACGTTTTTTTATCGTATGTGGGTTTCTTTATGCAGAAGTAATACCTTACGATTACGATTTCTTACGTTCTGTACTGCGACTGTAATTGTTCCAATGCGCCTTTCAAGCTTCGCAACCTGCAATAGCGAAGCCCGTACAGTTGTTTTACGACCACGAAGCTTCGCTCTATTGTTTCTTTTCTTTTTTTGTAGATTAGCTCCCCTTCTTTTGAAAGCCTGTTTTCCCTGACTTTCTCCTTGCTGTCCTCCTTACGTGTCGTCTAATAACTTTTTTGTGGTTCCGTCCGTTTGTATATTGTGCAAGCAACGGACAGTTTACATAGCCTCTTAGACCGGAATGATATTGTTGCTTCACCAGGCTGCAAGATTCACTTGATGTTAAAAATTGTTAAGTTGTTCGCACTCCGTAAAAAGTTATTTTGTCACAGGGTTTCAACCTCATGATTTCTCCACCAGTTGATTATCAGCTTCTTGGTACTTACTCAGACTGGACTTTCACCAGTTAGCAATTAATCGTGTGCCGGGCACGCTGAAAAAGAAAAAACGCTTCCTTTATACACGGCATAAAGGAAGCGTTCGTGAGGTTTGTTTACGTTCCGCAAAAAGTACGGTAAGGACGACTGGATGGTTCCGGAGGATTAGTAAATTCCTTATCCGGATTTTTAGTATAAGGATTCGACAAAACATCAAGAAGGCGAAGCATAACACTGAAATTCCCTTCACCAGCAGCTTCCAGTGCCTCTTCCACCTTGTGGTTGCGAGGGATAATTGCAGGGTTGGTTTGCTGCATCAATTCCCGGGAAGACTCTTTTGAACCTTCCTGCCTGTTCAGCCGTGCCTGCCACTGCCTATACCATTCATTAAATTCTCCAGAGCAGGACAATTCATCTACAGGCTGATCAAATGAAAGGGCACGGAAGGTATTCGTATAATCAGCTTTGTTTTTCTGCATGATACTCAGGAGTTGCTCAACTAGAGATTCGTCTTCTTTTTCTTCGTTTAACAACCCTAACTTTTTTCGCATACCGTCAAGCCAGATACGCTTGTAACGTTCACTGAAATCAGCCATCACAGCCTGTGCAAGCTTTACTGCTTCTTCCTCATCGTTGTGAAGCAGAGGCAGGAGGGCTTCTGAGAACCTTGAAAGATTCCAGCCGGTAATATAAGGCTGATTCCCATATGCATAACGCCCCTGTACGTCTATCGAACTGAATACGGTTTTTGGGTCATACGTATCCATGAAGGCGCACGGGCCGTAATCAATCGTTTCTCCACTGATGGTCATATTATCGGTATTCATGACGCCATGGATAAAACCGATATGCTGCCACTTGGCAACCAGGGAGGCCTGATCTTTCATTACTTCCTCGAGAAAAGAGAAATACTGGTTTTCATGATCTTTTATATGAGGGTAATGGCGCTCTATGGCATAATCAGCAAGAGTCCTGAGGTCGTCCACTTTTCCCACTCCTGCACTGTACTGAAAAGTTCCGAATCGAAGGTGACTGGCTGCTGTGCGGGTCAGAACAGCACCGGGAAGTTCCGTTTCACGGTAAACGGGCTCCCCTGTAGCAACAACAGCAAGACTCCGGGAAGTCGGGATACCAAGGGCATGCATAGCTTCACTGATGATATATTCCCGAAGCATCGGGCCAAGTGCCGCACGACCGTCTCCTCCACGGGAAAATGGTGTAGGTCCCGATCCCTTCAGCTGAACATCGACCCTTTCCCCGTCAGGGCTGATCTGCTCCCCAAAAAGCAGGGCACGTCCGTCTCCCAACATGGTGAAATTCCCAAACTGATGTCCAGCATAGGCCTGAGCGATAGGTACTGAGCCGTCAGGAACATCGTTTCCTGCAAGAATATTTATCCCTTCCTTGCTTTTCAGCTCTTCAGCATTCAGGCCCAATGTGGCTGCCAGCTTAGTGTTAAGTACGACAAGCTCTGGATCTGCAACCGGATTTGGATTGATCAAGCTGAAAAACGATTCCGGCAGCCGGGCGTAACTATTGTCCAGATTCCATCCTGTATCTATTGATTTCGTCATGGGATCTTCCTTTCTGAAAATGTTCTTCTCTCAAGTTATATTTACTTTTTTTCATTTTTCTATCCATACGTTTATCTATCCTTTTATTCAACTCTAACATCTTAAGTCCTGTTATGGAAAATGTAAGATGATTTCTACAGGCTCAATGATTGATTATCCGTTTTGTCCGGTTTTTGAAATGAGTAGGGATACATATTTATGACAACTACGGGTATAGCGTTGACATGTACAAGATTAACTTTTAAGAGGAGGCTGTATCAGTATGGACAAACTGATCATTAAAAATGGAATCATGTTGGATAAGCACTTTAACAAAAGGAAGGCAGACATTCTAATTGAGGGGAAATACATTAAAGATGTTCAACCAGGGCTTCCTGTCAATAATGAAACTGAAACGATTGATGCAGAAGGTAAGATTGTTATGCCCGGCTTCGTCGATTCCCACCGCCACGTCTGGGAATCTCTTATCCGCCATACCGGTACAGACTGGTCACTGCCTCAATATCTGGAAAACATTTATTACGGAAATCTAGGATCCATGCTCACAACAGAAGACATGTACCTGGCAAACCTGTGGGGCTCACTTGAAGCCCTGGACGCCGGTGTGACTACGGTCCTTGATTACTCCATGCTGGAAACGCCCGAACATGCGGATGCTGCCATAAACGGTCTGCGCGACGCAGGGATACGCGGGGTTTTTGCTCACGGGGTATCGGGACGAGGGGAATACTGGGATCGGGAGAGTCAACTGAGGCATCCCGAGGACAGCCGCAGAGTAAAAAAAGAGTACTTCCAATCCTCCGATCAGCTTTTAACAATGGGACTGGCTATTCGAGGGCCTGAATTCAGTGCATGGGAAACCGCCGTTGATGACATTCAGCTTGCAAGAGAACTTGACGCCATTGCATCCATGCACATAGGGTTCGGCAGCTGGGGACCACACGACAGGTCGATTTCCCGCCTTCATGATGCAGGGCTGCTGAGAGAAGATTTGAATCTGGTACACGTTAACCGCATCCAGCCTCATGAATATAAGCTCATTGCCGAGAGCGGTGCGTCCCTTTCTGTGACTCCAGAAATTGAAATGATGATGGGCCACGGATACCCGGCAACCGGTCGCCTTCACGAACACAATGGCCTGGTGACGCTGGGAGTCGATGTGGTTGTGTCCACAGCAGGTGACATGTTTTCTCAAATGAAGTTTGCAATGCAGGCTGAAAGAGCACGGCAGAACGAGATAATACTGGATAAAGGGGACATGCCAATGGAACTTGGAATTACGACAAAGGATGTTCTAACGTTCGCTACACAAAATGGAGCAAAAGCCCTTCAACTTGATCACAAAGTCGGGACGCTCGAGACGGGGAAAGAAGCGGATATAGTTATTATTGATCCGTCTTCAACGAACCTTCATCCACTCAACAACCAGCCTGTAGGGGCTGTTGTCCAGAGTGCCCGCCCGGAGAATGTGGAATTTGTCTTCGTTGCAGGAAAAGCTGTAAAGCGTGACGGCAGGCTGGTTTACGGTGAACAAAAACGCCTTAGGGAGCGGGTAAAGGCTGCAAGTGAAAGGATCTTTCAAAGACAGAGAGAGGCTGTGAAGAAGTAGTAGGGTATTAAAGGTGCACCGGTCCAGTTCCCGGTGCACCTTTTCTACTATAATCTCAAAGTTAAGATAAATGACCTTTCCCTAAATACTTCTGCATTAATTTTTCGGCTTCTTTGATACCCTCTTCCGTTAAGTAAACGGACTTTGACCGGGTACTCCCGCGAATAAAATCTTCATCCGTTAATTCATCTAACGTTTCAAAGCGGTAGCCCTTCCAACTTCTTCTCATTTCTTCAAAAGGAGGCTCATCTTTCCATGTTTGCAGGATTGTTGTATTTCTTTTAGTCGTGCCACATAATCCTCGACAAAAGTGTATGTGGTAACACAAGCGGCGCTGGTGATCTTACAAAAACTAACGGAACCATTATTGCCTGCTTCGTCAGGAATATCTTTCTGCTTCATTCAGGTTTAATTATTTAAGAAATAATAATCTTACCCATTCGCGAGCTTCTAATTTGCAAATATTACCCTGATTAAAGATTACTATACTAACAACTTTAAAGAAAAAATGGCGGGCATGATTTGAGTTCACTACCTCCTTCACGCCAGCCAATTTCCTGCTTCGTATAAATTCTAACTATTTGGAGGCACACCAGTTTAACACACTGCTTTACTTTCCCCTTGAATCACGACCTTCTACCGTTCCCCAATGCCCTACAGACTCTTTAACTCAAAGTTATCGAGTAATTCACGCACTTCATCTGTTGACTCTGTGCTCATCAGTTGATTTCTTAATTCACTCGCCCCGCGGAATCCTTTGACATAGATCTTAAAAAAGCGGTGAAGAGCCTTGAACGGACGCAGCCCTAAATGTGAATATTTATCGTGAAGATCCAGATGAAGTCTTAAGAGATCAAGCAGTTCCTTACTGCTGTGATCTTTCTTCTCTTTTTCAAAGGCAAATGGATTATGAAAAATACCACGGCCAATCATCACCCCGTCAACACCATATTGATCAACGAGTCTCAAACCGGTTTGACGGTCGGGAATATCCCCATTGATCGTCAAAAGTGTATCCGGTGCTATCTGGTCACGGAGTTTCTTAATCTCCGGGATCAACTCCCAATGGGCATCCACCTTGCTCATTTCATCTCTTGTACGCAGGTGAATGGAAAGGTTAACGATGTCCTGCTTCAAAATGTGGGTAAGCCAGTCCCGCCATTCATCTACTTCCGTAAAACCGAGCCTTGTCTTTACGCTTACGGGGAGCCCGCCTGCTTTCGCTGCCTGGATTAATTCTGCTGCAACTTCCGGACGCCGGATAAGGCCGCTCCCCTTCCCATTGTGTACAACATTAGGTACAGGACAGCCCATATTGATATCGATACCGCGAAAGCCCAGTTCCGCCATACCAATACTCATTTGCCGGAAGTATTCAGGCTTATCCCCCCATATATGTGCAACCATCGGCTGTTCATCCTCTGTAAAAGTCAAGCGCCCGCGCACACTGCGGATCCCCTCAGGGTGACAATAACTCTCCGTGTTTGTAAACTCTGTAAAAAACACATCAGGTCTGGCTGCTTCACTCACTACATGGCGAAAAACTACATCGGTCACTTCTTCCATTGGTGCCAGTATAAAAAAAGGTCGTGGGAGTTCACGCCAAAAATTATCTTTCATCATTAAATCAAAACCCTCTCATTATGGGATACCAGACCAACCGGTTATCCCAAAATTCAAAAGCAGGATGTCCCTGTTTCTTCTACACTTATACCATGTTTAAGCCCTGTTTATCAAACGGATCGGAGATGGTAATTTTTATTTCAAAATCTCTTTACAACCAGAACACCTCCTGCTAAATCCACCCATTCAATCGTGCATTCTACAGTTCGAGATTTGGTAAAAGACTGAAAAGGAAAGTGGAAGATCGGACAAGGCTGTAACAGGAAAAAGACCCCGAAATCGTTTTAACGAATTCATGGTCGGTATAGAATTTTTTGATTACGACTTTAAGACGAGTTGTGCTACACACTCCACATGTGTCGTCTGCGGAAACATATCCACCGGTTGGACTTCTTTCGTCTCGTATCCGTGCTCGTCCAGGTACTTCAAGTCCCGGGCAAGCGTTGCAGGGTTACAGGAAACATAGACAACACGCTCGGGCTTCATGTTTACAATCGCTTCGAGGAGTTCTTCGTCGCAGCCTTTTCGCGGCGGATCAACGACGACCACTTCCGGGCGGACACCCTGGGCGGACCACCACGGCATGACTTTCTCCGCTTCACCGACAACAAAGTCTGTGTTAGTCAGACCGTTCAGTTTTGCATTGTTTTTGGCGTCCTTAATCGCTTCCGGTACGACCTCCACTCCAAGAACCTTCTTCGCTTTTTGAGCCAGGAACAGGCTAATGGTGCCAATGCCGCAGTAAGCGTCGATTACCGTTTCACTGCCGGACAGATCGGCGTATTCCAGCGCTTTATCATAGAGCACTTTTGTCTGGGACGGATTCACCTGGTAAAACGAACGGGGAGAAATAGCGAAGCGGATGTCTCCAATGGAGTCGTAGATTACGTCTTCGCCCCACAGGACTTCTGTTTTTTCTCCAAAAATGACGTTGGTACGTTTCGGGTTAATGTTCTGCACAATCGACGTAACATGGGGAAGGTTTTCCCGTATGTCATCGACAAGATTCTTCTTATTAGGAAGCTCTTTGCCGCGGGTGACAAGAACGACCATCAGTTCCCCGGATGTTTTGCCGTGACGGGTGACGATGTGGCGGAGTGTGCCCTTATGTTTCTTTTCATCGTAGGCACGGATACCGTACTTTTTAGCCAGTCCTTTCACAAGCTGGACCACCTTATCATTCTCTTCGTGCTGAATGACACAGTTTGGCATGTCCACAATTTCGTGACTCCGCTCGGCGTAGAAACCTGCAATAATGTGGCCGCCCCGCTCGCCAACGGGAACCTGGGCTTTATTTCGGTAGCGCCATGGGTCCTCCATTCCAAGTGTTTCGTGAACAGGCACATCCGGCAGACCGCCGATCCGGGCAAGTACATCCTTTACGTGCTTTTGTTTGTACTCCAGCTGTCCTTCATAGGATAAGTGCTGAAGCTGGCAGCCGCCGCATCGCTTGAAAATCGGGCAGGGGGGCTTAGTGCGGTTGCTGCTCTCTTTTGTTACGTTTATTAAACGGCCAATGGCAAAGTTCTTTTTTACTTTTATAATTTTGATTTCCGCTTCTTCATCAGGAAGGGCTCTTGGTACAAAAATCGGGTAGCCGTTTACTTTCGCTACGCCCGCCCCGTCATGTGTAAGGTCTTCAAACGTCACATTAATCGTGTCGTTCTTCGCTACAGGTGTTTCATGTTTAGTCATTATCGTCGTTCCCTTCCGCTCAATCATTCTGCACATGATTGTACCACAAACAAAGCCCGGACAGGAAACCGCCTCGGTTACTTGGAACACCACTGATGAAAACATGCATAAACAAAAGGTCAGACCGCCCAAAACTATGTTCAGGGGTCTGACCCTATTGGCTCTTTAATTTTTTACCGCACTTTTTGATGGCTGCACGAGCTAAAATCAAGGTTGGGTCAACTGGATTAATTCCAGTCAAATCCAGATGCGGATACATGAGGGGAATTTCGGTACACCCTCCTATAATCATGTCGATCATATGGTTTTCTTTATAATGCTCTATAAGGTCCTGGATAAGCTTATAGTCACTTGTGTCACACAGACCGCGCTTGATTCTCTCAATCGTATTATCCACCACCCTTTGCTCTCGTTGGTTTGGCGTCAGAATAACTGCACGCTTGTCTAATTCTTTTTTATAGAGCCCCGCTTTCACTGTCCCTTCTGTTGCTAATAACAACACCTTTGGAAGGGTTGTCCCTGCTGCATCCTTAATTTCTCTGGCTGTTTCTTTTATTATGTGAAGTACGGGTACATTCACCTGCTCAGTAATTTGGTCATACCAGTAATGAGCGGTGTTGCAGGGCATTACTACAAAGGAAGCTCCCACCAGTTCAAGCAGACGAATTCCTTCTATTATAAATGGAAGAGGAGACTCCCCTGCTCCTGAAATACCTTTTACTCTTGAGGGAATCTGTGGGTTGTTGTTTATAATCACATGGATATGGTCTTCTTCTTTGTCTACTGACGTATTCAAGACCATTTTATCAAAGAAATCAATTGTGGCGGCCGGTCCCATACCACCGAGAACGCCAAGCACAATTTTCACAGTCTATCACCTGGCCTTCCTGTTTGGAGATTCATCAAACCAGCCACTACCTTTCCTTAATCTATTCATAGATTAGTGTATTCTCCTACCCTTTCTTTGTTTGGACAGGTATCCTCACATCATGTTCTTTCCACGTAAAAAGGCCTGTCCCGGAAAGTTCGTAAACTTTCCGAAACAGGCCTCTTTTACAATTGTTTACTCTTCTGTATCCATCTCTCCCTCTTCTTCCCATTCGAGGTTGTATTCTTCAATGTAGTCATTAATCATGTCAGACAGGCTGTTTTCCTGACGCTGGGCTTCTGAGATGAGGCTCTGGAGTGTCAGCTCTTCTTCTGCCCCGAACGCACCTGATGCTTCGGCAGCAATTGCTTCGTAAAATCCTTCAAGGAAATCATCCACTGCTACCACATACTCATAAAACTGATCCTGCAGATCCTGAACAGGCTCGGAGTCATAGCTTCTTCCCTCAAAGGAATCACGGATCGCCCTTATTTCGTCCCTGGCAGCATCCATCATGCTTTCTCCTTCTTCTGTTTCCCCGTATTCCAAGCGGATCAGCCCTTCATCGAACCGGTTAAGCTGCTCGTCCACATCCTCCCAAGCCGGATGCATCTCTCCATTATAATAGTCTACAATCGCATCCTCTTCTCCACATGCAGCCAGAATAACGGTAAGCATAAAAACAACAGGTATGACTAACCACTGCCTCTTCATTCTCATTTTGTCCTCTCCTCGCAATCGTGTTTTCCCGGTTCTTTACCCGGAAATCACACAAATAATCCCTAATATTGTTTATTTTTAGCAAAAAACACAGTGCTTTTGATTCATCCTTAACCTTTCGTTCAATCACTGGTATGATAGGAAGGTCGATTTATTTGAACGAGGTGACCAGAGGAATGGCAAAAGTAAGACGAAACGATCCCTGCCCGTGCGGCAGCGGGAAAAAATACAAAAAATGCTGCATGAACAAACAAGAAGCTTTATCAACAGCAACGTTGCAGGATGAAAAAGATTATCAGCAGTTTTTACCTAAAGTAGTGGAATTTAGCACACCTTATGAAGAAGAATTGCAGGCAAGCATCTGGAAGGATGTCAATGAACTGTGGGTACTGAAAAAAGCCGACCAGCAGGCTTTTGTCCAGAGCATGTCTCTCTGGAGCCTGTTCAATGCAAAGGTCGTTGACGGCAAAACCATTGTGGAAATGTATATTGACAAACACGGTGCATCCTACTCGGAGTCCTTCCAGCAGTTTCTGACTCAGTGGAAACAGATTCGCCCGGCCGTTTACCGCGTGGAGCAGGTAGAAGGCAAACAGATGACGATTGTGGAATGGTTTGATAAAACGAGGATTCCTATGGAAATAACAGAAACGACGAAGCAGCTTTCCGAACAGGATCTGATTATCGGATACCTGTACCCTACTCTCTCTGGCTACGCTCTCGGAAGTGATATCATGATTATTCCTGAGGACTTTGTCGATACATTCGAGTACGAGTGGAAAAAGTTCCATACCTTCTTCAGTAAACCCGGGGAATCGGAGCGTGACCTTCTGACCCGTGAATACCCGTCTGCCCTTCAGATCCTCTCAGGAATCCTTACTGAACTGGCCATAGGGATCAAAGACGATATCCTTTCAGATAAAGCACAGGAGTGCTTTGACATTCTGATCGAGAATATCTCCCTCAATGAATTCCCTTACACAAAGATCATTCATGCGAGATTGTTGTGGACGGAATTTATCGAGAAGAAATCCCCACGTATTACAAAACCTGAAGTATTTGCAGCAGCACTTGAATACTGGATGTACCAGTTAAGTGCCCCTGAGAAAAAAGTGAGCCAGAAGAGCCTCGCAGAAAAATACGGTGTATCATCGTCTACAATTTCAAACAAGTTCAAGCAGTTTGATCTAGACGGCCTGGATACAAAATAACACCTGTAAGAAGCCTTTCAGTAAAAAAGGCTTCTTTTTTCGTATATGGATATGATAGGGTTTGCTTGCCCGAATCACGAAACAGCTAAATAAACGAAACCGGCCTACATATCTGCAGACCGGTTTTTCGTGGTGTTCGTATTTGGTTCGAGCCATTCTCCGTATTTTTTTAACCATCCCCGGTACAAATGAGGCCGGACTTCTTTAACCGCCCGGGGGAGACTTACCGATGAGAAACCGAGAAGCATGAGACAGCCTGATAACCGGAACATCCAGTCGCTTTCCGGTTTCCACACCATCAGGAGTGTACTGCAAAGAAGTGTGAGTGCCCCAACAAGCACAGCCTTCCAGGTAATCCGCCACCGTAATTTATGGTTATGTCCCCACATTTTTTAAATCCTCCTTCCACTTTCTTCTATTAAGTTGCGCTATTTCCGTTTTTTTATGAGTTTTCCAGATAAATTATTTGATTATTTAGAACAAAACGAAAATAATAGAAGTGAGGGGATTGAAAGCGGTTTCTTATTATCCACCCTTAAATCATATAAAAAGAGAGGGGAAGAAAAATGAGTGCAATTATTTTAGCTGTTGTCGGGATGGCCGTCTTTTTTCTCGGCTATAAGTATTATTCCAAGTTCGTAGCCGAGCGTATTTACCGGCTCGATCCTGATTATGTGACACCTGCCCACAAGTATAAGGATGGTGTCGACTTTGTACCAACGAATAAATGGGTATTGTGGGGACATCATTTTACGTCCGTTGCCGGAGCAGCTCCGATTGTAGGACCTGCTATCGCCATCTACTGGGGCTGGCTCCCTGCCTTTTTGTGGGTCGTATTAGGTACGGTGTTTGCTGCCGGGGTTCATGACTTTGGCGCACTTGTTCTGTCTGTCAGGAACAAAGGGCAGTCGGTCGGAACACTGGCCAACAAGATTATCGGCCAGCGGGCAAAAATTCTGTTCTTATTTATCATCTTAATTCTCGTATTAATGGTAAATGCCGTATTTGCATGGGTGATTTCAAACCTCTTCATCAATTTCCCATCAGCGGTATTATCGGTGTTCATTCAGATTCCACTGGCGATCTGGATTGGGTATCTCGTTTATAAACGAAGCGGTAACATGCTTTTCCCGTCGATTGCGGCCCTGGCTACCATGTACGTTACTGCCATTATCGCAGCCCGTGTGCCTGCCCTTCAAATTGATCTGCCCCGGTACTTTGGCGGTGCGGAAAATACGGTAGCATTCGGTCTCGACGGGGTTTCCATGTCATTCTTTGTATGGATTATCGTTCTTATGATCTATGTGTATATCGCGTCAACACTGCCGGTGTGGAAGCTTCTCCAGCCGCGGGATTATATTAACTCGCACCAGCTTATGGTCGGTCTCGGTATTCTTTACCTGGGTCTGTTATTCTCAAACCCGGAAGTTACGGCTCCAATGATGAATACAGAAGCAACCACGCCTTGGTTCCCGCTTCTCTTTATCACCATTGCCTGTGGGGCCATTTCCGGTTTCCACGGTCTCGTTGCATCAGGAACCTCCAGTAAGCAGCTCAATAAAGAAACCGATGCCCGATTCGTTGGTTATTTCGGGGCTGTAGGTGAAGGATTGCTTGCTCTGATTGCCATCATTGCCGTAGCCACATTCTTTGCCAACCCCGGTGCATTCACAGCTGCCTATGACAGCTTCGGCACAGCAGGAAACATCGGTTTAACCACGTTCATCCAGGGTGCCGGCCAGCTCGCCACCGGAATTTTCATTCCGGCAGACATTGCCGCAACCATCGTTGCCGTTATCGTCGTAAGTTTCGCCGCTACGACTCTGGATACATCGGTCCGTCTTATGCGCTACATTATCTCAGAGCTTGGCAGCGAGTATAAAATCAAGTCACTTACGAAAATGCACGTAGCTACAACCATCGCCGTTGTATCTTCTGCAGCTCTGGTACTCCTTCCAAGAGGACCACAGGGATTCGGTTCCGGCGGTTACTTACTTTGGCCGTTGTTCGGTACGTCAAACCAGCTCCTTGCAGGGATCACCCTGCTGCTGATTACACTTTGGTTAAAAAGACAGGGACGAAACTACCTGATTACATTAATCCCAATGGTCTTTCTCATGATCATGACCCTGTGGGCCATGGGACAGCAGGTATTCTTCCAGTGGTCGGGTCTTGGAGATGCGGAAATGAATCTGCTCCTCTTCATGCTCGGTGCTGTCATTTTCGTCTTCGCCATCTGGATTATGCTTGAAGCAGTCAGTGCCTTACGTAAAAACAACACGAATATACCAACCGATAAAGATCAGTCTATGTAAATCTCGTAGAAGAGGTTGGGACATAAAGAAAGTGTTTAGCTGAGAATCCCAATAATATGCTGACATAGCGGAGTATATTTCAGGATCGGTTTATTTGCACCGCACGTTATTCGTTCGGATTCCCGCAGGCTAAAACACTTGTGTCTCAGCCTCTTTCCATGCAGGTCACATCAGCAGGGAGGAATTCATAATGGATTTTAAAAAGATCCTTCAGCTTTACGATGAGATGCTCAAACAGGGCCACAGGACCGAAATTGCCAGAGAGCTCCGTGACGAGGACGACTTGTTTATGATTCTCTGTTACTCGGACATGCTGGGTATCCCAAACCCTGCTTTCTATTACACACTGGAACTTTATCCCCACATGCTCGAGCGGTTCCATGAGTGGCACTTGCGCATGGGGATGGACAAGTCCCCCATCAACGGCTTTCGCTGCTGTTAACATTTAAGAAGGAGTGATACATCATGACAGTCGAAAAAGCCATCCTGTTTGTTGGCGGAAAAGGCGGTGTCGGTAAGTCTACCACTTCCTCCGCTCTTGCCCTCGCCGCCAGTAAAGCCGGCAAGCGCACTCTCTTAATCTCAACAGATCCGGCTCATAACCTGAGCGACCTTTTTCACACGAAGCTCGGCAATAAGGCGAAGGAAGTCTCACCCTCTCTTTTCGTGATGGAGATTGACCCTGAAAAAGAGAGTGAACGCTATATTGAGCAGGTTAAAGCAAACATTTCAGGTCACGTTAAAGCAACCATGATTGAAGAGGTTCACCGGCAGATGGATATGGCCAAAACGAGTCCCGGAGCAGATGAGGCTGCTCTTTTTGACAGAATGACGTCCATCATTCTGGACGAGCGTCAAAAATATGACCGCATTATTTTTGACACGGCACCTACCGGACACACCCTCCGGCTGATGAACCTCCCGGAAATGATGGGGGTCTGGATGGACGGAATGCTGGAGCGGCGGCGCAAAACAAATGAGCACTACACACAGCTGTTAAACGACGGTGAACCTGTGGAGGATCCGATCTTTGATACACTCCAGGCCAGACGGGAGAAATTCGCCCAAGTAAGGGCGATTCTGCTGGACAAAAAACAGGCAGGCTTTCTGTTTGTCATGAACCCGGAGCGTCTTCCTATCGCCGAAGCTGTACGTGGTGTAAATACGTTAAAGCAGCACAACATTCCGGTTGAAGGGATTGTGATTAATAAAATCATTCCCGATGACGTGGACGGGCGCTTTTTTGAAAAGCGGAAAGCACAGCAAGGCAATTATCTGGATCAGATAAACAGCTGTTTTAAAGATATTGCTCAAATACGTATTCCATTATTGGAAGAAGACATCTCCACTGTGGATCATTTGGAAAAGGTAGCCTCTCTTATTTAAGATTTAGTAAAACGCTTCTATAAATTCCACTTAATAACCCCAGAGAGAATCTGTGAATGTAAAAAGGAAATCAATCTATATTTTTGTTCAAAACATAGTGGAATGTACATGCCCCTTCACTCTTTTTTACATATGATGTAGAAGTACAAAAGATTGGAGGGAAAACTATGGGATTAGCAGTATTTGCGGAAGTCACAGTCGACATTCTTGCTGTTGGAGGCGTACCTTTAGAAACCAGGGTACAACTCTATTCTGGTATCTACCCGGTATCCGGTGACAGCGTTACTTTTCAGTTGTTAGGATCAACAATCACAGGTGAAGTAGGCTCTGTATTCATTACAACAATTCCTCTTCTCGAAACAGAATTGACAGTAGAGGTAACAATTGATTTACTTTCAGGAACGTAACCATTTATCTTTCTTATCATTTTCCGGGTGGAGACCTTCCACCCTTTTCTTTTTTGGGATTGGTATTTACATAAATGCATAAGTGCACGGAGTATGCGTAAGTAACTGAGTTATAAAAGATGAATATAACTAGAAAACAAGTTTTGTTCCTCAAAAAAAAGCCCTGCTTATTATCAAGGCCGTTTTAACTATTTAATTCATGAGCGTGATCCACTGTTTTATTTTTGCAGTGATCAGTTCAGCCGGAGAATCAACTATATCGTAAGGGTTTACAGTAAATTCTCTCTTACTGTCTTTTATAGTTCTTATGGTACTTTCAATTCGTTTTATATTGTAATCCAGATGAATCACATTATCTCCGGACTCTCTGTTCCTTTGACGATCTCCTATATTTATAAACGGAAGCTTTAAGAAGGGAGCTTCTATAATACCGCTACTTGTATTGCCAAGTAATACTCTTGCTTGTGACAATAAATATAAGTATTCATCAGAAGTCATACTTTCAATATAACGTGCATTCGGGTTTGTGGTTAAATATGTCCTTACCTGTTCCCTAAAGACATTCCCTCCCGCATCACTGTTCGTTCCGATAACAACAACTTTTATGCTGCCCAATGACAGTAATGCCGCTAAAACTGCATTCACCTGGTCTTTATAATTGACCGACACCTCTTTTGTATCAGGATGCATGGCTAGGATAATAAGATCGTTTAGTTGGTCATAATTCAATTTATCCTTTAATTGGGCCTTCAGCATTGGCTCCTTACCTGCCAATGATTGAATATCATGCTTTCGTAATGATCCGCTTACGATTATGTTTTCTGCATCCTCTCCCATGGCGATCAACCTTTTCTTCGAATCATGTGTGGAAACAAAATGGTACATTGAAAGCTTTGAAATCGCGTGACGGACCCTGTCATCAGCAGAACCGGAGACTTCACCGCCATGAAGATGGAACGTCGGGATGTTTTGATAATGACAAGCAACGGCAGCAGCAAGCATCTCTCCTCTGTCTCCAAGTAACAGCACACCATCCGGTTTTTCTCTGTCAAAAACATCCGCGAAATAAAGAATTCCCATCCCTGCAGCCTGACTCATTGAAAGTGTGGAATCGCCCTTAAATAAAATTGAAGGTGTTGCAGCCACTTGAAAGTTGTCACGATAAATGGCTTCAATTGTGTATCCGTATTCTTCCAGAAGATGCATTCCAGTCACCACTAACTGAAGGTTGATTGCCTTTTCTTGCTTCAGGGAAAATAACAATGACCTTAATATCCCATAATCGGCTCTGGTACCGGTAACACACAGAATTTTTTTACTTGTCATAGGATACCATCTCTAAATCTGTCCACCTGAGGGCATCTCCACTGCTTTTTGCTACTTGTAATTTCTTACCAATAACATCAAGGTAACTAGAAGCGCTTATGTTCCCTTCAGGCCGAAGGAATAAAAGGTCCTCTTCATGAATAACGTGTCCCGGCGGATAATCTCCGTTCAGATAAATACCGCGCCTGACCAGTATCCTGGTCTCCAGTTCTGAAGGTCTCGTTACTTTTTCTTCTGAACCTAAAGCGCTCTCGATGGCTCTAATACCTGCAACCATTCTGGCAAACTCATCCGGCATCAACGAAGCTTGATGGTCTGGTCCTTCCAGGTCCCGCCCAAGGGTAAAATGTTTTTCAATGATGTTATACCCCATCGCTGCAACAGCAAATGGAACTTCAAGACCAAGGGAATGATCTGAGTAGCCAATAGGACAGTTGAATACCCGTTTAAGCGTTTGGATGACATTAAGATGAAGGTCTTTAAATGGTGCCGGATAGGCAGAAGTACAATGGAGTATAGCGACTTCTGCTGAGTTTCCAAGAAAAGATACAGCCTTTCTGATTTCTTCTAAGCTTGCCATTCCACTTGAGAGGATTAACGGTATTTTGTAACCGGCCAATTCTTTTAAAAGATGATAATAGGTAAGATCACCGCTTCCAACCTTTATGGCATCCACATTCATTTCTTTTAGCAATCTGGCACTTGTTACATCAAAAGGCGTAGATAAAAACACAATTCCCTTTTTATCGCAAAATACTTTTAACCTTTTAAACTCTTTTTTGGAGAGTTGATACGATTTAAGCATTTCTCTTTGAGAGGAATACATCCCTTTTTTCTGATAATTTACAAGCGCTGCTTCTTCGGAAACCAATGCGTCTGTTTCATAGGTTTGGAATTTAACAGCATCCGCTCCTGCTTCACAAGCCTTTATAACAAGTTTTTTTGCCATCTCATAGGATCCGTTGTGATTGACTCCTATTTCCGCAATAATAAACATCGGGCTTTCTTTGCCTACCATTTTCCCTCCAATTTGAAGTGGCATGGTTAACGCTCCCCTTCTGTATCAAGCGCTGTTTTTAAGTGTCTTATCACATATTCCTGCTCATGGAACTGCATATTGGAAAAGAAGGGAATGGCAAGTGTCCGCTCTGACATTTCTTCACTTACCGGGAATTTACCCGACTGAGAACCAAATTGATTGACGTAACTGGTTTGTTTATGAATGGATGGAAAATAGGGTTTCGCTTGTATTCCTTTTTCCAGCAGGTGACTGATGATCTTGTTTCTGTCTGTGGTTTTAGGCAGTATCACAATGTATACGAACCAGCTCATTGAACATGCGGGTAAAACTTTCGGAGTTGTAACTTCCACCTGATATCGTTGCAACAACTCAGAGTAACGTTCAGCGACATTTTCTCTCTTTTGAAGAATGTGCTCAAGACGTTCCATCTGACCAACACCCAGTGCTGCCTGCAGCTCAGAAATTCTGTAATTGTAACCGACATATTCATGGTCAAGCCACCCGCTTGACGCACTTCTTCCCTGGTTGCGAAGAGCCCTTGCAGTTAGCGCCGCGTCTTCACTTTCTGTGACCAGCATTCCCCCTTCTCCTGTTGTAATTTGCTTATTAGGATAAAAAGCAAATACTCCTGCATCACCGATTGTTCCGACAGGCTTACCGTTCCATTTTGCACCAATTGCTTCACAAGCGTCTTCAATGACTTTCAGCCCGTAATTAGAGGCGACTTCCATAATCGTTGTCATATCACAGGGCTGGCCGAATATATGCACTACTAAAATTGCTTTTGTCCTGGACGTAACAGCACTTTCTATCCTTTTAGGATCAATATTGAGCGTTTGTGGGTCTATATCAACAAACACCGGTGTAATTCTTTCATATAAAAGGCAGTTTCCGGAAGCAATGAAACTGTATGGCGTCGTAATAACCTCGTCGCCTTCTTTTAAACCAAGTGCTTTAACAGCCACATGCAAAGCACTCGTTCCACTGTTCATAGCTATTGCAAATCCCGCCTTAAGTTTCTCCTTAAATAAAGATTCAAACTTAATCGTTTTCTCTCCGATACTAAGTTGACCGGAGTTTAAAACTTCACTTACATATCTTCTTTCCAAATCGGATATGTCAGGTTTGGATAAAGGGATAAACATCATTCATCAGGTCCTTCCTGTTTCCACATTTTATTCCATTACACTTATGTTATTAAATGTAGATTTCTATTAATTGCCCCGGACAAGTGACTCTATTATCCACTTTTTGTATTCTATACAATTAAATTAGATAACTAACCAGGACAACATCATCCCTGCTCGCATACTTTATAAATGTGTATCCCATAGACCAGAGGTGAAAGCCAGGTGGAAAATCTACCTGAATTAAAACAATTCTTTAAAGATAAAACAATACTGGTTACAGGTGGTACTGGCTCAATAGGAGAACAAATCGTATCTTCCTTACTTAGTTACCAGCCAAAAAAAATAGTCATCTTTAGTAAAGATGACAGTAAGCAGTATTTAATGAAACAAAAGTATTTAACTTATAAAAATCTATTCTTTCTTTTAGGAGATATTCGTGATTATGACTCAATCGAATACGCAACCAGAGGAACCGACTTCGTCTTCCATGTCGCAGCATTAAAACAAGTACCCATCTGTGAAGAAAACCCGTTTGAAGCAGTCAAAACGAATATAATCGGAAGTGAAAATGTTATACGGGCATGTATTTTCAATAATGTAAAAAAAGTAGTAAATGTCAGTACAGATAAAGCCGTTAACCCCACAAACACGATGGGAGCAACCAAGTTTATTTCAGAAAAGATGTTTACTAACGCAAACACCAAGCTGAACAATAAAGAAACTGTTTTCTGCTCCGTGCGATTTGGTAATGTTATTAACTCGCGAGGTTCTGTTATTCCTTTATTTATGAAACAGGCTAAAGATGGGAAACCCCTGACTGTCACTGACCCGGGCATGACTCGATTCATTATGAGTATTTCAAATGCAGCGAATCTGACGCTAAAATCTATTTACTTTTCCCGGGGCGGTGAAACGTTTATTTTTAAAATGAAAGCCATCAGGATTCTGACATTGGCAGAAGTTATTCAAAGCCATTATGCAAATAAAGGAGTAACCAACTTAACTGTACAGGTTGTTGGCAGCCGTCCCGGCGAGAAACTATTCGAAGAATTAATCTATGACCACGAAGTGAACCATGTAGTTGAAAACGATGAATTATATGTCATTCTTCCACAGAAAGGCAAAGACATCCTCCCATTTCGATCATGTCCTTCCCCCATGATTCGTTCTGATAAGCTGGAATTTTTGAGTAAGGATGATATTCTTAAGATGATTGAGACCCTGGAGGATACCTGGTAATGGCTGATAAATCCAAAATACTTTGGAGCCAATCAATCGACTTCCTGAGGGCGTTTTCAACAGTAACTTATGCTGGTGTTCCTGTTTCGCTTCCATTATTCAGGGATTTTCAATTATTTGTTTCCGCTCATAAAAAGACAGCGGCCACCGGCAGGGAAAAGTTTACTCATCAGATTCACAAAGCATGTTCACCTTACCTGATAAACGGCCGTTCCCGTTCCAACTTTAACCTGTCAGGCTCCATCTTGGTACGTGCTGAGCTGGCACCACTAATCCCGAAGAACAATAATATAAGCGTTGTCTATTTAGCTCATACTAAAAGTGAATATAACAAAGCAATGAAGAACCCTTCCTGCCGCCCTCTTTACTATCTTCCTAAACTGCCACAAACAAAGCTGCCTCTTGAAGAAGAACAAAAAGCTATGAATGAGATTGCGATCATTACAAATGCAGAAAATACACCGCCATTTTTAAGGAGTCCTTTATTTGTTACATGGATGAAGAAAAAGGCAGCTAAATTTATGAGTAATATTAAAAGACTTCACAGCTTGTTTGAGTATCATCCTATTAAAAAGACGTTGTACGGTTCAACGATCAATTGTCACGGTGCCCTGGTAACGACATTTGCCCAGAGCAGAATGATACCGACCATCAATTACCAGCACGGTCTCCTGGGAGAGGAAGGTCATCTTCCTGTAAACGCAGATGTACACCTTGTCTGGGGAAATTCGCATAAACAATATCTCCAGTCCCACGGTGCCCCCTCACACTTGATACACGTAGTTCAGCCCTCATTTCAGGATAATGTAAGGTCTAAAAAGACCAACATTAAGAAATCATCAAAAAAACAGGTGCTTATCGCTTTGCAGCCTCTTAGTCACAGGTTCAATAAGAGAATGATAAAAACAATTGAAGCAGCAGCTGAGAAGTTCAGTAAACACCTGCACCTGACTGTGAAGCTGCACCCGGCTCAATCCGGCCACCGTCTGAGGAAAATCATCACTCCCAAGATGACAACCCTACTCCCCCATGGAAGTGTACCTTTATACGACCTGATTGAGCAGGCGGACTTGGTTGTTACATCCTTTTCCACAGTAGGATACGAGGCACTCCTGCTTGGGAAACCGGTTATTTATTATTCGAATAATCCCTCCTTTTTTTATTTTTTAAAGAATAACCCGGTATGCGGGACGAAACAGGTTCAGTACGAAAGATTGTTTAAAAGCCTGATCCTCACAAATGATAGCCTGGTAAAAACAAATGTCCGAGACGATTTAAAAGATTACGGACAAAAGGCGCCCGGGCTTGAATACTATTTAAGATGAACTAATTTTTCCGTCAACTGTCATGAGTGATTTTCTCACATTCTTCCTTTCTGTATAACTGCATTTTATGCAGCTATATACGAGGATATTTAAGCATAGAAATCGATTGGCTTTTGCAGTGATGAGGGTTATTTCTGTTACCGGCGGACCTGAAAAGCTCCCCGGTAAAATAGTAAAGACCTTAAAACTGATGAGCTGTGGATGTAGTGTAGAAAAACATACTTATGGTCATCAGTAAAACTACCATTTTAGGAGATAATAAAAATGATTGGTGTTATAGGTGCAGGCGGGCATGCAAAAACCGCAGTTGCTATCATTCAGCGTTGTTGTTCCAATGAGAAAATCGTTTTCTTCTCTGATTCATCCAATTCCTTTTTCAAGGACTATCAACTATTCCCCGCAGACCTTCATTCCTTATTATCAATGCAGGAAAAAATTCACCATTGGCATATTGCCCTTGGTGACATTCAAAAGAGAAAGAGGTTTGAAAAAGAACTGACAGAGCATAATCTGCCATTGAAAACATTAGTTCATCCTGGAAGTATCATAGAAAAATCTGTTGACATCGGTCATGGGTCCATAGTGGTTGGAGGGGCAATAATAAACTCATGCAGCACGATAGGCAAATGTTGCATCATTAACACAGCCGCCACTATTGATCATGATTGTTCTATTTCCGACTTTGTTAATATTGGGCCGGGGTGTCATTTGGCCGGTAACGTAGAAGTCGGTAAAGAGACCGACATCGGGACAGGAGCGATCATCATTCCGGGGATAAAGGTCGGAAGAAATTGCAAAATTGGTGCAGGGGCTGTCATTATTTCAGATATACCGGAAGATAGTATGGCTGTCGGGGTTCCCGCCAGGATCATCCGGCGCATTTGAATCCTCCCATACAGAAAAGTTCAATTTATAACTGAATCGTAAAAAGCCCGCCCTTTGGCAGGCTTTTTTAAATTGCAGCTCAAAAGGAATTAATTCAGAATATACGCTATGATATTGCTTATGTTGATTTTTTCTCATTGAGTTCCCGCAGAATGCGGCTTATTACCATAGAGGGTGATTTCTCCGGTGAAATCATTGATTTAAGAAAGCTTTGACCTTGATTGTATGTTTTTGTATAGTAGGCTTTGTCCTGTATTAACCTCTCTATCTCTCTTTTCAATTCCGCGCTTTCTTTAACGACAATTCCAGCAGAGGCATTCTCCAAAAAATAGTTAAAGGAGTTATTATTTAATTCGTAATGGTAAGGGATACGGGGTTTTAATACAATGAGCGGTTTCTTCATGATTGCTGCTTCAATAGCGGTATTTGATGATATCGTTAACAGAAAATCAGTAACATATAAATTGTCATATAGCTCCATGTCTTCCCTGGAGAGTATTAGGAAATTTCCTTTTTTCCCCGCTAATTGTTTATAGTCTGAATTGTCGGAGGGGTGGGGGCGAATAATAAACGTTAAAGGAAGCATCTCTGTCTTTTTCAGCCAGTCCAGCACTTGTTCATTTACCGCTTTTTCAAAAGGCTGGGTAGTCCATGTGGCAATGTAATGATTTTGCGGTATATTGTGTTTTCTCTTAAACTCGCCAACGTCTATAGAAGTATTCAGCTTCTGTCTGGCATACTCAAAGTTCATATTTCCCACAATTTCTATTTTAGAAGTATGGATTCCACGTTTGATTAACCACGCTTTATACATCTTTCCCCAAACCAGATATTTTGCAGCCCGGCTGGGAATAATGGAACGGTCCGTCATTAGCACCTGAGGTACACTAACGTAGGGAATATCATATTTTAATCCAATAAGAGAAGTAATACAACCCGGAACAGTAATATCCACATGATCAATAATCACTCCGACCTTCTCTTTCAGGATAAGGCTTTCGTATACATGAACCATTTTTGCCATCCTGAAGATATACCCTCTCAACCAGGTAAAAAAAGAGGGGTCTTTAAATAGGAAGTGGCTTTCAGATAACAGACTCTCCTTTTTATTGATAAACTGGCTTAACTGTTTTCTTTTGGCGGCAGGTAAATGGACTGAGGGAAGATGGTCACCTAATTGAAACGTAGAGAAATTACCGGGCAGTTTTTTTCCTTTGACTGCCTCTGTATCAGCTGCACTTGTTAGTGTAAACACAACTTTATCAGTTGAAAAATGATCCAGCGCCAGTTGAACAAAACGTCCGGGCATTAGATAGGTTTTGTAATGGTTCGCATTATAAAGTTTTTTTCTTACAGGTTTATTTTGAGAAAGGGCCTGTTGTGCGTCCCTTACAGACTGCATAGGATGTTTCAATTTTAAAAAGGTTAGGAATGGTTCATTGCTTATGTTTTCATCAACAAATTCTTTTATCCTCAAATGAAAATGCCTTACAAGACATGTAGGAAGTTCAATTCCACTGTAGTTAAGTCCATTGAATTCATCAAAAAATTCTTTTGTAAGGGCATAGCGTAAAAAGTAATGATTATTCAACTTCTCTTCTCCAAACAATGTTCTTCCCCCCGGCTGTTTATTTGATTTATAATAAATGACCGAATAACTCTGGAAGGCCTTACGTTTAAATTAATCGTTTCCCCGACAAACTTCTTCGCTTTCTCTAAAAGGTCTCTTTCAAAAACAGGATTATGGAGGATATCCTCAACCACATTTAACAGCGATTCACCGGATTGAATCACACTTCCTGCGTTCCCCTTCACTAAGAATGAATTAAAATCGTTATTGTGATGCTCATAGTGATAATCCATGTCGGGCTGCAGTACAATAATTCCATTATTCATAAGTGCCCCTTCAATCGCTGTGTTTGAAGAAACCGTCATTACAAAATGACTGTGATGGAGTAAATCATAAAGTCCGAGCCTGGGATTCGAAATACTCACATTCCCGCTGCCGCTGAAAAATTCACTGTAGTCAACATGATCGTACGGATGTGGCCGTATCAGAAAGTGAGCAGGTAGGTTTTCTTTTTCGACCCTCTTTATCCAATTGATGATATGAAGATTTGTTTGATCTGTAAAAGGCTGTGAAGTAAATACAAATATCTTATGATCCGGGGACACCGGGCAAATGTCAGCAAATTGGTGAGCGGTCATGAATGAACGGGAATGATATTTATTATCAAAGTTCAAGTTTCCTGTTTCTAATACAGAAGAAGCCGGGACTCCCCTTTTTACCAGCCACTGCTTATAGTTCCTTCCCCAGGCAAAATGGTGTGAGGCCCTTGTTGGAATCAAAGAACGATCCGAAATGAGTACCTGGGGCATGTTAACAAACGGAAGGTTGTATTTTTTAGCCAGGATACCCAGTGTGGTCCACGGGTTGATTATTTCTACCGGACAAATAAAAAGCTTTATCATCTTCTTTCTTACCAACCTGTCTAAACTTGTAATGATACGAACCGCGACAGGAATTTGTTTATTCAGCCAGTATTTAAATGTTTCTCTTTTAAACAAGGTGTTAATTTCTTTTTTAGGATGGATCCTTGAAGCTTTTCTTCTAATAACGTTTACCGTTTTCCTGGGGAGCCTCACAGACGTAATACCTTTTCTATAGCTGTATATCTGAAAGTTGCGGGGTAACGCAAGGCTGTTTAACATCTTTTCCTCTTCTTCATTAATTGCCATCAGGATAATGCTTTCTTTTTTTAAGTTTTCTAACGCAAACGATACAAGAGAGGCGGGTATAACGACAGTTTTTCGATTAGGGAAAAGAGACAGGTCTTTATAGACTTTTGGAGATCTGGTCAGGGCATGTTGAACATGTTTCATATCTGTCATGCTGTGTTTTACGATATTGTTCTTTTTTTGGTAGTTTCTATCTACGTAAACCTTAATATACTGGTGAAATACTCTGATTAATGTAGTCGGAATTTCAACCCCTTTATAAGTAAGGTCAGAGTAGCCTTCAAAGAAGCTTCGAGTCAAACCGTATTTCAGAGATGAATAATCATTTAGCCTGCTGTCACCATACATTTTAAAAGGTACCTCCATCTGCTATAGGTTCATACCAGTTGATTGCGTGTTCGTATTGTTCTCCTATAGTTACAAGGTTACGATGGCTTGAGTGAAGGAATTCCAGAACCATATTATATAAGCCGGGTTTAAACTGAAGATCTAAATGGTTATTCAATGCTATTTGCTCCACTTCAAATGAGCCGCGTTTCTGAATAAACAGCTTCTCTACAGGCTGTAAAAGCAATTTTGACTTTTCGGTATTTACCTGAATACCCCACCTTCCCGGAGAGATCCAGTTTGCATTGTAGGAAAACAAAGCTCCTTCGCCGGTTTCTCCGCATCCCGTAAAAATGGCCGCTTCAGGGTGCCAGTTCAACGCATCTTTCCCGCTTATTTTTGCTTGCAGTTTAATCGGGTTCCCTCCCAGATAAAAGGCAGTATCGATGATATGGGACGAGTTTGCCAGGAGCCAGGAACGCTTTACTTTGTCATGAATAGCGGATGTCGAAATCGAGTGACTCAGTTCTGTAAAGTCAAAGTGGAAAGATAAAACGCCTCCCTCTTGCCGGACCATTTCTTTGATCTTTTCTACAGAGGCATAGAAACGTCTGTTATAGGCGACATATACATTCGCCTGCTTCATCTTTGCTCTGTTCCCAAGTTCTTTTATTTCACCTGCATCCATCCCCCCGGGCTTCTCAACCAACAGCTCGTTCAGGCCGTGATGGAGCAGGGCTTTCGTAACTGGATATAATTGTTCAACGGGCACCGCAACAATGCCTTTTGCCGGAACCTCTCCGATATTTTTTAAATAGGTGTGGATCCCGCCTGATACAGGACGTATACCTGTTTGTTTAAAAAAATTTTCACATGAAGCCTCTCCTCTGCCCACACAAATATACTTTTGTTTTATGGCACTAAGTACCTTTGCATATTCAACAGCCATCTTTCCGGAGCCGACCAGCAGAACGTGATTTTTTATGTGATTGGACAAGAAGCCGTCTCTCCTTTGCAGTAAAAATGGTGAGACAGGGACTGGAGTAGTGGAATATGCAGATTCCAGGATTCCCTGAAGCCGGGCAAGTCGCAGCTTTCTGTTGAAAAAAGTTGTTGAAGATATAAACATGTCAGTTCGCTTTGTAAAGGAGATTTATAGTCTACTTCTTCCCAGGTCCATTTATGATCTGCACAGGCTAACCAAGCTTTATTCTCCGACACCCTGATCACAGCTCTCCATTCATTGGATTGGCAGGTGATAACCGGTGGAATCCCACCTTGATCAAATGAAGTCATGTTTAGTGTACTGTGATTTCTTGTATATGCACTCAATGTCCCCGTGCACTCAAAAAAGCCTTTCCGCTTACTTGAAAAAGGCGTATTTAACAAACGAGGATCAACGACTACAACGTTATCTTCAGAGAGATAGGTAATCAGATCCAGATGGTGAATAACATTTGATGCCAGATTTAACTGTGAGCCAGTTACAGTATAGTGAATGGGAGAGGGACCAAAACGACGTTTGATTTCCTTAAAGAACGGATATGTTCTCATCGGGCAATTAACCCACACCGTTACTTTTTTTTCATTAAACAGTTGAGATATTTCACTAAAATCTGAGACTCTTTGAAAAACAACCTTTTCCAAAATCATAAACCTTGCCGTTCTTTTTTTCAGGAATGCTTCGATAATGTTACGCCTTACATTGGATGGAGAAGCAATAATGACTATATCAAGAAAATGGGGAAGCGTATCCAGTGTTGTGCCGCATGATAAGGAATGAGGAAATGTGGATGATTTGAATTCTTCAGCCATCATCTTTTTTGCTGATGTTATCCCTTCTTCTTTTTGATCAACCAGAAAAATATCAGCACTTTCTTTCAAATAAAACAATGATTGGAAGTGCCTTCTTCCAATATGACCCAATCCTATAATTCCAACTTTTTTTCTGTCTGTCTGCATACTTTACTGCCCCTTTCCCGGTCACCAAGCAGTTAAGCCACCATCTACCACAATATTCTGACCAGTTATATAAGAAGATGCCTCCGAGGCTAAAAATAGTAAGGCTCCAACCAGCTCGTCAGGCTGCCCCATCCGTGCCATAGGTACTCTATGAGAATACTTTCGAATAAAAGTCTCATTTTGACCGCTTTCTATGCCTCCGGGGCTTAACATGTTTACTCGAATGCCCTTATCAGCCCAATACGTCGCCAAGTATTGTGTCAAACCCCAGACTGCTGCTTTTGAAGCGGCATATACCGCAGGAGTGTTTATTTCCATGCCCAGATATTTAGAGCCTGCATATATGCGATTGTCGACTCCTTTAATACCATAAATCGAGGAAGTTTGAATAATGACACCACGTTGTTGCTTCAACATTTGACTGCCTACCTTTTGTGCTGTCAGATACATTCCCTCAACATTTACCGCCATGACTTCCCTCCAGGTTCCGAGTTTGTATTCCTCAAAAGAAGTAAAATATTCCTTTAAATTCTGTGTTTTCGTGGCTGCGTTATTGTGGAGGATATCTATTTCAGAATACTTATTAATGACTTTATTCACCATCTTATCAACCTGATCGGGGGAGGTAATATCGCATCCAATACCTAAGCAATCGGTTTTATATAAACGTGACAGGTATTTTGCAAATGCTGTACAACTATCTTCTTCAACATCCACTACCACCACATTTGCTCCGGATTCCGCCATGCCTTCACAAAAACGTTTCCCAAGTATTCCAAGTGCTCCAGTTATGAGTGCTGTTTTTCCCTTCAACAGGAACTTTTCACTAAATGACGATTTCATCTAAGTAAACCTCCCCCTTTCCAGCCTTCGATTGAGTGCCTGCCATTAAAACTTTCATCAACGTTAACGTGCTTGCAGGGGAAATTTCCGGCTTCTTTGTCTCGATAGATTTGAAAAAGTGCCATAATGTCCTGCGAAACATTGAGAAATTATCATTTATAATTGTCTGGGAATGGGTCTTCTCTCCAAAAAAATCAATAAGAAAAGGAACCTTTAAATTCCCCAGTGTATTGACTAACAAGGTAGTATGATCTTTGAACCTGATAATATAGGAATCGTGAGTTGATGAATGATAGAGGACCGAGAGAGGTTCTGAAGGATAAAAAGGGATAATGGCTTCCAGCAGATGTATTCCGTACTTAACCCAGGACAATGGGCCAGCCGCACGTATGAGATGCAATTTTCCATAAATTAAAGGGTCTGAATGATAAGAGTCCAATTCACGGGCAAACCTCATAGAAGAACACGACATCAGCTTTCCATGCATCAGGAATGGTGTAAAGTACTTTAACTCTTCTTCTTTAACAGAGAGCGGCTTATCAATAAATACAGGAATATCTTTTTCAAGAAAATGTGCTGACAGGCTTTTATGACATTCAAAATCATCTCTTGCTATAATCACAGCATCCACTTCATTACACATATCCTCGATATTTGTTATTGCATTAGGTATAAAGCAAGCTTTACAAAGTTGCTTGGTAGTTAAAGGGTCTTGTGTCCAGGCATGGGTCACTTTTATATTACCGAACCCAAACTCAGAAAGGTCTCTCCTGTCAAGATAGTTACGGATAACTTCCCATCCTGCAGACGTAATTAGTGAAGGGGCATACCCATTAATGATAGCTGAAAAAGAAAACGGATGTCCGTTCCCCTTATTGTATCCGACTATTCCTACATTCTTTACCATACAGCCCATCCACCATCAACGCAGATATTCTGTCCTGTCATATAGCTTGAGGCATTTGTACATAAAAGTGCCACAGCTCCCTTTATTTCATATGCTTTCCCTATTCTGTTCATAGGGTTCTTAGAAGCCAGCTTTTGAATAAATTCCTTGTTTTCCTGTGTTTGTTCGTGTGGAAAAGGACCAGGGCTCAGGCAATTCACACGAATTCCATGTGGAGACAAGAAACTTGCTAAATACTTTGAGAATTGGATGACTCCTGCTTTTGCTGCTCCATAACTTGGGGGGTTGGTAAATTCTTTTCCATCATAAATTCGGTAATCAGGTGCAACGTGCCCGTACATGGACGTGACATTCAATATAACGCCTTTCTTTTCAATCAGCCCCTTCACTGCTTTCTTAGTACAATAAAATACTGAATTTAAACTCATATCAATGTCATATTCCCAATCTTGGTCTGTTATCGTTTCAAATGAATTCTTGTTACCCGACCAGGCATTGTTTACAAGGATGTCAAGGCTGCCAAATTGGTCTTCAATTTTTTTAAAGCAATGATCGATAGACACTTTGTTCATTAAATCAAGTGTAAGCGGAAAGAGATCTCCCCCTTTTGGAAGGCTTTTTTGTATTTCTTCACATTTTTTTTGACATTTATTGTAGTTCCGGCTTGCTACTATCACCGTTGCTCCCAGTTCCGCTAATGTTGCACTGATTTCAGTTCCTAAATAACCCGCTCCCCCTGTGACAAGTGCAATCTTCCCCTTTAATGTAAATAATTCATCAAGGTTCAACGTTGTACTCCCTCCTATGCAATAACTCTGCCAGCATGAAATCAATTTCATTGTCGATATCAATTGAACGTTCTTCGGGCATTAAAACAGCACCCGAAGGTTCCGGGAGCAGGTGAACCGCCTTTTCATCAATATCACCTATGCAAAAAGCATATACGGCTCCATTTAATTGGTAGGCTTCAGGCAGTAATTGTCTCGGAAGCCACGGGTTAGCTCCTCCAATAAAGGCTTGTGGTGTTCCTCCTGCAATTTTCCAGGCTCTATGGGGATTTAATTCAGCTGTTGTATAAGTAGCAGCCGACCGATAACGGGTTGGTTGCTCTGAATGATTGATAAGTTGTAAAGTTTCCTGTATGTCTTTCGGGATTCTAAGAGGGCTTGTGGGTTCCAGATAAACCATCGTTTCAAAGGCGGCCCCTTCCGTTTTCAGTCTTGAAATAACACTCCTTATTACATCAATCGGCAAGGCGAAATCTGAAGCCAGCTCTTTATCACGATGGAAAACTTCAGCCCCGTACTTTTTTGACACTTCACTGATTTTCTTATCATCCGTAGAAACGATGACACGGTCAATTTCCGGCGTTTTTAATGCTGCTTCAATGGTCCAGGCGATTAAAGGCTTACCATTAAATTGTTTTATGTTTTTGTACGGAATGCTTTTGCTCCCCCCTCGTGCAGGGATGAGAGCTACTGTTCGGTTCTTACTGTTCATTCACCGACCTCCTGTTTCTTTGAATCTTTTCTAATTACTCGCCTGCATAAAGGTATTTGATTTTTTTGTAGTGCTCCCATCCTCCACAATATGTAGTATGAAATTGAATTATCACCTTCGCTTCGTGCCTCCTGATATATTTATTTCTTTTCGGTCATCCTAATCCCATACACCAGTACTAAAGGAGTTTCTTGCCATGGTGAAATGGATAACTCAGTTTTTTCACAAATTAAAAGAAGGCCAGGTGATTGATTTATCCGCCCAGCTGGCATTTTATTTTCTCCTTATGTTTGTGCCGTTTCTCCTCTTCGGGCTGGCACTTCTCAGCTTTTTCCCCATCGATGGCAAAGTCCTGCTTGAGTATGTGTCTGCTATGGCACCCGGAGAAGTGGGAACCATCATTGCCAGAAACGAGGACATGCTTCTTGGAATCAGACATGGCGGCTTTCTTTCGTTCGGACTCCTGTTATCCGTCTTCGCTACAACAAACAGCCTGCATGCTACCATAAGAGCACTAAACCTTGCTCATCACCAAAAAGAAGAACGCTCTTTTTTACGCATCAGGATGCTGTCACTCTTTTTTGCCATTCTCATTATCGCGGCAATCCTTATCCAGCTCATCCTTCCGTTTTTTATCGTCACACTCGACCGTTATGTGGCCTCGGTGTTTCACATTCCCAGCGGTATTCTTGCTTCATGGGAATGGATTGTGTGGTTTGTGAGTACAGTTACTGTTTTCGGGGTTCTCGTGTTTTTGTACAAGCTTGGTCCTAATGTAACGTCATCCTTTAAACAAGTTGTTCCCGGCGCAATTTTCGCCACTCTCGGGTGGCAGGTTACGTCCTTTGGCATGTCACTGTATGTGCAGTATATGGCGAACCTGTCTGCTCTTCACGGAACACTGAGCAGCGTAATCATTCTCATTATCTGGTTCTACCTCGTCGGATTCGTTCTCCTTACAGGAGGTCTGATTAATGCCATGGAGACAAGACAAGATCCCCTCCCATCCTGACCGCTTACCAAACGTTTACAAGTACACGAGGATGGGTAAGTGAAAACAAGAACCATTTTGTTCAGGAGGAGACTGTTATGCCCCTTACAAGAGAACAGGAAAGCCGTAAAGTACCCGCTAAACACCGCAAGGAAGCAGAATCAAAAGAAGAACAGGAGCGCCTTGAGAAGCTTCTTGATAAAATTGAGGAAATGACCACAAAGGGGCATTTAAAGGATATTGCCTATCATTTCACGAATAAACGGGAAGTGATTAAAACAAATCTGCTTGCAGGTATGGCGCGTGGAGTCGGCTTGACGGTGGGAACCGCAATCTTTATCGGCCTCCTCGTACTCATTCTCACTCAGATTGTTTCTTTGCCGATTGTCGGGGAGTATATTGCCGGACTTCTTGATATGATTGATACGTACCGTACAACAGACTAACAAATTGCAGGGGTGATTGATTTGGACTTTTTAGGCATTGGAATTTTTATTATCGCATTGGCATTTGCAGGACTCGTGGTTTATCTCGCAAAGGTGTTATCAAAACTTACAGAAGTACTGACCCACACGGCAAAAACCGTTGAGAATCTCGAGGGACAGATTGGTGAAATAACGAGCGAAACGAAGCTCACTCTTTATAACACAAACGAAACAATTGCAGATGTAAATCACAAGCTCACACAGCTTGACCCGATCTTCTACATCGTCAATGACGTAGGGGAGTCCGCTCATCGCGTCACTTCGTCTCTTGTGAAACTCTCCAAGCGCACACAAAGTGATGTGGATAAAGGAGCAACCAAGATTGACGAGAAAGATATACGCGGCTGGATGCGCACCGCTTCCTTTGTTTACTACCTTGTGAAAAAACGTAAAGAGAAAAAAGCAGCAGCGGAAAAAGTAAATGAACAGCACCGTATGGATGTAGAGGTTGAAGTAGCTGATGAGCTTCAGCGCGAACATATGAACGTATAGAACAGAACCGGGAGTGATCTGAAAATGGGTAAAGGCATGGGAATCGGATTTGTATTAGGCAGTGCTGCCGCTGGAATAACGGCTTTACTGATGGCACCAAAGTCCGGCTCAGCTGCCCGTCACGAATTGAAAATCCGTTACTACGAACAGAGAAAATGTCTTGAACGGACGTTTGAGGAAATCAAACTGGAAGCCAGTCGTTTGGAAAGCGTCTATGATTCCGTAAAAACTCACGTTGCAGAAGAAATGGATGCCATTACAGCTGATGCTGTTAAAGCTGCCCATGAAGAAGTACACGTAAATAGCAGTCAGAAACTGCTGCCGCCCGCCGAACAGGCCTTTTAATTAAGGCCTTTTTTTACTTAAAAGCTGAATAATGGTAACATGGGTCACTATTGCGCCTTCGCATCTGTTTTCCCCGAAACGTTACCTTCCTTAATTTTCAAGTACATTTATGAGATAAACATTTACAGAGAAAGTTATTTTGATATAATAGTACAGGTTATTAGTGTCATATAACAAAATACAATAAAACAATAGAAAAGGAGACAATATCAATGAATGGAGAAGGTAATTCCTTTGTCGGTGCAATAGAATGGATCGTCGACGGTGCCAATGATATCCTTTGGACTTATGTTCTGATTGCTTTACTCATTGGATTGGGTATTTATTTTACTATACGATCAAACTTTGTTCAGTTCCGTCTGTTTGGCGAAATGTTCAAGGTTATTACAGAGAAAAGCACGATCTCAAAAGAAGGAAAACGCGGTGTTTCGTCCTTTCAGGCATTCTGTATCAGTACGGCCTCCCGGGTCGGTACAGGGAACCTGGCCGGGGTAGCCCTTGCAGTGTCGCTTGGTGGTCCCGGAGCCGTATTCTGGATGTGGCTAATCGCCCTCCTCGGTGCTGCAACTGCCTTTATTGAAAGTACATTAGCTCAGGTTTATAAGGTGAAAGACGGAGAGAATTTCCGTGGCGGACCTGCCTACTATATGGAAAAAGCTCTTAAAGCCCGCTGGCTCGGAATATCTTTTGCTATTTTAATTACATTATGTTTCGGTTTCATTTTTAACATGGTACAAGCCAACACCATTTCTCATGCATTTGAAAATGCCTATGGCGTTAACCGCGCTGTTGTCGGTGCCGTACTTGCGCTACTAGCCGGTCTGATTTTCTTTGGCGGTGTTCAGCGTATTGCTAAAGTAACTCAGGTTATTGTACCGGTGATGGCGGTCATTTACCTTGTATTTGCGCTTGGTATTTCCATTGTAAATATTACAGAACTGCCGGCTGTAATCAGCTTAATCATTGCCAACGCATTTGGTCTTGAAGAAGTTGTCGGCGGGGGACTCGGTGCCGCACTCATGCAAGGTATACGCCGAGGCTTATTCTCCAACGAAGCCGGTATGGGTAGTGTGCCAAACGCTGCTGCCACAGCTGACGTTAAGCACCCTGCCAAACAAGGTCTTGTGCAGTCACTCGGTGTATTCGTTGATACACTCGTTATCTGTACAGCAACAGCTTTTGTCATCCTTCTGACTGACGTGTACACACTCGGTGAAGAAGAAGGTATCGCGATTACCCAGATGGCTCTAAGTGAACATATCGGTGGATGGGCTGTCTCGTTCCTTGCCATTGCGATCCTGCTGTTTGCGTTCAGCTCCATTGTAGGTAACTACTATTACGGTGAAACAAACATGGAGTTTGTGAAGAAAAACAAATTCCTGATCAACTTCTACCGTTTTGCTGTAATGGGTATGGTTTTCCTTGGTGCTCTTGCCGAGCTCAGCCTAGTATGGAACATGGCTGACTTGTTCATGGGCCTCATGGCCGTCATGAACTTAGCCGTGATTGCTATTCTTGGTAAACTGGCTCTTAAAGTGCTTAAAGATTACCAGGAGCAACGTAAAACCCAAAGTGAGCCGGTATTTAGGGCAGATCGTATTGAAGGTCTGACAAGTACAGAATGCTGGGATGGCGAGGAAGAACAGCGCCAGGCAAAATAACAAAGCATTTAGAGGCGTGACCACCGTGGTGGTCGCGTCTTTTTTGTTTGTTAAAGGTTTACAGGTCACGAGCCGGTTTGTATAGGTCCGCCTCACAGGGTGCCGGACGGGCGGTAGCGACAAAAAGATCATGCTTCGAAAGTGGAGCGCTATGGTTTCGTGGAATGAAGCTTACTTAAAATTGTACGGGGACAGACCCCTGAACTTTTGGTGAAACTTATTGACTTTACGGGCGTATAGATCATGTGCAGGTTTATTGATATGAAACTGGGGGTTTTGGGATGAATGAACGACAGGAGAGGTTTACGCCTCTGGAGCCGGGAGAGCGGCTTTCTCATGTTGACAGTCTGAGGGGCTTTGCTTTATTCGGGATTTTACTCGTTAACAGTATGTATTTTCAGTATGGCATGTTCAGCTTTGAGCGTTTTGCCGAGACTTTCAGGACAGCTGACAGCAGCGTAGCCGCTTTCCTTTCTCTTTTCTTTGAAGGGAGCTTTTATCCGCTCTTCTCCATGCTGTTTGGATTTGGTGCGGTCATGATCTGGCAGCGGACTCAGGAAAAGGGCCGTTCGTTTGGCGGGCTGTTTTTCCGTCGTATGGTGATTCTTGCTTTTCTCGGTCTTCTCCACACGTATCTCATCTGGGATGGAGACATTTTACTTACATACGGACTCAGCGGTCTGTTTCTTCTTTTATTTATTAAATGTAAGCCGGCAACGATACTCGGTTGGGCGGTCGGTACCTTTTTACTCATCGGCCTGCCGGGGCTTATTCCAGACGACGGTTCTATAGGAGACATGGACTTCACAACCATTCAGGAACAGGAAATCTCCGCGCTCTCTGAAGGGACGTATACGGACGCCCTCATATACAGGGTCACAGCCGACCCGTTTCAGGATATGGAAGGTGGGTATGCTGTTGCGGTCTTCATGTCCATTTTTATGGGGCTTCAGATTATCGCACTCTTCCTTACTGGCGCTTACCTGGCCAAAAAAGGATGGATTCACAGGCCGGCCGAGCACAGGCGGACTCTTATCAGAATCGCTTCGATTTTCTTTCCACTTGGCCTAACATTAAAGGGAGCTTACGTCTTTACAGGTAACAATCAGCTCGAGTATTTAAGTATGATTTTCGGCGGTCCGTTTTTAACACTAGGATACATTGCCGCCTTTCTCCTTCTTCACCAGGCCGGCGTGTTTGCAAGATTGTTTACCGCCTTTGGCTACGTTGGAAGAATGGCGCTCAGCAACTACCTGAGCCAGTCAGTCATCATGACGCTTCTGTATTTTAATTATGGGTTTGGGTTATTTGCTGAACTCGGGTTAATCATAGGCACTTTCATTGTGATTGTTGTTTTCGTCCTTCAAATCCTCGCAAGCCGCTGGTGGCTAAGCTGGTTTGCCTACGGGCCGGTGGAATGGTTCTGGCGTGTCGGCACGTATATGCGGCCTCAATCGTTAAAAAGAAAATAACCACAAAGAGGAGTCCGGTTTTCATATCGGGCTCTTTTAATTTGTAAAACAATAACAAAACAGATGACTAACTTCCATCGTATCAGGGTATGAGTTTAGGTAAAGTATATATTTACAACGATACGATAGGACATTCAGTAAAGGGAGCTAGTATAATGAAAACTTTATCACTTCAACGATTCCGTCTTGCTGCAGACTTTGTCCATACCCATGCCCGCCTCGTGGATCAGCGTTTGTTTGAGTACTATTTTACAAACGGCTCCTCTGAGGATGTGATGGAAGCACTGGTCCCTTATCAGAATGAAGACGGTGGCGTGGGACACGGTATCGAGCCCGATATCAGGATGAAAGCCTCCAGCCCCATTGCCACTTCGGTCGCACTTCAGTATGCAAAGGCAGTGAATGCGAAAGGAAGCCATCCATTTATTCAAAAAGCCATGAACTACCTTTCATCCGTATACGCAGAAAGCGGATTCTGGCCCCTGAAGCTTAAAGCAATGAATAATGAACCTCATGCAGAGTGGTGGCATTTTACGGAACCTGCAACTACATTTGAAATAAATCCCGGTGCTGAAATACTCGGATATTTTCACAGCTATCCGCAAATTCTTGAACAAGACCTCTTCCCTATTTGGCATGAACAGGTTTTTACCTACCTTGAAGATGCTGAGAAGCTTGACATGCACGAATCACTCGCCTATATGCGTCTTTCTCAAATGATGCCTTCACCCGGGAAAAATCAGCTGATTGACATGATAAAACCCCATATCAGAAAAGTCGTCACTACCGATCCTTCGAAATGGGGTGCATACTGCGCCAAGCCTCTCTGGTTCGCTCCAAACCCGGAGTCTCCTTTTTTTCCCATGTTTGAGGAATCGGTTATAAAAAACCTTGACTACGAAATTGCCACACAGGATAAGAACGGAGCCTGGTCCCCTTCGTGGGAGTGGAAACAATACGGAGATGTATGGGAGTCTCAGGCGAGGAAAGATTGGCAGGGAGAATTAACTGTAAAAACCCTCAGATATCTTGCCAGCTACAACAGGATTGAAGGACTCAATTCTTCCAGTGAAGGGGCTGTATGACTATTAAGCGCCGTAATCAAAATAAAAAACAATGGCTCTGTCTGCCTTCCACCTAAGATTGGGGGAAACAGACAGGTGCCATTGCTTTTGAAGGGTGATTCAACAGGTTTAATCCAGACCTTTTGAATCACCTTTTTTAATAAAGTTCCTGAAAGTTTGACAATGGTTTGTTCGGTACCATCATCGTAAAGTGATTATGGAGATTTACAAATTCCCCCGGAAGTTTCCCTCCGTATTCCCCGTCAAGGTTCAACTGCATTTCATTTTGCGAGTGAATCTTAATTCTGTTTGCCTGAACATATATGACCCGCTCGTCATTGATGTGCTCACCGCGTAGAGCAGCACCTGTGAGTCTCACTACATCCGCAAGGTTTGTCTTTTTCAGGATCAGCATATCAAACAGTCCGTCATTGATGAATGCTTTTGGAGCAAGCTTCTCAAAACCACCTACTGAATTAGTGTTCGTCACTAAAAACAGCATGATCTCACCCTCAAACCACTTACCGTCATATTCGATCGTGACGTGGTTCGGACGAATCCGAGGCAGTTTTTCAAAACCTTTCACGTAATACGCCAGCTGGCCCATCATCGTTTTCAGCCTGCTCGGCACTTCATATGTGAGCTCGGTCAGCGTTCCGCCTCCGGCAATATTGATAAAGTACTGACTTTCAATTTTTCCGATATCGATAGACTTTTCAAGACCGTCACAAATGACGTCGCAGGATCCTTCAATTTCTTTTGGAATCTGAAGGGCTCTGGCAAAATCATTTGTTGTGCCTGCAGGGATCAGACCCAGTTTTGGACGGTCCTCTTTTTCCGCCATACCGTTAATCACTTCATTAATTGTTCCGTCTCCGCCGGCAGCAATTACGAGGTCAAAATTCCGGTCTGCTGCAAGTCCCGCTGCCCGCTTTGCACAATCTTTCCCGGTAGTCGCATGTGTCGATGCTTCATACCCGCTCTTTTCGAGCCTCTCTAATATATATGGAATGTTGCGTTTGAAGTTTTCACGCCCTGAAGAAGGGTTATAGATCAGTCTGGCTTTTTTCATGTTCGGTACGCTCCCATCACGATCCTGTCCTGTTCAACCAAGTATAGCACGCTTGTCATGGAATGAGAACAAATGCCCCCTGTCCAGTGCACTTGTGACAAAGCCACTCTGGTTACTCGTATCCTTATTCTATGAATAGCATGGGCACATTTGAACGTATATAAAACAACATCTTCCGCCTCTGCAGGGTTTTAGAAGAGTCTGCCGTATGGTGTCGAATTCTTTATTATTCTACTGAAGTTTTTCATAAAGCTTCCCCCAAGCCTGCATAAACCACCAAAAGTTCTCAATAGAAACCTTCACCAGTCACCACACCCCGAACCATAACCCAATCCATGCTAAATGAATGCCGTGAACGAACACATACCCGGTAAAAGCAACGATCACCATACCCGCGATGGACTTTCTCAGTGGGTAATGCAACACAGGAATAAGGATGATTGCTGTTGCTGTAAGCACGAATTTGACTGTTAAAAAGAACAACGGATCGATGGCATAGGCCCATGCCATGACCGGATTCGCTTCTTCAATCTCTCCCATCCTTATCCCTGCTACCGTAAGCAAAGCATCGGTCATATTAAGCAGAGCTGTACTTAACAAAAGCTTTTTCATCACCGTTTCACCTCAAGGGTTTGTTTACCTTAAGTATATAAGTTCTTAATAAAGAACAACTTCACAATTATGTTACAATTGCGAAAAAACGCAGGAATTATATTTAGAGTATCGAATTAGTTCATGATGAATGAACTCGAAAGGATGCTGAATATGAAAGCTTACACAAACGCCACTCTTTTAGACGGGCTCGGAAACACGATTAAAAATGGAACGGTCCTCATTGACAGTGAAAAAATTATTGCTGTTGGGGAGCATATTACCGTTCCTGGAGATGCTGAAACCATTGATTGTGAAGGAAAGTTTGTTACTCCCGGAATTATTGATGTACATACGCATTTAGGTGTTCATGAAGCTGGCGTCGGAGCTGAAGGACGGGACTTTAACGAAACGTCAAGTGCTGTGACGCCCCACATCCGGGCGCTGGACGGGATTAACCCTCGTGAGCGGGGATTCCAGGATGCCAGAGAATGCGGCGTAACAACCGTTCAGGTAATGCCTGGAAGCGCCAATGTTATCGGTGGAGAGATGGTTGTTTTAAAAACAGCAGGACATGTGATTGACGATATGCTAATCCGCAACCCTTCCGGAATGAAAGGAGCTTTCGGTGAAAACCCGAAGCGGATTCATGGGCAGAAGGTCGTCACAAGAATGGGAGTTGCCGGATTATTTCGGGAAACACTCATAAAAGCCGAGGATTATAAAAGGAAAAAAGATAACGGAGAATTAAAAGACCGGGACCTTGGAATGGAACAGCTGATTCCCGTACTTGAGAAAAAGATTCCTCTCCGAACCCATGCACACAGAGCAGACGATATTCTCACTGCCATCCGGATCGCAAAGGAGTTTGATCTCGATTTAACGATTGAGCACTGCACAGAGGGCCATCTGATCGCAAAAGAAGTGGCCGAATCAGGTTACCAGGTATCTGTAGGGCCTACCATGAGCACCCGTTCGAAAGTTGAACTTGCAGACAAAGGGTATCACACCCTCGTTGAGCTGGAAAAATACGATGTACCTATTTCGATTACAACCGACCATCCGGTCATTGGTATAGAATACCTCCTCACTCAGGTAACCGCTGCAGTGAAAGCCGGGCTGAGCGAGGAAACGGCGTTCCGTGCCATTACGAGTCAGGCCGCACGTCACCTCGGTGTAGAGGATCGTGTAGGTTCTCTTGAGGAAGGAAAGGACGCCGACCTCGTTATATGGACAAAGCATCCTTTTGATGCTTATGCAGAAGTCGTTGAGACTGTTGTAAACGGACAAACCGTGTTTTCAAAATAAGTTAACCCGGAGGCTGCCTCCGGGTCTTTTTTTATCTTCTACACGGTCTCCACCCTAATATAATTTCTCCCTGTACCCTTTTTCCAGCCTTTTTGTGAGCGCGTTCTCGTCCTGGCCTTTTAAAGCCGCGTGGTCCGAAAGCATTCTCGCAGCAGTTGGCATTGCACCTGTATCCGGCCAACGCTCCTGATCCCAGATGCCGGAACGCTTCATCGCTTTGGCACAATGAATAAAACATTCTTCTACTTCCACGCCAATCCCCAATGATGGTGCCTTTCCTCTGACTGACAGCGGAGCGAGAATCTCTTCATCTTTTATAACAACACCTTTTCCGTTGATTCTTAACGTTTCACCGAACCCGGGGATTAAAAACAACAGACCAATACGGTTATTTTCAAGAAGGTTTTTGAGAGTGTCCATTCGCTTATTTCCAGGGCGCTCCGGGATGATGAGGTGGTGCTCGTCCAGAATGTAGACAAAACCGGGATGATCTCCTCTTGGTGACGCATCACACCTCCCGTTTTCATCGGAAGTTGAAAGGACAGCAAAAGGGGAATGAGCCAGAAACGTCCGGCAGTGACTGTCCAGGTGATCAATGGGTTTCGCCTTTACAAGCGGGCTCGGATCCCCAATGTATCCGGTTAATTCTTCTTTTGATTTTATCTGCTTTATACCTGAAAAAAACATGTTCATTTCCCCTTTTCCCCGTCTTTTCGACTTTCAAATAAACGTTTGTTTAAATGTCTGTTTTACACGAAAAAAAGAAGAAGACATTGCCTCTTCTTTTTTTCTCTATTATTTCATTCGCCTTTAACAGGTTCCGGTCCTCTTTATCTGTCTGTTTCTTCGTATTCGATCACAATTACTTCATCCGAATCTTCCTCAAATGTAATGGTAACGAAAACACCAAATTCCCGTTCCTCTCCCCGCAGCCAAAGCTTAAACTTTTCAGAGGCTTTCCCTTCTCCAAGCTCTTCCCGCCCCATATGAAGGTAATCCACCACTTTCGCTTCAGGATAGCGCTCCTTCACTTTTTCCACAGCCAGCTTCCCCCACTTTGCATAAGCAGGTTCTTCCTGTTGCTCCCTTTGTGCAGGCAGCCCTTCTCCTTCTTTCTCAAGAGCTGAAACCATGAGGGGATTGATGTGGAAATGGGCAAGTAAAATCGTCATCACCAGAAATATTTTCATTGTTTTTCCTCCTGATAACCGTTTCCCTTTAGTCTGTCCAGCTTTCCTTTCAACATTTCTATAAAAGGAGATTTAGATGCAATCACGAATACATATAGACTCGGGAGTTTTTATTGAGGTGAAAACGATGAAAAAAGAGGCATTTACATTTGTAAGGCTTAGGCGTAAACATGCAGAAGAGATTGTATTCTGGAAATACCCTGAGCCTTACGGATTATATAATCTTGATCCGACAACCGACTGTATAAACGAGCTGATCAAGGAAGACTACTACGCTTGCTTGGACCACGGGGGAAAGGTGATCGGTTTTTGCTGTGTCGGTGAGGAGGCTCGCGTGCCCGGCGGTTATAAAGAAGGAATTTACCGCGATGCCCGCTATCTCGATGTTGGAATTGGCATGAAGCCTGCTTTGACCGGGAACGGTCTGGGCAAAACGTTTTTCTCACAGGTTCTCACGTTTCTCAGTGACACCTATGGTACGAAACGGTTCCGTCTGGTTGTGGCAACCTTCAACAAGAGGGCGATCCGGTTGTACAGGAGTCTCGGATTTACAGATGAAAAGGTGTTTTACAGTCAGGTGAAAGAAAAGCCCGCGACGTTTTTATGTATGATTAAAGAAATGTAGAAAGAAAACTTGGCTTTTCGCCATGATGGCGAAAGTCTTAGTTGCTCTTATGCTTTAGAACAAGCATTTGAGGGATGCCATCAGATTGATGCCGCTTTTCGGCTTCTTCTGATGGAATAAAAAGACCTTGAGCTCGCAGGCGCTGGAGCCGGACGTGGAAAAGTCTAACGAAAAAGTTTATCCCGTGTTAAGAACTTAATAAATTCTGGACAACTTAGAAAACGAGACCGTTCTGTCGGCCTCGTTTTTTTAATCTCTTGACAGTGACTCTTCCAGGTTCTTTTTTCTCAGTTTACGTGCGTACTCGTTCATTTTTGCAAATACAACCTTCGCCATAATAACCATAGCTGCTGCGAACGTCACCATTCCGATGTTCGTAAAATTCACGCTTGTTATGGCTGTGTTCAATCCGATGAGGTAAAGAACAAACACCCCGATTTGAAACAGACTCTCCACGTATGGGAAGACGATACGGAGCGGCCTACGCTGCACCGGGAGCATCCGGATCAGCGACAGCAGCTGCAGAGGAATAAGCCACCCGAATGTAGCGAGGGCAAACAACATTACGCTGTATCCTGATTCTATTTGTACGAGATTGGAGCCGATGCCCCAAATGCCGACGATTACAAGGGAGATTAACCCTGTAAAAAACGTGATCGTAACACTTGCCATTGTGAAAAACTGAAGTGCTTCTTTTTTCATAAGGTTTTCCTCCCTTTTTTAATACAAGTAAAGTATGTGCGGACAAGCAGAATTATACTTGCGGGACCACACAATAATGTATCCTAACAAAGTGGGAAGTTAATGGCAAACAGGAGGATCGGGGGTAAAAGCCCCCAGGATGGCGTATTCTCCCTTAAACGTTGCTTTAACATAAGATTCCTTACTTAACCTGATGATGTGGCTTTTTCTTTGCTGTTTAAAAATAAAAGGATTACGTTTCACGGTATTTTAATTAAATTGGGACTTTTTATCATCCCGCCTTCCCATAACCTGAAAATCCCGCTGCGTAAACTTTGCAACGGGATTTTTACTTTCTAACGCTTTTTAATTTCATCTACAAGAAGGGTATTGACCATCTGAGGGTTTGCTTTTCCACGGGAAGCTTTCATCACCTGGCCTACGAGGAAGCCGATGGCTTTTTCTTTTCCATTTTTGTAGTCTTCGATGGACTGATCGTTGTTGTCCAGAACATCGTTGACCATCGTACGGATTTCACCTTCATCCGTTATCTGTACGAGACCTTTTTCCTTTACGATCTTCTTCGGATCTCCGCCTTTTTCAATGAGTTCTTTGAACACTTTTTTCGCAATTTTGCTGGAAATCGTTCCATCTTCGATCAGAGCGATCATGCCAGCCAGTCCTTCTGAGGTCATTGGCACATCTGTGATTTCTTTTCCGTTGGCATTTAAATAGGCACTCACTTCACCCATCATCCAGTTGGATAAAAGCTTTGCAGGTGCTCCGTGAGTAAGGCCTTTTTCAAAGAAGTCACTCATGGCTTTTTGCTGGGTAAGAACCTGAGCATCGTATTCAGGGAGCTCCAGGTCCTTCACGTAACGCTTCTGACGCTCGTCGGGAAGCTCAGGGATTTCCGAGCGGACCCGTTCTTTCCATTCGTCTTCGATGTAAAGTTCCACAAGATCCGGTTCAGGGAAGTAACGGTAGTCGTCAGATCCTTCCTTAATCCGCATAAGAATAGTCTTCTTGTTGTCTGCATCCCAGCGGCGTGTCTCCTGAAGGATTTTACCTCCGGAGAGCAGTTCTTTCTCCTGACGGACTTCTTCGTAGGAAATTCCTTTTTGGACGTTCATGAATGAGTTTAAGTTTTTCAGCTCTGTTTTTGTTCCGAACTCTTTTTGTCCGGCGGGACGGATTGAGATGTTTGCATCACAGCGGAGAGAGCCTTCTTCCATTTTGCAGTCGGATACCTCCGTGTACTGCATGATGGCCTTTAATTTTTCAAGGTAGGCGTAGGCCTCTTCCGGTGAGCTGATATCAGGCTCGGAGACGATTTCAACGAGGGGCGTGCCCACCCGGTTGAAATCGACTAATGAATGGTGCTCACCATCCGCGTGGGTGAGCTTGCCCGCATCCTCTTCCATATGAATACGGGTGATCCCGATGCGCTTCTTCTCCCCGTTCACTTCAATATCGATCCAGCCGTTTTCACCGATGGGCTGATCAAACTGGGAAATCTGATACGCTTTCGGACTGTCAGGATAGAAATAGTTTTTCCGGTCAAATTTCGTTTCTTTTGCCACGTCGCAGTTCAGTGCGAACGCCGCCCGCATGGCATAGTCTACAGCCTGCTTATTTAAAACCGGCAACACACCTGGATGCCCAAGGCAAATCGGACAGGTATGTGTATTTGGCGGAGCGCCGAACTCTGTGGAGCAGCCGCAGAAAATCTTTGATTTTGTTTTTAGCTCTACGTGGACTTCAAGTCCAATGACCGTTTCAAATGACATTCGCTGTCCCTCCTTATAGTTCCGGCTTTAATTTATGATGTTCTGTTGATTGTTCAAATGCATGGGCCACACGGTAGACCATTGCTTCGTCGAAATGATTTCCGATAATCTGCAGTCCTACTGGAAGACCTTCAGCAAGTCCGCACGGAACACTGATCGCTGGTACACCTGCCAGGTTTACGGGAATCGTTAAAATATCGTTCATGTACATCGTCAGAGGATCTTCAATTTTATCCCCGATCTTAAATGCCGGTGTCGGTGTAGTCGGTCCGATAACCACGTCATACTTTAAGAACACTTCATCGAAATCCTGTTTAATGAGTGTACGGACCTTTTGTGCTTTTTTATAAAGAGCATCGTAATACCCGGAGCTCAACGCAAACGTCCCGAGCATAATCCGGCGCTTCACTTCATTACCGAAATATTTACTTCTAGTTTTCATATACGTTTCGATCAGGCTGTCATCCTGCACGCGCTCGCCGTAGCGGATACCGTCAAAACGGGAAAGGTTGGCTGAGGCTTCGGACGAGGCCAGCAGATAATAAGTAGCCACGGCATACTTCGTGTGAGGAAGAGAAACCTCTTCAACTGTCGCACCCTGCTTCTCCAATGCCGCTAATGCTTCACGGATTCTGTTACGGACCTCAGGGTCAACCCCTTCTGTAATGTACTCCTTCGGCACAGCGATCTTAAGCCCTTTTATATCTCCTGTAAGGGCATCGCTGTAGTTCGGCACATCTACCCCTGCACTCGTAGAGTCCATCCGGTCGTGCCCTGCAATCGCCTGCAGCACATGAGCGTTATCTTCTACAGAGCGGGTAATCGGTCCGATCTGGTCAAGTGAAGATGCAAATGCCACCAGACCGAAACGGGATACGCGGCCGTACGTCGGCTTCAGTCCCACGACGCCGCAGAATGCAGCCGGTTCCCGGATGGATCCGCCTGTGTCTGAGCCTAAAGAGAACAAGACTTCGCCTGCAGCAACCGTTGCAGCCGAGCCACCGCTGGAGCCACCTGGTACTCTCTCTGTGTCCCATGGGTTTTTAACGATTTTATAGCCTGAGTTTTCATTTGATGAGCCCATGGCAAACTCGTCCATGTTGACTTTACCGATATTGATGATGCTCTCCTGTTCAAGCTTTTCCATAACGGTTGCGTTATAAAGAGGCTTGAAATTATCAAGAATTTTACTCGCACATGTGGTGCGAATCCCTTTAGTGCTGATGTTATCCTTGATTCCTGCCGGCAGGCCAAATAAAGCCCCCGCTGCTTGATCTGTACCGAGAAGCTCGTCCAGTTCCCCTGCCCGTTTTCTTGCTCCTTCTTCGTTTAGGTGCAGAAAGGAACCGATGTTTTCGTCTACGTCTTTTATCCGTTTGTATGAAGCATCAACAAGATCTGTGACGGATATTTCTTTTTTATGTAACTGCTCCTGGATCTGAGCAAAACGCTGATCTAATATCGACATGTTTTCACCCCTACTTCTCGAACACGGAAGGTATTTTGACTTGACCGTCTTTTTGGTCAGGTGCATTCTTTAATGCGTCTTCCTGACTGAGTGACGGTTTGACTTCATCTTCTCTGAGAACGTTCTTCACATCAAACACGTGTGACGTTGGTTTCACGTTTGTCGTGTCCAGTTCGTTCAGTTGTTCTGCATAGTTGATAATCGAATCGAGCTGCTCGGAGAACATCTCTACTTCGTGATCGGTGAACTCAAGACGGGCAAGGTGTGCCACGTGCTTAATCTGAGCTTTTGTAATCCGCTCCATTTTTTACCCTCCATCCATGAAATAAAGGCGCTGTCACAGGCGCCTTTCCGTTTCTCAATAATAAACTGATCTTATCAAAGATCACCCTCACAATCAACAAACCGGTGTATGCCAGTAAGGGACACCTTCTGCGTAAGTGAAAGGTTATGAAGTTTATGAATGTCACATCTCTATCTTAAGTTGTAATCCTTACCCGCTGTTGCGCATATTTGTTACTACTATCTTTTCTTCTTTCCTCTGGTAAAACTTTATTTCCGCTCATTGGGCTCCCTTTCCGCGGGCGGTTCTCACTTCGTTTGCAGGGGTCTCTCCCGGCCCCATTACCAAAGGATTCTTCATACATTCCGGTTGCATCAACTCTTATTGAATAAAATAAGGTTAATATAGAAGAAGTATTTATGGGTTATGATCGGCGATGATATATACCATGAGGAACTTCATTTGTTAAGGATTGTAACTTAAAAGTCTTCAGAATACATAGCTGAAATCGAAAGATACGCTGGCTTCATCTTCTGTTTACAGGAAGTGAGACAACAGACACCCATGCTAAATTATTCCCAACATGACACATGAAAACAGACACCTGTTTTTAGCAATAGTATCTTTATCCTCATGTTCTCGAATTCTCTTTTAAGGTAGACATTGTAAAAAAACCTCCCCCAATATTCATTGGGAGAGGTTCTGTTAGAAGCCTTAGAGGCTCTTCTGATATTCGTCAAACTCATCTTGGATTTCTTTACTTGGCTCAGGGCCGATTAAGCTGAATACTACGACCGCGATCCATGCAAAGATGAATCCAGGAATGATTTCATACAGGTCACTTGGCACAAAGAGATCCCAAAGGATAACTGTCGCACCACCGACAATCATACCTGCAAGAGCACCTGTTTTCGTCATCCGCTTCCAGAAAAGAGCCAGGATAACGACCGGACCAAATGCGGCACCGAATCCAGCCCAAGCGTAACCCACAAGCTCAAGAACCGTTGCTTCAGGATTGTAGGCAAGGAAGATCGCAAACAACGCGATAAGCAGAACGCCGAAACGTCCAACCCATACAAGCTCCTTCTGTGAAGCATTCTTACGGAAAAGAGCTTTATAGAAGTCTTCCGTCAACGCACTTGAAGAAACAAGAAGCTGGGAGTCAATTGTACTCATAATCGCCGCCAGGATCGCTGCAAGTAAGAAACCAGCTACCCATGGGTTAAAGAGTACTTGTGTAAATTGAATAAAGACTGTCTCTGAGTTTTCAAGTGGTGCATCTGCGAAAAATGCGATACCTACAAAACCAGTGAAGATGGCGCCGAAGAGGGCAAATACCATCCAAGTCATACCGACAAGACGGGCTTTAGGAATCTCGTCTTTGGATTTAACAGCCATAAAGCGGGCAACGATGTGCGGCTGACCAAAGTAACCAAGACCCCATGCCAGCAGGGAAATGATTCCCACAAAGCCGATTCCGGAGAATACATCAAGTCGTTCCGGATCGATCGCACCAACAGCATTTACGGTCTCATTCCAGCCGCCCATCTGGCTGATGGCAACAATCGGTACGATAATTAAAGCAAGGAACATCAGGATACCCTGTGCAAAGTCTGTCCAGCTTACTGCCAGAAATCCTCCCAGGAAAGTATATGAAATAATAACGATAGCACCAATCCAAAGCGCTTGTGTATAACTAAAACCAAAAGATGATTCAAACAGCAATGCCCCACCGACAAGACCGGAGGACGTATAGAAAGCAAAGAAAACTAAAATAACAATGGCTGATACAATACGAAGGACTTTACTGTCGTCCTTGAACCGGTTTTCAAAGAAATCAGGAAGTGTAATGGAATCTCCTGCAATTTCTGTATACATACGAAGACGTGCGGCAACAAACTGCCAGTTTAAGTAAGCTCCGATGGCAAGACCGACTCCGATCCAGATTTCTGTCATCCCGGCAACATACATGGCACCAGGCAAACCGAGTAAGAGCCAGCTGCTCATATCAGACGCTCCGGCACTTAATGCTGCGACACTTCCGCCCAGGCGGCGTCCTCCTAAAACATAATCAGATAAATTGCTTGTCATTTTGTATGCTACAAGTCCGATTGCGAGCATACCGATTAAGTAAATAATAAACGTAATTAAAGTAGACGTATCCATTCGTTATTTTCTCCTTTCAGTGAAAAATGTAATAATTGATAGAATGACGAGAATTGGCATTGGCACGAATAGCCAGAACCAGGTTGCTGCTGTCAGTGCGTAATCTTCCACAATGTCCCCTCCCCTATTTTTGTGCAATTTTAAGTATTCGTTAGCATTCGCTATTTTGACTGACCTTACTCAAAATATACCCTACTTATTCGCCAGAACGGCAATATTCACCTTTATGCAGTGATTGCCCTTAAAAGTGGCACCCGCTCCTTCCGAAAATCAAGGCACAAGCAGAACTATAACACAATATTTAATTTTGAACATTCTAAATATTATTTTATGCACGTTTTAATGAATAAATATTCACCAAAACCTCGTATTTAACCGCTTTCAGTTTTATATAGACATATATATTCATAAAAAAAAATTAAAATAAATATCATTTTTTCACATAATCGACACATCCTCACACTTGTCTGACACCTTTTTTAGGTAAAAAGGAATGGCATCTTCTCATATTAGTAACTTTTATCAATCCCTCTTAGGTCTTTAAGCCCTGCAAAAACGAATACCCTCATCACAAGAACTCACAGAAAAAAACCGCAGGTCATATGAACTGCGGTTTTTTATGCGTTTTTTAATAGACATGAACAAAGGGTTCATCCTGTCCCGGATACTTTACCACGAGAGCTTCAGTTCCGTTAACCGACTCCAGGTTTACCGTCACCGGCGCATCGATGTTAAAGTGCTGCTCAATCCGCCCGCTCACATACTGGGTAAGGGCAATGATTTCTGCCTTTCCGTGAGACTGAAGGTTTACATCGATCTTTAATTCCTCAATGCTGCCGCTTTTATATCTGGCTTTTCCAACAATACCTATTGAACGGCCAAAGAAGTCATCAACATCCTGTTTAAATTGATTAAAGGAGTCCGCATGATCACGGTTGTTCTCTGTTGCCTGGTTTGACGGGAAGAAATAATACTGATCATTGATTTGTTCCCAGTTTCCCAGCTGGTCTCCATTTGATTCAGCCATGGCAATATAGGAACCCGGAACGATGGAATTTCGCTTTTCCTCCTGGTACAGGGCAATCGTAATCGGGACATCTTCCAATCCTTCTTTTCCCCTCATGCGGCTCAAAATTTTCTCAGCCGCTTCTTTTCCGTAGGCCTCTACAACATCATCGTCCAACGGAACTTCGTAGCCTGTGTAGTCATCGTCCCGGAAATAATAAATGGTCCTGAGCCCGATTCCAATCACAATGCCGCCGAGTTTCACTCCATCTTCACCGTCTTCGTACATATAGTTATGCTCCATCAGGTGAGAAATAATGGACGGTGAATTCCGCAACCGGTCAACCTGGTCTTCCTCGTCACCGAGAGCAGGATTGAGCCCCAGTTCATTATCTTCACTTTCACGGCCAAGCCATGCCTTCACTTCGTTACTGCCAAGGATCTGCCCTTCCTGGAAGTAATAATCATCCTGGCTGAAGCTTGCTGAAGCAATCTCCATAAGACCTACTTCAAACTGATCAATATCAACCCGGTTCGACATGGAATAACTGACATTTCCCCTTGTCGGGCTACGGTGGTACTGGCCGTCGCGGAGGACGTTACGGTAAAAGTTCTCCGGTGTCTCGATCGTCGGTGTGATGACGTATTCAACCTCATCTTCTTCTTCCTCATCAACGACAATCACTTCTTCTTCACTTCTGTCCATGGCAGGCAGACAGCCTGTCAGAAAAAGCAGACCTGCAAGACTGATAATCCCAAGTCGTTTTGTCATCCTCTACACCCCTTACATGGGACCACAGTGTCGACAGAGGAATTATTTACCTAATTCCTCCAGCATTCTCGCTTCATCCCATATTTCTATGTTTAAATCCTGTGCTTTCGTTAATTTCGACCCGGCTTTTTCCCCTGCAATAAGGAGGTCGGTATTTTTACTCACACTTCCTGTCACATTCCCGCCAAGCAGTTCGATCTGCTTTTTCGCTTCATTACGGGTCAACTGCTCCATGGAACCGGTAAGAACGATTGTCTTTCCTGCAAAAACAGAGTCAGACTCTTCGGTGTCAATCAGCTTCGGACCTTTGTATGTCATGTTAACACCTGCTTCAGCCAGTTCCTCAAGAAGCTCGCTCACTTCAGGTTTATCAAAGTAAGTGACAATGGCGTCTGCCATTTTATCCCCGATTTCATTAATGGCAATAAGGTCTTCCTGGGTTGCTTTCTGCAGATTGTCCATTGATTCAAAATGCCGGGCAAGGGTCTGAGCTGCTTTCGCTCCTACATGACGGATCCCGAGACCGAACAGTAATTTCTCCAAACTGTTTTCTTTTGTTGCTTCAATGGCGTTCAGGAGATTTTCTACTGATTTTTCTCCCATACGCTCCAGCTTTAACAGCTCTTCTTTTTCCAGGCGGTAAAGGTCAGCTACATCGTGGACAAAACCGTGGGCAAACAGCTGCGCAATGACCCTCTCGCCAAGGCCGTCAATGTTCATGGCATTTCTGGATACAAAGTGAATAAGCCCTTCTCTTATCTGCGCGGGACATTTCGGGTTCATACAGCGAAGAGCAACTTCTCCTTCAATCCGTTCCAGCTCACTCTCACACTCCGGACAGTGGGTAGGCATGGAAAAGTCCCGTTCGTCCCCTGTACGCTGGTCTGTCAGGACGTTAATTACTTCCGGGATAATGTCACCGGCCTTCTTAATTGTTACTTTATCTCCAAGCTTCAGATCTTTTTCACGGATTAGGTCTTCGTTGTGAAGAGAGGCACGCTTTACTGTTGTTCCGGCAACGGCAACCGGAGTTAAAACGGCTGTCGGTGTGACAACACCTGTTCTTCCTACGTTCAGCTCAATATCTTCCAGTGTGGTGATCACTTCTTCAGCCGGAAATTTATAGGCAATCGCCCAGCGGGGGCTTTTTGCTGTAAATCCAAGATCCTTCTGGGCACCAAGGTCGTCCACTTTAATCACGATGCCGTCAATTTCATAAGGAAGATCAGCCCGTTTATCAAGCCAGCCTTCGCAATAGGCAATGACGTCGTCAATAGTGTCGCACACCTTATGTTCACGGTTTGTCTTAAATCCGAGTCGGTCTACATACTGAAGAGCTTCGTAATGGGAATCCACTTCTTTCCCTTTCAGCTGTCCAATAGAATAGACGAAAATATCAAGATTTCGTTTCGCTGCAATTTTCGGGTCCAGCTGGCGAAGAGAACCGGCAGCCGCATTCCGCGGGTTCGCAAACAGCTGCTCTCCCTTTTCTTCTTTAGCTTCATTCAGACGCTCAAAGGACCGCTTCGGCATAAACGCTTCTCCACGGACCTCAATGTCCACTTCTTCATTTAAGCGAAGAGGAATGGAAGGAATTGTCTTCAGATTACTCGTAATGTCTTCCCCCACTGTTCCGTCCCCACGGGTAGCACCTAGGATAAAACGGCCTTTTTCATACTTTAACGTTACAGCAAGACCGTCAATTTTAAGTTCACAGCTGTAGCGGTGGGGGCGGCCGGTATTTTGCTGGACACGGCGGTCAAAGTCACGGAGATCCTCGTCATTAAATGCGTTTGAGAGGCTGAGCATCGGAACATCATGCTGCACTTTTTGAAACCGGTCGAGAATCTCTCCGCCTACACGCTCGCTCGGGGAGTCGTCCCGTTTAAGTTCGGGATACTGCTCTTCCAGATCAATGAGATCACGGAGGAGCTGGTCATACTCCGCATCTGACACTTTTGGTGTATCGAGAACATAATAGTGATAGGCATATTCGTTTAACATATCCGTTAAGTGATTGAGTTGTGTTTTTGCTTCGTTACGATTCATGGGGTTCCCACCTTACTGCTTTGTTATCGGGGCAAACTTCGCGAAAAGACGCTTGATCCCCACTTCAGGGAACGCAATATCAAGCTCTACGTTCTCGCCTTCCCCTTTCATACTTACCACTGTGCCCGTTCCCCACTTTTTATGGGCAGCTTTATCTCCCACCGACCAGGAGAATGAGTCGCCTCCTGTTGTGGTGGTAGACGTACGCATCTGAGCTCTTGCCGTAGCACCCGGCGCACGGCCTGGCTGACCCGACATGCGGGCCTGGGTCCCTGCTGATCCTGACCGGGATGTTTTCATCCACGCAGGTGCTGGCTTTTCTTCTTTTAAGGAATCAAGAAGGTCTTCCGGAATCTCGCTTAAAAAGCGGGATGGTGGATTCATGTTTGTCCGGCCGTAAAGGGTCCGCATCCGAGCACGGGAAAGATACAGCTCTTTTTCGGCACGGGTGATCCCCACGTAGGCAAGGCGCCGTTCTTCTTCCATCTCCACTTCTTCCATAAGAGACCGGCTGTGAGGGAAGACTCCTTCTTCCATACCGATCAGAAACACGACCGGAAACTCAAGACCTTTGGCAGAGTGAAGGGTCATGAGAATAATCTGCTCGGCATTTTTATCCTCGTCTTCATCATCTACTTTATCGATATCGGCAATGAGAGCGAGGTCTGTTAAAAAGGCTACGAGTGACTTATCTTCGTTTGTCTTTTCAAAATCCTGCGTAACGGATAAAAACTCGTCGATGTTCTCCAGCCGGCTCTCTGCTTCAAGACTTTTGTCGTTTTTGAGCATGGCACGGTAACCCGTTTTCTCGAGAAGCTCTTCCACGAGCTCCGTTACAGACAGATAGTCCTGCATCTGGACCCAGTTTGTGAGCTGACTGATAAATTCAGAGAGGGCGTTGGCAGCCCGGGCGCTGAGTCCGATTTCACGAACATCCTGAAGAGCGCGGTAAATCGAAACATCCTGCATCGCTGCAAACTGCTCGATTTTTACAAGAGTCGAAGCACCGATGCCTCGTTTTGGCACGTTGATGATCCGTCTCAGGCTGATATCGTCGTCAGGGTTCGCCATTACCCGGAGGTAGGCAAGGACGTCTTTGATTTCTTTTCTGTCATAGAACTTCGTACCGCCAACGATGGTGTAGTTGACGTTTGATTTCACGAACATCTCCTCAATCACACGGGACTGTGCGTTTGTCCGGTAAAGAACGGCAATATCTGACTCGGTATATTTACCCGAGTCGAGCATTTCTTTTACTTTCCCGACGATATGCTGGGCTTCGTCGTGCTCGTTGTCAGCTTCATAAAGGGCAAGCTTGTCCCCGTCATCGTTTTCCGTCCACAGGTTCTTCGGCTTTCGGCTGGCGTTGTTCTGAATTACGTCGTTGGCTGCCTTCAGAATCGTCTTCGTTGAGCGGTAATTCTGTTCCAGCATAATGACGGTTGCATTCGGGTAATCCTTTTCGAAGGAGAGGATGTTCTGAATGTCGGCCCCGCGCCAGCGGTAGATTGACTGATCCGAGTCACCTACAACGCAGATGTTTTTATGACGGTCCGCAAGCATTTTCACAAGCATATACTGTGCTTTGTTCGTATCCTGATACTCGTCCACCATCACGTACTGAAATTTGCGCTGGTAGAATTCGAGAACTTCAGGTACCTTTTTGAACATTTCGATTGTCTGCATGATCAGATCATCAAAGTCCATGGCCGAGTTTTTCTTCAGTTCTTTCTGATAGGCCGTATACATCTTTTCAACGGTATCTTCGTAAGGGCCGTTTGCTGTTTTTGCGTAATCCTTCGGTGTTTTCAGTTCGTTTTTAGCTGAGCTGATCGAGCCGAGGATGCTTCTTGGTTCAAACTTCTTCGTATCAATATTGTGCTCTTTCATGAGACGTTTCATCACAGTAACCTGATCTGATCCGTCCAGAATTGTGAAATTGCGGTTAATTCCGATCCGGTCTACGTCGCGTCTGAGCATACGCACACACATGGAGTGAAATGTGGAAATCCAGATATCTTCTGCCCCCGGCCCTCCAATAATTTTGGAAATACGGTCTTTCATCTCCCGTGATGCTTTGTTCGTAAATGTGATCGCCAAAACAGACCACGGTGCTACTCCTTTTTCCCCAAGAAGGTAGGCTATACGGTGAGTAAGCACCCGGGTTTTTCCACTTCCCGCCCCGGCCATAATTAAAAGAGGACCGGCTGAATGTTTCACAGCTTTCTGCTGTTCAGGGTTCAATCCTGACAGCAGATCGTTTGTTACACGTTCCATCATCAATCACCATCCAAACGTATGTTCTTATTTAATACCAGTTTAGCCTAGTTAAGGTCGGTTGTACACTCACTTTTTGACGGCATCAACGGTTTTTAATGCCTGCTTTAAATCGGTATAAATGACGTTCCCCACAACGACCGTATCGGCATGTTCCGCCATTTCGGCTGCCTGGGCTTTGTTTGTAATCCCACCGCCGTAAAAGAGCTTTGTAGTCTTCAGAACGTTTTTCGCGGCTTTTACAAATTCCGGATTTCCGTAGGTTCCGCTGTATTCTAGATAAAAGATCGGCATGTGAATAAGGTGCTCCGTCATTCGGGCATAGGCAATCACATCGTCTTCATCGAGGGACGTGACCGCTTCTGTCAGCTTTGCTACTTTCGCATCCCCATTTAAAATACAATAAGCTTCCGAGAGTACTTCATCCCAGTTCATGATGGGGCCGAGATCTTTAATCGCCTCATGATGGCGGCCGTTCATCCAGTCCGCGTTTTTCGTATTGAGAACAGATGGGATCAGGTAGTAGTCAAACCCGGGTGTAACAGCATCCAGATTGGACACTTCAAGGGCACAGGCCACCGAGTAGCGGCGGATGCGCATCAAAAGATCAAGCGTGTTGTCTTCAGTAACACCGTCTGTTCCGCCAACGATCACTGCGTCCGTTCCTGATTCACAAATGGCCTCGAGGGCTTCATCGTCTATTTCTTTATTCGGATCCAGTTTAAAAACATGCTTCCAGTCCTGATATTCAAGCATGGTCATATCCTCCAGCTTCTTTTTCCGTTAGTACGCGCCCGGCAGAGGTTCTCCTGCAGGCTGCGTTTACGTATAGCCTAATCAATTCATCACATAAGTATATCAAAAATAATGGAGAGTCTCATTAGTATCGGGAGTTGTTTTGTGGATTTTTCGTGGAGGAGGCGCGTGTCGAATTGTGATGAATTCTCTTTAAGTGGCTCAAAAGTCTGCATAAAAAGCCGGAAGTTCTCCATAAAACCCCGTGAATTCTGCATAAACACTCCGAACTCTCCATAAAACCCCTAAAGTTCTCCATAAAAAACGCACCCTGCTAATCAAAGCAGAATGCGCCTGTCTTTTTATAATTATTTTGCTTCCTGTTCTTCTTTGACCCGATCCAGTGCCATGCGATAGCCGTCATTTCCGTAGTTAATGCACCGTTTTACCCGGGAGATCGTGGCGGTGCTCGCCCCCGTGTCTTTTTCGATCTTCTGATACGTGTCCCCGTCCATCAGCATGCGTGCCACTTCCAAACGCTGGGCAAGGGATTGAATTTCGTTCATCGTACAAAGATCATCGAAGAATTGATAGCATTCTTCAGAGTCTTTTAGGCTTAGAATCGCATTAAAGAGCTGATCGAGTTCTTTTCCTCTTAATTTGTTGATTTGCATGTCGGTCATCCTTTCTTTGGGTGGCTGGCCTGCTACTCCATACCTTCAATCGCCACGTGCGAAGAAAGCCCTCCGTTTTCTTTCGGAACAATGTTAATCCATGTCTGGCCAGGTACAAAACCTGCAGGCTCGTTATCTTTATATGGAAGAATAACGCCGTTTTCATTGCGCCATTCAAGCTCTTGCATTACTCCTTCTTGAAAGAGGTACGCTTTCCCTCCCGACGAAAGATCGATATCCCGTCTACCGGCGTCGTCAATGACCCGGTGTGAGGCTTCCAGTACGAAGACGTTTTTCGGTGCAACAGGCGTGCCGTTGGCTGCGTCTTCTGTCGGTACGCCCCCGTTTGAACGGCGGAACCCGCCAAGTTCATCATCGTAAGCGTATTGAACGTTATTGCTTGTACTGCCGTATTTCACTTCAAAACGGTCCGCCTTTTTACCCTCGGACTGATCGGAAGTGTAGGGAAGTGACGGCGGAACATTGTTCATATCATAGCCGAGTTTTTCTGCAGCTGCTTCAAGGTTTGAAAAACTTGTATACATATTGTGCGGGGCACTGCGGTCTGATGAGCGGGTAAAGTAACGCCCGTCATAGGCGAGTCCGCTGATAAAAGGAACATAGCCGCCTTCAGCAAGGGCCAGGCCGTCTGGACTCCCTCCGGCTGATACATAAATGGCGCCGTATCCTTTATTTAAATGAACATAATAATCCCGGGCACTTCTTACAGGACCGATGGTGTCAGGCTCCTGACTGTGGTAGAAAGCGAGAAATCGTGTGATGCTCGCTTCTGACAGCACTTCGTAAACCACATCCGCCTGATAAAGTCCCGTCTGGGGTCTGGCATGGGTGGAGTTTTCAATCATCACACCAAAAGCACTTCGGGTCAGTTCTTCTTCCGTTCCGATTCCTGTTAACGGTTCAGTGTAAGGGGCGTTTTCGATTACAGGGTCTTCGTCCTCGTCTACTGTTGTTTCTGCTGCTATATCGTCTGCTTCATCTAATTCGGTTCCGGTTGCTTCATTTTTACTGCAGGCTCCGGTTAGTAACATACACGCAATGGCACCGCATAAAAACACCCGCTTTTTACTTGCAATCATGATCTTTCTTACCCCTTTATACTTTTATAGTTTAACGCATAATCGAAGGAAAGAGTACTTTTTTCTGTTTCACATCATAAATCCCTTTTTGGGTGACCCTCACATACGGCAGGTGTGTAGCCGAGAAGAAAAGAAGCGAATACACCGGGTCTTCATAGGCATAGCCTTTTTCAGAAAGTACGCGGACGAGATGCTCTTCTTCTGCGGCAATATCTTTGAGCTCTTTATCCGATAGGGCGCCGTTAATAACCAGGGGAATCGAAGCTTCGGTTCCTTCTTCCCCTACAACAACGATGCCTCCACCCTGGTTCTTGAGTGCCTGAAATGCGTCGAGAAGACCTTCTTTACTTTTTCCGATCAAAATGATGTCTCCTGTATTGGAGTAGGAGCTGGCCATGCCGTAAAGACTGTCTGCGAATCCTTTAATCACGGTGTTTACACGCCATTTTCCGTGTCGGTCTGCCAGAACAAAATAACATTCATCCTTTTTCCCGCCGATCTCATCACTCATCAGATCCACTTCCGGGCGGTACGGTTTCATGATGACATCATTAACCATTTCAATTCCAAGGGGCATGGAAAACTGGAGGTCTTCCATTGTCAGGTCCCAGCTGAGTGTAAACGGCTTGAATCCAAAACGTGGCCATTCAGGGTCAGGAATGTGATTTAACACTTCGTTGTCCTTTACAATCCATTCTCCTTTTCCAAGAACAGAAACAGGGGTCGGATCGGTTTCAGACTGGAGGATGTTGATGTTTGCCAGTCTCCCTGGTGCAATCATTCCGAGGACGTGGTCAAGGCGGTAGTGTCTTGCTACATTATACGTGCACATGTTAATGGCATCAATAAATGGAATATCTTTGTCGATGGCAAGCTGGATAACGCGGTCCATGACCCCTTCCTGCATGACCTTTGGAGGCGAGCCGTCCGTTGTCATTAGCAGTTTGTCACTGCTGCTTAAACCTTCTTCTCTCACCGTATCAAGAAGGCCGGGCAGATCAGGGCGAATCGAAGAGTACCGCATGGAACAGGTATACCCAAGATTCAGACGCCGCAACAGCTCCTCGCCGGTCATTGCCTCATGATCGCAGTCCACACCTGTGAGGGCCATTTGTGTGAGGGTTTTTTCCCCCGCCCCTGGAAGGTGTCCCTCAATCGGCATGCCTTTTGCCTTTGTTTCCTGCATCCATTGAAGCATTGCGTCATCACCGTTAAGAACGGAAGGCCAGTCGGTTAATTCTCCCCCTTGTACAACATATGGGTGATGAAGCCAGTCCATCACATTTTTATAGGAAAAGTATTTGTCCTGTTCATTGAGTGCAGTCTGGGCATCGTACCTTGCCCACCAGAGCATGAGTACGGGAGATTTCTGCAGCTCCTCTATAAATGTAAACGCTTTCTTTTTTGGTAAATGTAAAAACAGCTTCATGTTATCACTGATGAGGGTGGTTGTTCCTCTTTCTGATGCATACCTGGCAAGGCTCAGGGGATGATATAACTGAAATGGATGTGCATGATGTTCAATATAACCCGGCACAACAGGGGCACCGTTCACGTTTTCAATGTCTGTACCGTCAGTACAAGAAGGCATGTCAGAACCTACGTACACGATCCGGTCACGGTGGATCCAGATATTCCCGGAGTTCCACTTTTTCGTGATACTGTTCAGCCATTTTGCATTTTCAATCACTTTCGTAGGCGGAAGATTTCCTTTGACTACTTCCAGCTGCTCGCGTATTTGTTTTTTTGACCATTGTATTGGTTGATTGGACATTGTGATCACCTGAACATTTTAGTATGGGTAAACAGAACGTTTACGTTTTATTTATCGTAACACTTTTATCTATTTAAATCATCAAAGAACTTCAAATTATCCAAAAACAGTAACAGGAGGGTTCAGTAATGAGACCGAATATCGGAATTGTCAATGCCATGATCAGACTGACTCTGGGGTTTACGCTCCTCGCGTGGGCAACAGCTAAAATGGGACGCCGCTGTCACAAAGGAACACCACTTTTTGTAGCTATTATCGGAGCTATGAAAGTAGCGGAAGGGATTACAAAATTCTGTCCGGTGACGTATGCCGTTGAAGAACAGGCCGAAAAGATGTCAGAAGATGACTTTGATATTGGACCGATGAATCCGTCATAGGGTCCATGGCCTGAAAAAGAGGGTGCCCGGTAAATGGACACCCTCTAACATTTAGTATAGGCGCTGGTTAAAAAAGGGGGCTGTTTAACTCAGGTGTTGATTTCCGCTCAGGGCACTTCTCTGCAACCCCGGGGCATCACCCGGCCACATGCTCCGGAAGTTTTTTCGTCTGTGTTACCTTTATCCTCTGGTCTTCACAACGCGTTCAACGAAGCTGAAATTCAATGAAGGGTTGGCTACTTCCTAAATTGTATTTTCAAGGCAGCCTAAAAAAAGTAGTTGCTGTCTCCCTGTACTCGCTTTTTCACAGAGAGCCCCGGACCCCACAACAGCATCCACAAACGGATTGAAATCGAAAGGAGTCATACTATGCTTTGGGAATATGCTACAGATACCGTATTTTTGTACCTGCTTGTTCTGGGCAGTCTCGTTACTGTTTTTTATCTGGTGATGAAGCGCCGGCGTACGAGGCCGAAATAGCCCGGCTGCCGATATCGCTCCGGTAAAAGAGACCTTCTGACGGGTCTTGTTCAAGGACACTGTAAATCGCTTGCTGCGCCTTTAATAAAGAAGTATTCATGCTTGTCACGATTCCTACACGCCCTCCGGCTGTAATCCAGCCGTCAGCTGTTTTTTTGGTACCTGCATGGAAAAACGGTCCCGCAGCTTCCGATAATAGATGTTCATTTACCGGCACACCATTCTCATAAGGTCCCGGATAGCCTTCAGATGCAAGGACGACGCCCATGACCGCTTCCTCAGACCACTCCACTTCCATTTCCTGATTTTTCAGCACACTGAAAATCACTTCGTCCAGAGGTGTAAGCAGCCGCGGAAGCACGACCTGGGCTTCGGGATCGCCGAAACGGGCATTAAACTCAATCACTTTCGGCCCGTCTTTTGTAATCATGAGCCCCGCATACAAGACTCCTGTAAACAAACTGTTTTCCTGTTTCAGTGCATAAGCCATTTTCCTGACAATCTGTGTCTCGGCTTCCCTGATCACCTGATTACTGATATGAGGAACGGGGGAATATGCTCCCATCCCCCCGGTATTAGGGCCACGGTCACCATCGTACGCACGTTTGTGATCCTGAGCCGGAACCATAGGAATGACTGTCTCTCCGTTTACAAACGCCATTAAAGAGCATTCTTCCCCTTCAAGGTACTCTTCAATGACCACGCGGGATCCTGCTTCCCCAAAGTGCTTTTCATCCAGCATTTGCTCCAGTGCTTCCATCGCCTGCTCTTCGTTCATGGCTACGACAACACCTTTTCCTGCAGCCAGTCCGTCCGCTTTAATTACAATCGGTGTTCCTTTGTTTTCCACGTAGGCTTTCGCATCTGTGAGCGAATCAAATACGTCATATTCCCCTGTAGGGATGTCGTACTTCCTCATCATTTCTTTTGCAAATTCTTTGCTTCCTTCCACCCGGGCCGCCTGCTGTGAAGGGCCGAAAACACGAATGCCTTCTTCAGTGAGGCGGTCGCCAAGTCCGGCAACAAGAGGAGCTTCCGGTCCGATTACCACAAGGTCCACCAGCTCTTTTTTCACAAGGCTCACAATTTCTTCGTGGGCATCTTCAGCGATATCCACACATCGTGCCACAGAGCTGATCCCGTCACTTCCCGGCAAAGCTATGACCTCTTTCACATTGGGGCTTTTGGCAAAAGACCAGCAGAGCACATGCTCACGTCCGCCTTTTCCGATCACGAGTACTTTCATCCCGGTTCCTCCTTTAATGCTTAAAGTGGCGTACGCCTGTAAAGATCATGGCCACACCGTATTCATCTGCCTTATCAATGGATTCCTGATCCCGTTTTGAGCCGCCCGGCTGGATGATGGCGCGAATGCCGGCTTGAGCTGCTGCTTCTACTGTGTCGCCCATTGGGAAAAAGGCATCGGATGCGAGAACAGCCCCTTTTACTTTTTCCCCTGCCTGTTCAAGAGCGATTTTAGCTGCACCTACACGGTTCATCTGTCCTGCGCCGACACCGATTGTACTGTCTTCTGTGGCAAGGACGATGGCGTTTGATTTCACGTGTTTTACTACTTTCCAGGCCATCTCAAGCTGACGAAGCTCTTCATCCGTTGGTTTGCGTTTAGTTGGAATCGTTGTTTCCACGTCTTCAAAACTGAGGGTATCCGTATCCTGGACAAGTGCTCCCCCGGATACAGTGCTGATCCGCTGCTCCATCGACTGGGCATCCTTAAAGGAGATCGTCAGCAGACGAAGGTTCGGCTTTTCACTCAGTACAGCAGCTGCTTCTTCCGTAAAAGAAGGTGCAATGACAATCTCAAGGAAAATCTCTTTCATTTTGAGAGCCGTCTGTTTGTCTACTTCCCCGTTACAGGCAATAATACCGCCGAAAATGGAAATGGAATCTGCTTCGTACGCTTTTTGGAACGCTTCTTCAATCGTTTCCCCGATTCCGACACCGCACGGATTCATATGTTTAATCGCCGCTACAGCGGGCTTCGTAAATTCTTTTACAACACCAATGGCTGCATCTGCGTCGTTAATATTGTTATAGGAGAGCTCTTTTCCCTGAAGCTGCTCGGCTCTTGCGATTGACGTCTGCTTGCCGAGAGGGCGTTCGTAAAACGCCGCCTGCTGGTGCGGGTTCTCCCCGTATCGCAGAGACTGTTTTTTGTTATACGTGACGGTGAGAGTCTCGGGATATTCTTCTCCCGCATGCTCTGTCAAGTACTCGGCAATAAGGGCGTCATATGAAGCAGTATGGCGGAAGGCTTTTGCCGCCAGCTTCTGCTTAAACTCCGGAGAGATCTCTCCTTCACTGCCCAGCTCATCCAAAAGACGTGTATAGTCCGCAGGATCCACGACAACCGCGACATCACGGTGATTTTTAGCCGCTGAACGGATCATGGACGGGCCGCCGATATCAATGTTTTCAATGGCATCTTCAAATGTGGCTTCAGGGTTTTCAATAGTAGCCTGGAATGGGTAGAGGTTCACGATCACCATGTCGATCGTGTCAATGTTGTGGTCATCAAGGGCGCTCATATGAGCATCGTTGTCACGAAGGGCAAGGAGACCGCCGTGAATACGGGGGTGAAGGGTTTTAACCCGGCCGTCCATCATTTCCGGAAATCCGGTCACTTCTTCCACCCCGATGGCACTCACACCTGCGGCTTCAATAGCCCGCTTTGTGCCGCCGGTGGAGATAATTTCTACACCTGCTTCAGACAGGCGCTTCGCCAGTTCTTCAATTCCTGTTTTATCCGATACACTGATCAATGCTCGTTTATTCATAATGGAAACCTCCTTGGCTTGTTTGGTAAGGCTGCTCTGTAAAAGAATGATGACACGGGTGCTAAACCCTTTCTTGTATTTCAGTAGCTTCGTTGAACGGAATGCGCTCAGATGTTGATTTGCGCTCTTTTCGCTCCCTTTCCACGGGCGGCTCGATCTTCAGCGTTGCGCGCTTGCGGGGTCTCCCCGGAACTCGCTTTTCCCGCAGGAATGTCGCGCATTCGCTCCAATCAACACTTTTTAAAACAATGTTGTCCTTTAACACAGCATAAGCACTTTTTTAAAATCGGAGTGTGTTACCTTTTTTGCGACAAATGAGGCCTGAAGTGCTGACATTAATTTAAATGAGTTTACCTTACGTCAGTTCATAGAGCTCCACTGAACGCCATCCGCTCGCTTTCCGCGGCGGTGCCGGCGAGCCTCCTCGGGCACTGCCCTGCGGGGTCTCTCCTGGCCACTACTGCCGCAGGAGTCTCGTTCCTGGCGTTCAGCTGCGCTTGACAAAGAAGGCACCAGATTTTCACATTTAAATAAAGAACGCTTCACTGGCGAAGAGGTATACTTATCTTAATTTATATATCAAGGGCACTTGCTTTGCTCCTGTGGAATCTCACCTGTCCCGAACTTCAGCAGGGGAGTTTCCACACACTTCAGCTATTTAACGTTCTTTGATAAAGCAATAATCTCGCCGATGGTCTGAGGATAGAGAATGTGCTCTACTTTCTGCACTTTTTTCTGGACACTTTCCCGTGTGTCCCCTTCTTCTATTGTAACAGCTTTTTGGGCAATGATAGGGCCGGTATCCATGCCGCTGTCCACATAATGAACGGTCACACCTGTTATTTTTACCCCTTTATCCATGGCCTGGCCAATGGCATCAAGGCCCGGGAACGCAGGCAAAAGGGAAGGATGAATGTTGACAATTCTCCCCTCATAATGCTCGAGAAGGGTCGGCCCTACGAGTCTCATATAACCGGCAAGAATAATCCATTCACATCTGTTCTCCTCAAGCTTAGATACGATCGCTTTTTCAAACTCTGCTTTACTGCTGTAATCCCCAGGGCTTGTGACAAAGGCCGGAATTCCTGCGGTTTCTGCTCTTTCAATGACTTTGGCACCTGGTTTGTTGCACACAAGAAGGGCCACTTCGGCATCAAAGAGTCCTTCGTTGACTGCATCCACGATCGCCTGAAAGTTGCTGCCGCTTCCGGAAGCAAACACGGCCAGACGGGTCATAGGCGCACTCCTTCAATGATGACCGGTGCTTCACCAGCACCGGTCCGTTCAATTTTACCGATCTGTACAGGCTCTTCTCCGGCTTCTTTTAAAAGGGACATCGCTTCCACGACCTGATCTTCACTTACAGCAAGGACCATCCCGATTCCCATATTAAACGTTTCGTACATATCTCTTTGCACAATACCGCCGAGAGTACCCATCCACGTGAAGATCGAAGGCATTCGCCAGGCCGTTGAATCTACCACCGCTTTCACGCCTTCCGGAAGCATTCTCGGAACATTTTCATAAAGGCCCCCACCTGTGTTGTGGGCAGCGCCTTTTAACAGACCTTGTTTTACAAGGGACAGAACCGGTTTCACGTAAATCTTAGTCGGTGTGAGGATCCATTCTCCCACCGTTCTCCCCCCTTCATCGTCGGGCATTGGATCAGAATAGCTGATCCCACGGTCAGCAAGGATTTTCCTCACAAGTGAGAAGCCGTTACTGTGAAGCCCGCTTGAAGGCAGACCGATCAGGACATCCCCCTCTTGAATGGCTGAGCCGTCAATAAGAGCTGACTTTTCCGCTGCACCAACCACAAACCCTGCAACATCATATTCATCAGTCTCATACATCCCCGGCATTTCTGCTGTTTCCCCTCCGATAAGGGCGCACCCTGCTTCTGCACAGCCATCGGCAATGCCTTTGATAATCTTCTCTACCACGTCCGGTTTATTTTCACCGAGAGCCAAGTAGTCGAGGAAAAAAAGCGGTTCCGCTCCTTGAACAACAATGTCATTTACACACATGGCGACAGCATCGATCCCGATCGTATCGTGAATGCCTGTTTCCTGTGCCACCATGAGCTTCGTTCCCACTCCATCGGTTCCTGACACAAGCACAGGTTCTTTGTATCCTTTTTGGGACAGGTCAAACATCCCGCCGAAACCGCCGAGACCCCCCATGACTTCAGGGCGGCGTGTCCGTGTCACGTGACTCTTCATTCGGTTTACGGATTCGTATCCGGCTTCGATGTTTACACCAGCTTGTTTATAGGCTTTAGACATAGGGTCCTCCCTTGATTACACTTTTTCGTAAGGATGCATCGTGTGCGGATAAATTTCAGTCGGGTACTCTCCCGTGAAGCACGCGAGACACTGCCCGCAGTTTTCCATCTCTTTCGGACGGCCGATCCCGTCCATCAGGCCGTTTACAGATAAATAACGAAGTGAGTCGGCACCGATTTCTGCTTCAATTTCCTCAACGGTCTTGGACGACGCAATCAGTTCTCCGCTAGTGGAGGTGTCAATGCCGTAGAAACAAGGGTTTTTGATCGGCGGTGCGCTGATTCGCACGTGCACTTCCTTTGCCCCTGCTTCCTTTAATAGTTTGACGATCCTGCGGCTTGTAGTACCACGGACAATTGAATCATCGACCATGACGACACGCTTTCCTTCGACGACTCCCCTAACGGCAGAGAGCTTCATTTTTACCCCTTGTTCCCGGAGCTGCTGGGAGGGCTGAATAAATGTCCGGCCCACGTAACGGTTTTTGATCAGGCCGAGCTCGTAGGGAATCCCCGTCTGCTCGGCGTACCCTATGGCTGCCGAGATACTTGAATCCGGCACACCTGTAACCACATCTGCTTCAACAGGTGCTTCCATGGCCAGTTCTTTGCCGAGGTTTTTCCGCGCCGTATGAACATTAATTTGATCGAGGTGGCTGTCCGGTCTGGCAAAATAAACGTACTCCATCGAGCAGATTGACTTTTTCGCTGAAAAAGAAAACCGCTCACTCCGTACACCTTCATCATTAATGATCAGCACTTCCCCTGGCTCAACTTCACGAATGTATTCCGCACCGATAATATCAAACGCACACGTTTCAGAACTTACCACATAGCCATCACCAAGACGTCCTAAAGAGAGCGGACGAAGCCCGTTCGGATCGAGGGCGACCATGAGCTGCTCTTCTGTCATGGCCATGAAGGCATACGCTCCTTTCACCATCGTAAGAGCGTTCATGAGGCGTTCCTCAGGCAATTCATAGCCGCTTCGCTTAATGAGGTGGGCAAAGACTTCGGTGTCCGATGTGGTCTGAAAAATGCTGCCCTGTCTTTCCAGCTGATGCTTGAGAGCATTGGCGTTTACGAGATTGCCGTTATGAGCAAGAGCCAGGCTTCCCGTCTGTGAGTTGAAAAGTAGAGGCTGACAGTTTAACAGATCGCTGTCACCTGCTGTTGTATAACGTACGTGACCGACAGCGGCGTGTCCTGTTAATGCTTTTAAATTTTCATCGTTAAACACTTCATTTACAAGGCCGAGACCTTTGCGGATCCGAAGTTTTTCACCGTCGGAAACGACAATCCCCGCCCCTTCCTGACCACGGTGCTGCAGACTGTGCAGACCGTAGTAGGCAATGCGGGATGCTTCTTCGTGACCCCAGATTCCAAACACACCGCACTCTTCGTTTAAGCCTTTGATTTCAGCAAACACGGAATCGCCCCTCTCCAAGCTTTCTCTAATTCAGATGACTGGGCTGACAGAACCGTTTCACCTGCTTTTCCAAATACATTCAACTGCGCTTCCCCTGTAACTTCACCGATTAATAAAGCATCTTTTACCATGCGCTCAAATTGTTCCCGGTTTTCTTTTCTCACACTGATCAGGTAGCGGGATGGTGTTTCACTGAAACTTTCAGTGACCAGGTCATCTCCGATGGTGACGTTTGCCCCGAGACCTGTTTTCATCAAGGACTCGGCTAAAGCAACGAGAAGACCTCCTTCTGCCAGATCATGGGCAGAGGCGACAGCGCCTTTTTTGATCGCTTCGTGAACGTCTGACTGACGCTGTTTTTCCACGGCTAAATCAATCATTGGCGGCTGTCCGGAAATGTTGCCGTCCGTGAGCTTCTGCAGCTCGCTTCCTCCGAAGTCAGGGCGTGCTTCACCTACAAGATAGATAAGGTCTCCTTCGTTCTTAAACTGCTGAGTTGTAATATGGTCAAGATCTTCAATCAGGCCGACCATCCCTATTACCGGAGTCGGATAAACCGCCTCACCACTTCGTTCGTTGTACAGGCTGACGTTTCCGCCAATAACCGGCGTTTCAAGTGCGCGGCAGGCCTCACTAAGTCCGTCAGTGGATTTTTCAAGCTGCCAGAAGATTTCCGGACGGTCCGGGCTTCCGTAATTTAAACAATCCGTCACACCAAGAGGTTTTGCACCGGAACAGATGAGGTTACGCGCGGCTTCCGCTACGGCAAGCTGCCCGCCCACTTCCGGGTCCAGGTAAAGATAGCGGGAGTTGCAGTCTGTTGTCATGGCAAGGGCTTTTTTCGTGCCGCGGATGCGAAGAACAGCTGCATCCGATCCCGGCATCACCACCGTATTGGTGCGGACCATATAGTCGTACTGATCGTACACCCACTCTTTACTTGCGATAGTTGGCTGGGATAAAAGAGCGAGTAACGTTTCTTTCATGTCTTCTATTTGTGGAACAGGAGTGTCCTGTTTCTGGAACGTTTCATAGTAAGCCGGGACCGTAGACGGTTTGTGATAAACTGGTGCTTCTTCTGCGAGGGCGTCTACTGGTACTTCGGCAGCAATGCGCCCTTGATGAGTCAAACGAAGCGTCTTGTCATCTGTTACTTTTCCAACCACTTTCGCAAGCAGCCCGTGGCGCTCAAAGATGGAGATGATTTCGTCTTCCCGTCCTTTTTTCACCACCAGAAGCATCCGTTCCTGTGATTCAGAGAGCATCATTTCATAAGGTGTCATACCTTTTTCCCGCTGTGGTACGGCATCCAGGTCCATTTCAATACCTGATCCGGCTTTACTGGCCATCTCCGCTGAAGAAGAGGTTAAGCCCGCAGCTCCCATGTCCTGAATCCCTACGAGAGCGTCGTTTTTCACAACTTCAAGGCACGCTTCCATAAGGAGTTTTTCCATAAACGGATCGCCTACCTGGACTGCCGGGCGCTTCGCTTCACTTCCTTCGTTCAGTTCTTCAGAAGCAAAGGTCGCTCCGTGGATTCCGTCTTTTCCCGTGCTTGCCCCTACATAAATAACCGGATTGCCGACACCTTTTGCCTGGCCCTTTTGAATATCTTTATGGTCGATAAGCCCGACACACATGGCGTTCACGAGGGGATTCCCTTCATAGCAGGGGTCAAACTGGACTTCTCCCCCGACCGTCGGGATTCCAATACAGTTTCCGTACCCTGCGATACCTGCTACGACTTGCTCGAATAAGTAGTTTACCCGGGGTGTTCCAAGTTCCCCAAAGCGCAGGGAGTTTAACAGAGCTACCGGCCGCGCTCCCATGGAGAACACGTCACGGATAATTCCCCCTACTCCTGTAGCTGCCCCCTGGTAGGGCTCGATGGCAGACGGGTGATTGTGGGATTCGATTTTAAACACGACAGCCTGATCGTCACCGATATCGATGATTCCCGCCCCTTCACCAGGGCCTTGAAGGACACGTTCCCCTTCCACAGGAAATTTTTTAAGAAGGACCTTCGAATTTTTATAGCTGCAGTGTTCTGACCACATGACCGAGAACAAGCCTGTTTCTGTAAAATTCGGCAGTCGGCCGAGGATATCTTCCACCATTTGAAACTCGGTATCTGTGAGTCCCATTTCCGAGTAGAGCTTTTCGTCTTTAATCTGCTGCGGGGACGGTTCATGAAGTAATTGCATGGGATTCCCTCCATTGCTTGAGTAATGACTGAAACATGTGAAGCCCGTCTGAGGAGCCGAGAAGATCGTCGACAGCCCGTTCCGGGTGAGGCATCATGCCAAGGACATTGCCACGCTCGTTTGTAATACCGGCGATGTTATCGATGGAACCGTTCACGTCTTCTTTATATGTGAAGGCAATTTGATTGTTTTCTTTCAGTTCTGCCAGGGTTTCTTCGTCGCAGAAGTAGTTTCCTTCGCCGTGGGCAACAGGGATGGAGATTGACTGGCCGTTTTCGTATGTTGAGGTAAAGACAGTCTGGTTGTTTTCTACGATGAGGGTTGCCGGCTTGCAGATAAATGTAAGCTGACGGTTTCGGCGCATCGCTCCAGGGAGGAGCCCGAGTTCAAGAAGAACCTGAAATCCGTTGCACACACCGAGGACCGGCTTCCCGGCTTCGGCTGCTTCTTTAATCCCCGCTGCAATCGGCAGACGGGCAGCAATGGCACCGGAGCGTAAGTAATCCCCGTAGGAAAACCCGCCTGGTAAAAGAACCGCATCATAGTCTTTTAAACTCGTTTCCCGGTAATCCACATAGGCGGCCTCTTCACCGAGTTCGTCTTTTATGGCATGGTACATGTCAATGTCACAGTTCGATCCTGGAAAGACGACAACGGCAAACTTCATTGGGCGAGGGCCTCCTTTATTTCAAAACGGTAATCTTCAATAACCGGGTTGGCAAGGAGCTTGTCACACATTTCTGTTACTCGGGCTTCTACCGTTTCTTTTTCTCCGTTCATGGTAAGGGTCAGGACTTTTCCTATCCGTACATCCTCTACCTCACTGTAGCCGAGCTGATTGAGCGAGTGATTCACTGCTTTTCCCTGGGGGTCTAAAACGGCTTCCTTTAACGTGACAAATACTTGAATTTCATACATCATTGCTGAACTCCTCCTAAGCGTGTAAGTATGGTTTCATACCCTTTGTTTAAATCTCCGAGTTGAAAGCGAAACAAATCTTTATCCAGTGAATCCCCTGTTTTTTCATCCCACAGACGGCACGTATCCGGTGACACTTCGTCAGCCAGGAGCACACTGCCGTTTTCATCTCTGCCAAATTCCAGTTTGAAGTCAACGAGGGTGATTCCGGCTTCTTTGAAAAGAGACGTGAGTACGTTGTTTACCCGTATGGCGTCTTTACGGACCCGGCTGAGTTCTTCATCGGCGGCAAGCTTTAAGTAGGCGATGTGGTCGGTGTTGATGAGTGGATCGCCGAGCTCATCGTCTTTGTAATAAAATTCGATGATCGGTTCAGGGAATCGTTCTCCTCTTTTCAGGCCGAGGCGTTTTACCAGGCTTCCGGCTGCCACGTTTCTGACTACGACTTCCAGAGGAATGATTCGGACCTTCTTTACCAGCTGCTCGGTTTCTGTAAGGCGCTCAATGAAATGGTTCGCGATACCGGCTTCGTGAAGCTTTGAAAATACGAGACTGCTGATCTCGTTATTCAAGCGTCCTTTGCCATCGAGTACGTCTTTTTTTTCACCGTTAAAGGCTGTGGCTTCGTCCTTATAGACGACGCGGTAGACGTTCGGATCGTCAGTTTCATAGATTCGCTTTGCTTTCCCTTCGTATAAACACGCTTGATCAGACATGTGAGTCCTCCTTTGATGTACGAAGATTCATAATATTGGCAATACGATTGGTTGTAAGGGGCCATATGGGCCCACTTTTTTTACTGTTGAATGGGTGTTGATGCTGTCTCCAAGCCCTTCGCTTTCCGCGGAGGTGCCGGCGCAAGCCTCCTCGCGCGTTGCGCTCCGGGGTCTTGCCTTGGCCCCCACTTCCGCAGGAGTCTCGGGCTTGGAGCCAGCATCCTTCTATTTTCCCTGTGAAGGAAATCAGCAACTTTCACCATTCTTTTCAAAACCGTTTTTGTTATTTTGTTAATCCGCAGCGTTCAAAGATTGTATCCACGTGTGTTAAGTGGTGACGGTAATCGAAGCACTCATCGAGCTCTTCTTTTGAAAGCAGGTTTGTAATCTTTTCATCAGCATCCACAAGCTCGCGAAACGGCACTTGCTTTTCCCAGGCTTCCATCGCTTTCGGCTGGACAAGGTCGTACGCTTCTTCGCGGACAAGGCCTTTGTCGATGAGGGAAAGGAGCACGCGCTGAGAGTAAATGAGACCGAACGTGCGTCCCATGTTGCGCTTCATGTTTTCCGGAAACACCGTGAGATTTTTCACGATGTTTCCGAAACGGTTAAGCATATAGTTCAGGGCGATTGTAGCATCTGGCAGTATGATGCGTTCCGCAGAAGAATGGGAAATGTCTCTTTCATGCCAGAGCGGTACATTTTCATAAGCGGTCATCATGTGGCCCCGGATGACACGGCTTAAGCCCGTCATATTCTCAGAACCGATCGGGTTCCGCTTGTGAGGCATGGCTGAAGAGCCTTTTTGCCCTTTTGCGAAAAACTCTTCAACCTCGCGCATTTCTGTTTTCTGCAGTCCCCGAATCTCTACGGCCATTTTCTCAATGGATGTGGCGATTAACGAAAGTGTCGCCATATAGTGGGCGTGGCGGTCCCGCTGCAGGGTCTGTGTTGAAACCGTCGCCGCTTCAAGTCCGAGTCCTTCACATACGTAACGCTCGACGAACGGGTCGATGTTCGCGTATGTACCGACAGCTCCTGAAAGCTTTCCGACGCGGACGGTGTCTGCTGCCTGCTTGAACCGCTCCAGGTTACGCTTCATTTCTTCGTACCAGAGGGCAAGCTTCAGGCCGAATGTGGTCGGTTCTGCGTGAACCCCGTGAGTGCGCCCCATCATGACGGTGTCTTTATGTTCAATTGCTTTGTCTTTCAGAATGTCCACAAAGCGCTCAAGATCTTTAAGGATGATGTCGTTTGCTTGTTTTAATAAATAGGAAAGAGCCGTGTCAACCACGTCTGTGCTTGTAAGGCCGTAGTGAACCCACTTGCGTTCTTCTCCGAGGGTTTCCGATACGGCGCGGGTAAATGCCACAACATCGTGACGGGTTTCTGCTTCAATTTCAAGGATACGGTCCACATCAAAACCTGCGTTTTCACGGATTTTTGCTACGTCTTCCTTGGGGATGTCGCCTAGTTCAGCCCATGCTTCACAGGCTTTGATTTCCACTTCAAGCCATGCCTGATAGCGGTTTTCATCAGTCCAGATTGCGCCCATTTCAGGGCGGGTATAGCGTTCAATCATTGATTTGCCTCCATTACTTGTTGTTCTCTCCAGATTGCGGAGGAGTTGATGCGCCTGAGGATCTCTTCTGTATTGTCCCCAAGAAGGGTTAAATGCCCCATCTTGCGGCCGGGTTTGGCTGATTCTTTCCCATACAGGTGCAGATGGCCTTCCGGAAAATCGTCCATTTTTTCAAGGATTCTCGGTACATGCTCCCCTAATATATTAACCATCACAGCAGGCTTTAGTAAATCCGTCTTTCCGAGGGGCAGGTCACATACGGCTCTCACATGCTGTTCAAACTGTGACGTATCACAGGCATTGATCGTAAAATGACCGGAGTTGTGGGGACGCGGGGCCAGTTCGTTTACGTAAAGCTCATCGTCTTCCGTAAGAAACAGTTCAACAGCCAGTGTGCCAACAAGACCAAACGATTCAGCGAGCTTTTCTGCCAGAGCAACAGCCGCTGCCTGAACGCCGCCTGAGATTCTTGCCGGGACGATCGTCTGATGAAGGATATTGTTCTTGTGCACATTTTCCGCAACGGGAAACACGCTGGTGCTGCCTGAGACGCTCCGGGTAATGATCACGCTCAGTTCTTTAGTGAAGGCAATCCACTTCTCAAGGACGAACGGGCCTTTTCCTTCAAGTGCGTTCCAGGCTTCGAGAAGATCGGCCGGGCTTTGGATAACCGCCTGCCCTTTCCCATCATAGCCCCCGCGGGTTGTTTTCAACACCGAAGGATAGCCAAGCTTGCCTGTAGCTGCGTAGAGCTCTTCAATGGTGTTCACCTCTACATAAGGGGCAACGGGCACACCGAAGGAAGTAATGGCTTTCTTTTCCTTGAGACGGTCCTGGGAAATAGCGAGAAGATTGCTTCCCTGGGGAAAGTTTGCATTCTCTTCAAGCCAGGATGCTGTATTGGCGTCGATGTTTTCGAATTCATAGGTAATCACGTCGGTTTTTTGGGCTAGTTCTTCAGCACCTTTTTCGTCGTTGTAAGCTGTCATGACTTCTGTGTCTGCGACCTGGCCTGCAGGTGAGCCTTTGCCCGGCTCAAGTATTGCGATGCGGTAGCCCATTTGCCGGGCGGAGAGTGCCATCATTCTTCCAAGCTGTCCGCCGCCGAGGATGCCGATCGTTTTTCCGGGTAGCACTCTAGTCATAGAAGATTCGCCCCGCTTTCCATCACTTCTTCTTGTTTGTTGTCACGACGCTCTTGTAATTTGTCCGCGATTTGGTCATCGTGAACCGCAAGCTGCTGGGCTGCTAGAAGGCCCGCATTTGCTGCTCCCGCTTTCCCGATCGCCACTGTCGCAACGGGAACCCCGGCTGGCATCTGAACGATGGAAAGGAGGGAATCAAGGCCATTCAATGCCTTGGACTGGACCGGGACACCGATAACGGGAAGAAGAGTTTTTGCAGCAACCATCCCTGGAAGGTGCGCAGCTCCCCCTGCTCCGGCGATGATCACTTCAACCCCCCGCTCTTTTGCCGTTTCTGCGTATTCGAACATAAGATCCGGCGTCCGGTGGGCCGAGACGATTTTTTTCTCATATGGAACGGAAAGTTCTTCGAGAACGTCTGTTGCGTGCTTCATCGTGTCCCAGTCTGATATTGAACCCATAATCACACCGACTTTTGCCATAGCGAAAACCTTCTTTCTGCTGGGGATTTTGTTTTGTGTCGAGATCTATGGAAAACAAAAAAACGTGTCCATTTGCCCGTAAGAGGACAAACGCACACGTTCCCGTTACGAGACAGACCGGTGGCATAATTCGAAACTGTTCGTCTGTAAACTACGGACGGTTCGCTGCCTTATTGTCTGCTCTCGCACTCACGTATACTGATCGTCCTCATAGGCCGGCGATTTACGGTCGCCAGGTAGAGACTTTCGGGCCTTATTCCCGAGATTATATGAGGTCTGTTCAATTCGTTTTATCGGTTACATCGTAACAAGGTAATGGGGGTGGTGTCAACTAAAATCGAACGATAACCTCAACACTTTAATCCATCGTTCGGATTTCGAGCCATCCACACTGTCTGGGTCATGGCACAATCATGCTTTTTGCACTCGAGTATATTATACAAGACAAGAGAGGAGGTAAACGATGCCGAAGGTTATTATTGATAACTCCATACAGGAACCCACTCTGATAATGAATGAGAAAACCCTGTTTCTTCATCAATTTTCACTTGATTCCACTATCGTTCATCTGGGAGCTTCTAAAGTACGCTACCGCATTGACATTAATAACAGTTTGAAATCAGGTGTAATTCGTGTTTCCCCGTACTTTTCAGAGAAGATACAGATTCCCACGCTGCCTTTTGACAGCTATGTAAGCAATAAAGAGCTGTTTATCGGGCCAGTGATAGGGTTTATTCCTTCCAGGTATTTTTATAACAATCCTCAAAGGCTAAAAGAACGATTTACTGATTACGAACACGTGAAAGGATTAATTTATTTCTTTAATAAAAAGAATATCAATTTCCATAAGCAGGTTATTCACGGATATTACTATAATTCTGCAGAAGATGTATTTACTGAAGGAACGTTTCCCCTCCCATCTGTTCTCTATACAAGGGTAAAACTGTCGAAGCAGGAGTTTGTATACTTTAATCACTTTCTAAAAGGGAAATTGTTTAACTATACGCCATCTCCCATTACCAAAGATTCTTTACAGAAGATTATCCCTCTTCCTTCAAGCAGGTTAAGAACACACCTCCCTCATACCATCAAGTATAACGGAGGAAGGTCCATAAAAAGAATGCTCACAAAGTATTCAGGCGTATATGTAAAGCCTGTAAACCTATCCCGTGGAAGAGGTATACATTATGTTTGTAAAAAGAATACAGGTTATCAAGTGTATGATACAAATGGAAAGTCAGCCTATTTAAAAAACACCAAAGCATTGACGGCTCTTTTCAAAAGAAATAAACATAAGCATCTCCTTGTCCAACAGGCGATCGATACGATATTTAAAGGGCACAGGCTCGATTTTCGGGTATATATGCAAAAAAACAGCGAACACGTCTGGCAGGCCTCGGCTATAACAGGAAAAGTAGCCGACAAACGAGTAATTGTGACCAACTATCCTTACCGTAAAAACATTGTTACAGGGGAAGAGGCTCTTTCCTTTTATTACTCATTACCTCAATCTGAAGCATCTGCAAAATTAAAAGAAGCTGAAGTCTTGTGCCGGGAGCTCCTTATCCTCTTTGAGAGAAAGAAGAACTTTTTTCTCGGGGACGTGGCGGTAGACCTTGCCGTAGACAATAAAATGAAAATCTGGCTGCTGGAAGTTCAAGTACGTTATGTAGCTGATATTAAAAAACCGCTTCCTGATGACGAATCAATTATTTCAAAGAACATCCTTCCTACACCTTTTCATTACGCCAAATCTCTTACTGAATTTTAATCTGCCTCAACTCCGGTTTATCCCAGGTTGAGGTCTTTTTATGTGCCTCCATCATCAACTGTTGCCTTACCTTCCTGCCTGATTTATCCGCCGGAAACAACTGCTTACACACTTCCGCCTCCATTGAATATAGTGTGTGGAAAGGAGTGACGAACAGCATGATTGAGATAAAGATAGACCGTTTACTATCTGATAATAAAATATACATGAGTGAGGATACGTATAAAAGTCAAGATCTTAGTTCAACCAAAGTAGTACTCCACTTTGGTATTCTTAAAAAAGAATTAAACATAGAACTTACTAATCGTCTGCCTGCAGGTCAGATAATTTTACCGGAACGCTTGACGAGTACGATCTCCCTTCCGAACCTTCCCTATGAAAGTTTCTTTAAAGATGATCAATTTCATTTAGGTCCTGTTATCGGCTTTATGCCTAACACCTTATACTTAAAAAATCCCTCTTTATTAATGCAACGGTTTAAAAATTACAACAAAATCAAAGGGTTAATTATGATATTTAAAGAAAAGGACTTGAATAAAAAAGACCTTACGATAAATGGGTATTACTACAATCCACATACAGCCGAGTTAACAAAAGGGACCTTCCCATACCCATCTGCAGTCTTTGTTCGTGCAAGGATGACTAAGAAAAAATTAAGACACTTAAAATCACTGGGAATTAACCTGTTTAACTACCCCCAAAGAAATGTAAACAAACTTTGCTTTTGGGAAACAGTATCGCAAAATCAGGAATTAAAATCTCACCTTCCATACACATGTATGTATAGCGGTACCTCTTCAGCCGAACAGATGCTGTCAAACTGCAGCGCAATCTATTTGAAACCATTAAATAAATCCGGTGGCAGAGGGATCTACAAACTTGAAAAACATAAAAGCGCTTTTTCCCTCACTGACAAAAAAGGTAATATTAGCAGGCTGGACGACTTGTCAGATCTGGAAAACATCATAAAGACTCAAAAATACCTTATGCAACAGGAAGTCCCAGTACCGTTCATTAACAAAAAGGTTGACTTCCGGATCTATATGCAGCGAGGGTACGAAGCAAAATGGAAAGGAACAGCTATTGAAGCCCGTATTGCAAAAGAAGACAGTATTATTACAAACTCAACCGGAAGAGAGCGAGTTTTGCCCGGGAAAGCAGCCATGAAAGAAATATACGGAATGTTCAAACATGAGATTGATAATAAAGTCTCTGAAATTACTAAATTGTGCATCCAAGCACTGACCCTCTTGGAACAACAGGGAGATCATTACGGAGATGCAGCATTTGACTTTATTATAGACAGCCGGATGAAGGTTTGGTTACTTGAAGTACAAATCAGGTATGCCGCTGAAAGGAAAGTATTCTGGTCAAAGGAAGACCAGATTATCCTTCCTGAAGTTCTGCCAGCACCATTTGAATATGCGAAGGCATTAGCAGGATTTTAATTATTATTTACTATTACTAACCATCACCGTTCTAAGAGTGGAAGGAACCTTTGGGAAAGAGGCTTCTGCTTAATTGGATAAGGTGTACAAGAGTTTAAACCATTTAATAAGAAGGTGCATAGAATAGAACATCATGAAAGGAGTGAACATGTTGCCTGATATAAAAATTGACAAGTCTATTAAAGAGAATTCCATATTTATGAGTAAAGATACGGCAGAGCATAATAAACTCAATTCCAAGAACATTGTTCTTCATTTCGGCCTTCTCAAAAAGCAATTAAACATTAAAATTAACAATCATTTACCCTTTGAACAGATCGTCCTTCCTCAACGCATAACGAGACAGATCGCCATTCCAGACCTGCCTTATGAGAGCTACTTCAAAAACAACCACCTGCACTTAGGTCCGGTAATCGGTTTTATGCCAAACGGTATTTATCAAAAAAGGAAATCTCTGTTATTGCCCCGATTTAAGGATTACAAGGACATTAAAGGATTAATTTTCGTATTTTCAAGGCGTAAGGTGAATAAAAAAAGCCGGACCATCACGGGGTATTACTATGATCCGTCCAGTAAAAAAGTAATTAAAGGTATCTTCCCTTATCCAACCGTCATTTTCAATCGCGCTTTGATGTCACGAAAAAGACTTAAGTACCTTAAATCTCAGGGTATCAAAATATTTAACAACCCTCACAGGAATGTTAATAAGTATACATTTTGGAGCCGCGTGTCAAGAAACCGCCACCTGCTGCCGCATCTTCCTCAAACTTCGATCTACAGAGGACCTTCTTCTGTAAAAAATCTATTATCTGCCTATAAAACGGTTTACCTTAAACCTTTGCGTAAAGATGCAGGAAGAGGAATTTACAGGCTGGAAGACCGTAACGGATCATTCATTTTAACGAATAATAAAGGAAAAGTGTTCTCTTTAAAGGGATTATCCCAGTTGAACAACATTATTGGAAAACAAAAATACCTTGTCCAGCAGGAAGTAAAAGTTAATATTAATAACAGGAAAATCGACTTCCGGGTTTATATGCAAAAGGGAAGAGATAAGTCCTGGAAATGCACTGCCATAGAAACAAAGGTAGCAAAGGCAGGCAGTGTCATTACCAATTCTTCAAACAGAATAAAAATCATGCCTGGACTACAGGCTTTTAAAGACATTTTTCAGTTGAATCAGAAACAGACAGAGCATTTAACAGAAAAAATTACCAGAGTCTGCACCAAAGCTCTGCGGCAATTCGAAAAGGCCGGACATAGACTTGGTGATGTTGCTTTTGACATTATAATTGATAAAGACCTAAAGATCTGGCTGCTGGAAATGCAAGTTCCTTATGCAGCAGAAAGAAAGGCTTATCGCAAAAATGATGAACGTCAGGTATTATCTGTCATCCTCCCTGCCCCCTTTGAATATGCCAAATCCCTTTCAGGGTTCTGATGAAGGCAGATAGTCTTATATAACTGTAATAAAGGAGGCCTGGATACCGTGATATCTGCTATTATTGACCCTGCAGGTAAAAGTAATGAGGTTCATATTAGTGGATCTGCATTTTTAAAGTACAACCTTAATAAAGTTATCATTCTCAAATTTGGTAATATGAAGAAAAGGATGATAGTAAAAGTAAATCCTACCTTAAAAGAGGATATCGTTAAATTGCCAAAGAAGCTTAGTAAATTCATTTCGATCCCTTCGCTCCCTTTCGATTGTTACCTCCGCAAAGACATATTACATTTAGGACCTGTAATAGGCTTTATGCCTAAACCCTTCTTTTATAGTAACCCATATAAAATGATGCTAAGGTTTTAAAGTTACCCCTCTATTAATGGACTTATTATTATATTCAATAAAGATGGGATCAGCAAAAAAAGCAAAACAATTATAGGCTATTATTACGAACCAAGATCCATGAAATTCATTAAAGGCACCTTCCCCTATCCTTCTTCTATTTTCAGCGTTATCCCCCTCAATAAAAGAGATTCTTCCCATCTGAGAAAAAATATAGGGAGCACTATTTTTAATTATCCATTTCGAAACTTTGATAAATTAACATTTTGGAAAATGACTTCCAAAATACCTGGCTTAAGAAACCACATTCCTGAAACAAGAGCGCTTAGAAGCAAGGATAACCATTCTACAGATGCTCTCAACAGAACGAGCGGTGTACATTAAGCCATCCAAAACCTCACAGGGAAAAGGTATCTCCCATTTGAAGATGGATAAGATGCAGTTTGTCCTGACAGACAATGAAGGGAACAGAAAATATTATTCCTCGTTAGATCAATTCATTAATAAATTCCGGAAAAGAAGCTACCTGATTCAAGAAGAAGTATTAATAAGAAAAAAAGATAGAAAAATAGACTCTCTAAAGTTTAAATAAACAGAGTAAATTCTACGTACCTCATCCAACAGGAAATCATTGCGACAGATTCCTCTTCCAAAGTAGATTTTCGTTGCTATATGCAGAGAGGAAGAAATGGAAAATGGCAGTGTTCTGCGATTGAAACCCGGGTGGCATAAAGTGACAGTATCATTACAAACCCTTCTGGCAGAGAGAAGGTCCTGAGTGCCGAACTGGGGATGAAAGTATTTTATAACCTTTCTCCTAAACAGATCTCCAACGTTATCAAACGAATTGAAAGTGTATGTACAAAAGTACTCTTTAATATAGAGAGAAATAAGAAATACCATTTAGGTGAAGTGGCATTTGATTTGATCCTGGACAAAAATCTTCACATCTGGTTATTAGAGCTTCAAGTAAATATAGCTGCAGAGACTAAGGCGTTAATGTCTGAAGACAATCATTTTGTTTTACCGGCTATCATGCCTGCTTCCATTCCATTATGCAAAATTTTTAGCTGGGTTTTAATACTCAAATCATTCAGTCGAATTCTACAGGAAAGGAAACGTATAGACGAAGGAGTAAAAGCCGTTGTCCGGGGTCTCACCTAATAGCGTTGCAACGCAACGGTTCCCGGAAACAAGGTGTCCTTTCTCGTTATTGGGACTTTTTGACGTCCATTCGATGTCTTTGGTTTAAACACCCTTCGAATAAAGACGTTCCACGGTTGGTACAATTAAGCAAAGGGCAAGGCAAAAAAATCAGAATCAACATATAAAAAAGATCCGGTCCATCAAAAACAAATGGACCGGCTCTTTTTATTCATCTTTCTTTTTTCCCTCAAACATAATCCTTTGGTGGGAGACTTCAACTTCTGTTTTTCCGTTTCGCTTTACTTCTTTCAGTACCGGCTCTTCCATCCGCCGGACTGGTGTATAGCCTGCCGCTGACATCCGGTCCAGGCAGTTGGCAATCGTCTCGTTTTCTTCAACGTAGAATTTCTCTTTCTTTTTCCCTTTTGACATCGTTAGTTACCTCCGTATCCCTTTGATCCAGAATCCGCCGTAGAACATCTTCGTATCATGGGAGATGATAAACGCGTAGGGGTCAAGGGCTTTGACTGTGTTGTATAAGTGCGTCTGGGATTTTCTTGACGTGAGTATTTCCATCATGAGCCGCTCTCCCTCACGTCCGTACGCCACCCAGTTTGTAACGCCGTATCCTTTGTCGCGCAGGGCGTTTGGGATATCCGGCTCGTATTCTTTTGTAATAACGTTAACTGTAATATACCCCAGTGCGAGCTTTTCTTCAATTTTCATTCCGACAATAACGCCTATTCCGTAGCCTATGGCATAGGCAGCCAGGTTTGCCGGCCGGTCGAGGTTATCAAGAACGAGACCCAGTCCTACAATGTATATGACAATTTCAATCACACTCGTAATGGCCGCCAGGTAACGCTGGCTTTTGAGTGTGAAAATCATTCGAATCGTAAAAAGTGTCACATATACGATATTGATCACAAAAATTATGACCAGCATCCCCACTACGTTATCAAGCATCCACTGGAGCAACCTCCACTCCCCCTATTAACCTGCCTTTACGCTCACTCTCTCTTCTCATCTACAACCATTCTATTTTAAGAGAGTCGTGATTAGTCTGGTTTTTTTAAAATAAGAGGGAAGTTTTTTCGTAGGTTTCACCCGCAGACAAGGAGAATGCTCCCTGTCCCCTGTCAACCTATTTAGAGGAATTGTGCGGGGACAGACCCCGCACAATTATGTTTTTTGGTTTATCGCCCAGCCGAGGGCTTTTTCTTCTTCGGGTATTCGGATTTTCAGGAGGATGAGTGCATTTAGGAGGGTGAAGATGACGAGTGTGGCGTAGGCTTGAAATATAAGTGGGATAACGAGAAATTCCAGAGCCACGATGACGTAATTGGGGTGGCTGAGGAAGCGGTACGGTCCTCTTTTGACCAGTTCTGCTCCCGGGAGGACGATGACCTTCGTGTTCCAGAAGCGCCCGAGTGAGGAGAGGGCCCAAAGTCTGCCCGCCTGGGCCATCAGGAAAAGAGTAAACGGGACGGCCCAGAAAGGTGCTGCAGTTTTCCCGAACAGGAGCACTTCAACTGCCAGGAAGGCGAAAAAGCCTGCGTGCATAAGAACAATCCACTTATAGTGGGTCTGCCCGAATTCCTTTGCTCCTTTACTGAGCATCCAGCGTTCGTTGCTTTTAGCGACAACAAGTTCAATGCCGCGCTGGGCGATAACGATGCCGATCAGTGTCCAGAAGAGCATGGTGACCCCTCCCATATCAAGTGCAAAAGCTCAGAGGAAAAACCAGGTCCCAGGGCGGTCATAATGCCCTGGCTTCCTGCTGAAGGCTGTTGGAGCATGATGTCTTTTAATACATAAAGGACGGTTGGTGAACTCATGTTTCCGTTATTGGTCAAAACCTGCCGGGGAATTTCCGTCATCTGCTCCGAGTAATTAAGTGCGGTTTCATACGCTTCCAGTACCTTTCTCCCACCCGGATGAGCGACGAAGTAATGAATGTCCTCGTGTTTCAGCTCCTGCTGCGCAAGAAATGTCTCTACGTTCGGGCGGAGCCAGTCCCGGATAATGGACGGAATATCTCTGGAGAAAATCACGTGAAGGCCTGAGTTTTTAATGTCCCATCCCATCACGTCCTCACTGTCCGGCATAAGTGTGGACTGGGTACCGTGAATAGTCGGGAGAGCCGGGAGCTTTGGTTTGCCTGTATTAACAGCCTCATCACCGGTAACCAGGGCGCAGGCCACTCCGTCTGCAAACAGGGACGTTCCTACGAGGTTGCTTTTACGTGTGTCATTGCGCTGAAAGGTGATGCTGCAGAGTTCGATGCAGACAACGAGAACTTTGGCATCCGGGTAAGCCCGGCAGTATTCGTATGCTCGGCTCATGCCCACAGCGCCCCCGGCACAGCCGAGTCCCCAGATAGGGATACGTTTCGTGTGAGGGGAAAACGGCAGCTCATTCATGATTTTTGCGTCAATGGTGGGTGTTGAAAACCCGGAACTGGAGACTAGGATGATGGCGTCGATGTCTTCAAACGGGACTGCCTCAGTGAGAAATTCACTCGGTGCAAGGCATGTGCGGATCGCACCGCAGCCGAGACGAACGGCTTCTTTTATATATAGATCGTTTTTTTCTTCAAATGAATGGTCTTTTTCAAACCACTCTTTCGGCACCACGAAATTGCGGCGTTCAATCTGACTGTTCCCGAAGATTTTCATCATCCGGTCGATGTCTGTGAACGACTCCCGGAATAGCTCTCTTACGATGGCTTCTGTTTCTTCCTGCGCGATTGTATATGGGGGGATTTCTGTACTTACGGATAAAATTGCCGGCATTGATTTGTCCTCCTGCCTTAGCCTGAATTTCTTCATAGTGTGACCAAATCGCCCAGGATCATCCATCTTTTGTATGGAGAGATTTGTTTCTGGTTTTTTTATCCGGACAGTTGTTCAGGTATCTGGTAACGCGGAGCACAAAAAACGCACCTGCCGCAGTGGCCGGTGCGTTTCTATTGTAATCTCTTACTCTCCTAAATAAACAAAGTAAATGATGAACACGAAGAACATGACATACATGATCGGGTGAACTTCTTTCCAGCGTCCTTTTGCTACCATCGTGATCGGGTACATGATAAAGCCCAGGGCGATGCCGGTTGCGATGCTGAAGGTAAGAGGCATGGCGATGACCGTGAGAAAGGCCGGTACAGCAATTTCGAACTTTTTCCAGTCGATGTTCGATAAGGCACCTGCCATGAGTATGCCTACGATAATAAGCGCCGGTGCCGTAACCTCAGAAGTGATAACGACGAGTAGCGGCGAGAAAAACAGAGCCAGAAGGAAGAGTCCTGCTGTGACAAGGGATGCAAAACCGGTTCTTGCTCCAGCGGCAATTCCTGATGACGATTCGATATAAGCGGTTGTGGTTGATGTTCCGAGCACAGCCCCGATTGACGTGGCTGAGGAGTCTGCAAGAAGAGCGCGCCCGGCCCGCGGAAGCTTGTTGTCTTTTACATAGCCAGCCTGGTTTGCCACCGCGTAAAGTGTTCCCGCTGTATCGAAGAAGTCAACGAATAGGAACGTCAGGATGACAATTAATAATTGGATGGTGAATATCTCACCGAGGCTCATTGTGGCAAAAGGAGCAAATGCAGCTCCGAATGTTGGCTCAAGACTCGGGATGGCGCCGACAATGGAAGTCGGTGTCTGGATAACACCTGTAAAAATTCCCACCAGTGCAGTGAGGAGCATACCGTAGAAGATCCCGCCCTTAAGGCCGATTGCCATAAGGATGACCGTAATCACCACACCAAACACGGCAAGAAGTGTTGCCGGGTTGGAGAGGTCACCGATTTGAACAAGGGTTGCCTCTGACATAACGACGATCTGGGCATTTTTAAGCCCGATAAAAGCTATGAAAAGACCGATACCTGCGGCTGCGGCATACTTAAGTTCTGCCGGAATGGCGTTAATGATCGTTTCCCGGACGCCAGTGACTGAAATAAGAAAAAGTAAAATACCTGATACAAATACGCCGAGAAGCGCTGTTTCCCAAGGAATTCCGAGGCCGAGTACAACGGAAAAAGTAAAGAAGGCATTAAGCCCCATTCCCGGTGCCAGTGCAATCGGGTACTTCGCTATAAGTCCCATGATTGCTGTACCGATGGCTGCGGCAAGAGCGGTTGCTACGTATACGGCTCCTGTGTCCATTCCCGTCGGCTCCAGCACGTTCGGATTTACAAATAAAATATACGCCATCGCAAGGAACGTTGTCAGTCCCCCAAGAAATTCGCGTTTGTAATTCGTCCCCAGTTCATCAAATTGAAAATAATCTTTCATCTTTCACACTCTCCCTTCAAGTCTTGCGAATCCCATAATCTTACACAAAATTGTGCGGGGACAGACCCCGTTTTTGGCATGAAAAAAGCTCCGGGTCTTTTGTAAGGCCCGGAGCGTAAGTTCTCTTGTGAACGACGATAGGTGGAAAGTGCGGCTTGTTGCCCTTTTGCGTAAATGGTGCTCGCAATGGGACAGTTTGCCTTTTGAACAGCTTTCCGACTCGATCGTTCGTAGTCAGATCATTTACGGTGATCTGGTAGAGACTTACGGGCCTTATTCCCGTCGTTATACGAACTACATTTGTGACATTAGTAGTGTAACAAATTGTCGAAAAGCGTGTCAATAGAAAACACGAATATTATTTTTTACCAAACAATTAATGTTCGTGTTTTAACGATAACTACTCTCTTATTCCCACTCGATCGTTGAAGGCGGCTTGGACGTAATGTCATACACGACGCGGTTTACGTTTGCCACTTCGTTTACGATACGAACGGAGATTTTCTCCAAAACGTCGTAAGGAATACGTGCCCAGTCGGAAGTCATACCGTCGATGGATGTTACGGCACGGACACCCACTGTGTAGTCGTACGTTCTTTCGTCACCCATTACACCAACACTTCGCATGTCAGGAAGGGCCGTAAAGTACTGCCAGATTTCACGGTCAAGTCCGGCGTTTTTAATCTCTTCACGAAGGATCGCATCGGATTCACGTACGATTTCGAGCTTTTCATCTGTAATTTCCCCAAGAACACGGATCCCAAGACCCGGTCCGGGAAACGGCTGGCGCCAGACTACTTCTTCAGGAAGGCCAAGCTCGGCTCCTACTTCACGCACTTCATCTTTAAAGAGAGTGTTCAACGGCTCGATCAAATCAAACTTCATGTCTTCAGGAAGTCCGCCTACGTTATGGTGGGATTTGATCGTCTGTGCTGTATCTGTACCACTTTCAATGATGTCTGTGTAAAGAGTCCCTTGTGCAAGGAAGTCCATATCTTTAAGTTTCGCAGCTTCTTCTTCGAACACATAGATAAATTCGTTACCGATGATCTTACGCTTTTGTTCAGGGTCGGAAACACCTGCAAGCTTGCCAAGGAAACGGTCCTGTGCATCAATTTTCATTACTTTCATATCAAAGTCTTCCGTGAACGTCTTCATGACACTCTCTGCTTCTCCTTTACGAAGCAGACCGTGGTCGATGAACATACACGTAAGCTGATCACCGATGGCTTTGTGTACAAGAGCCGCTACTACGGAGGAGTCAACACCGCCGCTAAGTGCGCAAAGAACCTGACGCTCCCCTACAGCTTCACGGAGTTTTTCCACTTCCATGTCGATGAAGCTTTCCATCGTCCAGTTGCCTTCACATTCACAGATGTTGTAGACGAAGTTCTTTAACAGTTCATTTCCGTATTCACTGTTTCGGACTTCCGGGTGGAATTGAACGCCGTAAAGCTTGCGGCTTACGTCACTCATTCCCGCAACAGGACAGGATACGTTTGTGGCATCAACGACAAACCCTGCAGGAGGTGCAACCACTTTGTCTCCGTGGCTCATCCATACTCCCTGTTCCTTTGGCAGACCTTCGTACAATTTATTTTCATTTTCAACATTGATCGTAGCTTTACCATACTCACGACGGTTCGCCGCATCTACTTTTCCTTTAAAGTGGTGCGTCATTAGCTGCATGCCGTAACAGATGCCCAGGATTGGCAAATCCATGTCAAAGATCGCCGGATCACAGGAAGGTGCGCCTTCAACGTAGGCACTTCCCGGTCCGCCGGAGAAGATGATTCCTGTAGGATTCATTTCCTTCAGTTCTTCTGCTGTAATTTTATGAGAACGAAGCTCACTGAACACACCAAGATCGCGAATACGGCGTGTAATTAACTGGTTGTATTGTCCACCAAAGTCGAGGACAACAATCTTTTCCTGAATTTCCTGCATCATTCATCCACCTTTACCTTTATTTAGTCCGAACCTTCCAGTACGTTTTAGTATGGCCGGCTGTCCCGCTGATTCATGCGTATTCCTTAGGTTTTCTGCATATTTACAGGGCCGGCTGATGTGCAAGAGGATACTGATGCTGCCTCCATGCCCTTCGCTTTCCGCGGAGGTGCCAGATGCATCGCTTCCTTTACAGCAAACTTCTGCAGACCTGGATGTTGATTTCCGCTCATTACGCACCCTTTCCGCGGGCGGCTCGAGCCTCAGCGTTGCACGCTTGCGGGGTCTCCCTGGAACTCGCTTTTCAAGCAGGAAGTGGCGCGCATTCGCTACAATCAACAAATCTATAAACCAATAACAACCCTGCACACAGCCTTACAGACAATCATTGTGACCTTTATACACCAGCAGGACTTACCTCTGACTATATAAAAAAACCAGAACTCTCCCTTGCTATCACGAAAAGACAGAAAGGCAGAATTCCAGTTTTATTAAAAAACATAGATTCTGCCTTCATAGTCAGGTCGTTATTGGCAACCCGGTAGAGACTCTTAGGCCATATTCCTAAGGATATACGAAGGATATTCATTTATTGTTACACACGTACAGTACACTCATTTCGAACGGATTCATTTTACCAATGTCCTGCGTCCCGGTCAAGACTTGAGGGCATTCACCAATTCTTCCCAGGATCTGCGCTCCTCAGCCCATTCGTTTCCGGTGGTGCGGCCGCCGTAGCAGATCTTCTCGTACCGCTCCGTCAGGCGTCCCATGGCCATCGTACCTGTAATATGGTCCACACGCTTTGCATATTCCCGGAGCGTCTCCCCTTCTGCCAGAGGAATGCCTTCATTATCAAGCAGCCAGAGGGCACGCTCATAGGCGGTGGTGAAATTCTGATCATTTCCTGTGAGTTTGTAACGAAGCAGGAAATAACGGTTCAACAGCCGGTGTTGCTTTTCATACAGCACCATCACAAGGACCATAACGAAAAGAGAAATTAAGACCGTTTTTGGCGAGATCCATTCTTGCGTACTAAAGGAAAACGGTCCGCCTCCAGTTTCGCCTCCGGCACCTGCACCGCCTTCGTTAATGTCTTCATCGTCAGGGAAGAGCATATCATCCCGCTCGGAAATATCCGGTTCCTCTGTACTGTCGTCTTCGTCCTCTTCTTCCACACCGGTATCTGCATCCGGTGTTACTTCACTGAAGTCGACGTTGTTGCTGAACCCCTGTGTCGGCTCGAACGGTACCCAGCCGACTTCAGGGAAATACACTTCCACCCATGAGTGGGCGTTGCCATTTGTAATTTCATAACGTTCACGGCCGTCCTCCAGGGCGTCCACCGACTCCCCTTCAGTAAAGCCTTTTACCCAGCGGGCAGGGATGTCCAGAGCCCGGAGCATAACGACCATGGACGTGGAGAAATTGTCACAGTACCCGCGCTGGGTTTCAAATAAAAACTGGTCCACATAATCCTCGCCTTCTTCCGGTACAGGGATGTCCGTTGTGTCATACACGAAGTCATTGGCGTTAAAGTACTGTTCCACTGCTACTGCTTTATCGTAACGGTTATCGTATTCTGCAGTAATTTCCTCAGCCAGTTCGCCGATCCGGTCCGGCAGATTGTCCGGAAGCTGCAGATACCTTTCTTTAATGGCCTGTTCATCCCCGTCTTCGGGAGATTCTTCCAGGGCATTGATGTTAAATGACGGGTACTCATATGTTAATTCGTAGTCAAGAAGAAGAACATCGTTCCCCGCCCGGACCTGCCCTCCGATACTGTCTGTCTCAAACTGCGGAGAGTCTCCATTTGCGACATCATTTACACTCAGACCTGTGAGCTGCCCCGGGTAAAAAAGATTCGAAAACCCGACTCCGTCCTCCATTTCAAGGCTGGCTGTGTAGCTTTCCGTCGCTACATTTGATGTGTAGAGGGAGTACGACACCTCATTCAAGACAGTCTCTTCGTACTGAGGGGAGCTGACCCACCCGTGGCCGGTGTATTCATCCTTTGACTCACCACGCCAGTAGCCGGGCTGTTCCACATCGGCGTAAAAAACCGGATTGTCATCCTGGATAAAACCGCCCCCAAGACGCTCATCATTGTCCCCGTAGCCGACACGGCGCACACCGGATCCGCTTCCGCCGGACTCGCCGGTGACCCAGCGTTCAAAAGCAGGCACAGGGTCCCGCCACTGAGGCTCAAACTTAGGTGCTGCATAGCCCACTGACGCTGCGGTGAGAATCATCACCACAAGGGTGTACAGCCAGGCTGTCGACATATAAGATGCAGAGCGCCGGCCGATCTCTTTTTCCTTCGCCTGAACCGTGAGCATATGAAGCATCGTCACCAGGAAAAAGCCGATCACAACAATCCGGACGATGGCCATACTCGCATCCAGGGGCGTAAACGTATCTAGAAGGGTAATATAAACGATCGTAATAAACAAAAAGAAGAAGATCTTCTTGATATAAAAAACCCAGTAGTACATCAGATAGGCCACGAGACCGAGAAGGAGGAAGAACAGAAACGACCGGAACGGGTCTGTAAGCGCCTGCAAATCCCAGCTCAAAATCAGCCCGAGGTTATGGGCGGCATCCGAAAAGAAAAACCGGACCGATTCGCCCCCGCCTTCCCTTGAAAGAAAGCTTCCCTCCCCAAAGATCGTATGAAGCCCGTACAGGCTTCCGAGAAAGAGAAGAGGCACGGTTGCATAGTAAGGCACTCTCAAAAACGTCAGAAGAAAAGCAAACAGAGCAAACAGAATAAACATGTGAATTTCCCCGGTGTTTGTGACCACCGGAATGGGCTTCAGCCACTCCCAGATGAGGAGAAATCCGAGAGCATACACAAGAAAGTGAACAACTGTATGAGTGTCTTTAACTGATGGTTTCATAGCGTTCACCTTCATCCGTTTCAAGTGAGTCAAAAAAATGACCTTCTTTCACCATATATGTGACTGCTCCCTGGCGTTTCAGCTCATAAAAGCGCTTTTCTTCCCAGCGGCTTCGATCAGATGTTGTCACCGTCAGGCAGACATAGACCTGTACGCGTCTGCCCGTAAGAACGTTCACACGCTCAAGAAGTTCATCCGTAATCTGAGTGGTCACGATAATCAAAGACGCTCCCTGGGGAATCTGATCATCCGCTTCTTTTAACCGGGCCTCAAAATGGCCGTAACGGGAGGCTTTCACCTTGGCCAGGTGATGAACAATCACCTGCTGGTGGTCGCTCCCCCGGTCGAGAGGAAACCGCACCACTCCTTCTCCCATTGTCCAGAGACCGTAATCGAGCTGCTTTTGCTGGGAATACATAACGATCGAGGTGACGAGTTCCACCGCTTTTTCAAATGACTCCAGCGTGTCCGCCTTCATATCAGAAACCTGTTCATTCAACAAAACGAGAAAGTTCTGACCGATATATTCTTCAAACTCCTTTGTCATGAGCTTGTTCGTTCTTGCGCTCACCTTCCAGTCAATGCTCGTAAGCTTATCACCCGGCACATACTCCCGGGCACCGGCCACTGACGTCATGTCTTCCACAAAATCTGATGTGGACATGCGTGTTTCCGTATCGTGGCGCTCATAAGCGTCCCATCCCTCAATGTGGTAATGATCGGGATAAACAAGAAGTTCTCCTTTGGCCTTCACATACCTCTCTTTTTTAAACAGACCGAACATGTCGCTCGTCTCAACGCGAATGCCGTAAAAAGCATATTCGCCCCGCTTCAGTTTAGGAATGGTGTAGGAAAAGGTCAGTTCTTTTTTGATCGTCGGGTAATAGATAATCTTTGGTGTGTTCCCGAGCTGTTTTTTCAGCCCCTCATCCATCACATCTTCCACTACGAGATATAAAAACGGAAATGGCCACTTGCGCTTTATCTTTACATCGACGGTGAGCTTGGACCCTGCCACAGCTGCTTCCTGACCTGTCGACCGCGACATTTCAAGGCCCCCGAGGGGGATAGCTAAATACAAAAGCATGACGGTCAGAATAGTGGCTACCGTATAAAAAAGAAACCAGGACACAAAGCCTCCCTGAAACATGGCGTAGCTGAACGTACCGGCAATTACTGCGAACAGGAGCACGAGTTTGAGGACTCTTTTCACAGCCTCGTAAACCGCCTTTACGTAGCTCATCTTCGCCCAGCTGCCTTTTTCACAGGCACCGTTACCTGCTCGATGATGTCACGAATCACTTTATCGTTCGTCATGCTGGACAACTTCGCATCCGAGTTCAAAAGGACACGGTGACCAAGGGCATACGGAGCCAGATACTTAATGTCATCAGGTATCACGTAATCACGGTTTTGCATGTACGCATAGGCCTGACCGGCTTTCATCAGGGCGATGGAAGCACGGGGGCTGGCCCCCAGATGCACAGCGTGATGCTTACGAGTCGCATTCACAAGACTCACAATATACGATTTCACCGTCTCATCCACATACGTTTTTACCGCTTCTTTCTGCATTCCAAGAAGTTCATCGAGCGTGAGGACCTCTTTGAGCTCATCGATCGGATGCTTTCTTTCTACCCGGTTAAGCACTTCAAGCTCTTCCTCTTTTGTTGGATAGCCAATTTTAAATTTGAACAGGAAGCGGTCAAGCTGGGCTTCCGGAAGAGGATACGTCCCTCCGTATTCGATCGGATTCTGAGTGGCCATAACAAAAAACGGCTTATCGAGTTCACGGGTCATGCCGTCCGTTGTGACACTTCCCTCTTCAAGGGCTTCAAGAAGGGCTGCCTGGGTCTTCGGTGATGTACGGTTAATCTCATCGGCCAGCACCACATTGGACATAATCGGTCCTTTGCGGAACACAAAGTCCATCGTCTGCTGGTTGTAAACGGATACACCGGTTACGTCAGACGGCAAAAGGTCAGGGGTAAACTGAATCCGCTTGAACTCTGCACCAAGTGACTTGGCAATGGCCCGGACCATCATCGTTTTCCCGACACCGGGAACGTCTTCAAGCAGGACATGACCCCCGCTGAGCATGGCGATCAGACTCAGTTCAATTTCTTTCCTTTTACCTACAACCACTCTTTCCACATTTTCAATAATTTTATCTGCAAACGGCTGTGAAACCGCTGATTCAGGTGCTCGCTTTTCCATTATGATTCCTCCTAATCCGATCTGTTTCTACATATTCTGCCTCACACATAATCTAGTTCTATCATATCATGAGTACCGGGAAAATTCGTGGATTCAACCCTGAATTACCAGATTTTATCCTATTATAAAAGAAAAAGACGGTACAGCAGGGTTTTTCCCCAACTGAGCCGTCTCTTTCATGTGTTTACGCTGAAAAGATAATTAAATTGATTCCCGCCATGAAGACAAGAATCATGGCAAAGGTCCGGATCACGTTACTTGGTAGTCTCTCAAACCACTTCATCCCAAGATGGGTTCCGATTAAAGCACTGGCAACCCCGACGATCACATAAAGTGTAAATTCCGGATAGAAGTCTCCGCTCAATCCGTGCAAGGAAAGAGACATGACGCTCGTGACAATCACGATCACCTGCAGATTTGCATTGTAATGGCGTTTGTCTCTGTACACCATGAGGAAATAAAACACAAAAAACGGGCCGCCGACCGCAAACACTCCCCCTACAAATCCGCCCAGGGTACCGAGAATAATCGGAATTAACGGGTGATAGGTTTCCTTTGGCTTCGTTTTGCTCGTTACGATCAGATAGAGGACCATGGCGATTAAAAAGAACCCGAGCCACTGCTTGAGCACTTCCATTTCACCGTAGGTAGTAAGTACATAATAAGCACCGATTCTTCCAACGATGGCAGAAACGATGACGATAAGCAGTCCTTTAAGCAGTATATGCTTGTACACTTTTCTCATAATCGTCAATGACGCTACAAGAAGCAGCACCATGACAAGGAGAGTACTTTCTTTTATGGAAAGAAGAAGAGGCAGAAATCCCATAACTACGAGACCAAGGCCGAAGCCGCTTGCCCCCTGGACAAAGCCTCCAACGAGGATAATAAGAAACAGCAAAATAAGTTCGACAATCACATCTATTCGCTCCAATCCGGATGTAGTACAGTGAACATCTTACTACAGTTGGGAACGTTTCGTTGGATTCAGGATCGAATCCCACAAAAAAAGAGAGGTTGATCCAAAAGGGCGTTTTTTACCTTTTGGATCAACCTCGAAGCAATGAGCGTAGCCTTTGCCGATCTATTTTGATCTTTTGAGTGACCTTCATTGAAAGAGTACAGAAGCCGCTGCCAGTCTGCTTTCGTTCTTTGAAACTCTCTTTTACTTTATGTGAGTATTCCTTTTGCTCAGTAGCCATACTAAAAGAACAATGTTTGATATACTGCTAAAAACATTCGTTCTTTAGGGGGAATCTTGATGACCACGTACACGACTATGAATCTACTCACGTTTCAAAAGCAGTTCGCCACAGAAGAGGCCTGTCATGATCAGTTGTTCCAGTTAAAATGGCCAAACGGGTTCGCATGTGAAAAGTGCGATCATCAAGAATGTTATGTTACCAATACACGTAAGCTCAAGCTATACGAATGCAAGGATTGCCGTTACCAATCGACGGTAACGGTTGGCACTATCATGGAGAAAACGAGAACCGACTTATCCAAATGGTTCCTCGCGATCTATCTCGTCGCCTCCGATAAAAGAGGGGTGTCGGCCATGAAGATAGCCAAAGAAGTGGAAGTCACGTATAAAACCGCATGGCTCATGCTTCATAAAATCAGACGGGCCATGAAAATGCGAGACGCAAACTATAAATTAGCAGGTATCGTTGAGATGGACGATGCGTTATTTGGAGCACCTAGAGAAGGTGGAAAAAGAGGTCGGGGCACGAAGAAAACAAAGGTCTTGATCGGATTATCGTTAAACAGAAAAGGACACCCACTGTTTTTAAAGATGGAAGTCGTCCCAAATATCAAAAGCCAAACGTTAATTGGCTTTGCCGAACGTCACATCCAAGATGGATCAGTGATTAGCAGCGACGCGTACCATTCTTATCGAAAACTGGAAGAGCAAGGGTACACGCACGAATACCATGTCTATAACCCAAAGAAAAATCCTGATCACCTTCGCTGGCTCCATACGGTGTTATCCAATGCTAAAGCACTTGTAGGCGGGGCGTTTCATGGCTTGGGTTCCAGGCACCTTCAAGCGTACCTGGATGAATTCTGTTACCGATTTAATCGAAGAAGGCATGAAGATCAATTGTTTAGTCGGCTGCTTCACCATTGTGTGGGGACGAAAACAATTACCCATCGTGAACTCGTGAGATCATGATCGCAAAAGATAAGGAAGGTTCCACCTTCTTCTATAGAAACACACCGATGAAACCAGCGGTATGTTAAAATAAGGAAAGATCTTGTGCAGTGATGTACTTAAACTAACGGGGGAGGATAATTTAATAAGAGGAATTTTAAAAAGGCAACACTGATTCATCAGGTTGCCTTTCAATATTCAATTAAATTATATCACATATTTTCCCGAATTATCAGTCTTCCAATATTCCATTTTGCTGGTATTGTTGTTTGCAAGAGATAGGAGGTAGATTGATGGTTGATTATAAAATAAAAACAAATGATAGCTTTACTGAAAAAGTTGGGGAACTTGTATGTATGCTTGAACATTCGAGGGAAGTTACATTGCATGATATCTCACAACTAAATCAAAGCGAGTTAGATTGTTTACCACATGATAGTTCAAATTCAATAGGTTCTCTTTTACTACATATTGCATCAATTGAGTTTGTTCATCAAGTTATCTCGTTTGAAGAGAGAGATTTAACAAAAGATGAATACTTAAAGTGGGGACCAGCTTTAGAAATAGGAGATAAGGCAAGAGAAGTGATTAGAAATCATTCTATTGATTATTATTTAGATGAACTATCACGAGTTAGAGAAAATACACTCACATATCTGAAATCAAAAAAAGATAGCTGGTTATTTGAAGAGAATAAATGGGGTAATGGAGTTCCTTATAATAACTATTATTTATGGTTTCACGTTATGGAGGACGAAATAAATCATCGAGGACAGATTAGAACAATCAAGAGACTGTTACGACATAAGTAAATCTTGTGTAACTAACGGATAGCGATAGTTTAAGTACTGTACCATCTGTTATGGCGGTATGGGGGAGTTTAGCTTAACAAGCAATTGAAGGAGGAGTTTTTTTGGAATTTTTTACTGAGAGATTAACAATTAGGATGTATCGGAGTGAAGACTTGCAAGATGTATTCCATATTTACAATAACGAGGATACATGTAAATATCTCTTGCATGATAAATGGACATATGAAAATATGCAGGAAAAATTCAATAAAAAGTTAGAAAACAGTGTACTCACAAAAGATACAACTTTAAGTTTGGCTGTAGTAAACCAAACTCAAGTAATAGGTGATTTATCTGTGTGGTATACAGATATGAAAGATACTGTTGAAATTGGCTATAGCTTTTCTGACAAATTCGCAGGAAGGGGTTACGCATCAGAAGCAGTTGGTGGTTTAGTCAGTAAGTTATTTGATGAGTTTAATGTTCATCGTATACAAGCCAACCTTGATGCAAGAAATAAATCATCACAAAAATTGTGTGAACGTATAGGGATGAGAAAAGAAGCCCATTTCATTCAGGATTTTTGGAATAAGGATGAATGGACAGATAGCATTATATATGGAATGCTGCTTTCGGACTTAGGCTAAAGCTGGTCGAAGTTAAAGCAACAGAAGGTTTATAGACTGCTTTTGAACACTATTGCCAGTGACCAGTGACATACGAAGAAAGAGTAATCTCATTAAAAGAGAACTTTCAAATTAAGTACATCCATGAAATTGTGAAGTAATACACTTAAACAAACGGGAGCGTTAGTTGAATTAGAGAGGATCTAAAAAAGCAGATATCTAGTCTGCTTTTTTTTGATCATCAACATTCTGAGGCAACGGAATACTCATTTTACTTTATAAACCGCGCTTCATGTGGTGATGGGGCTGATGGGTCTGGATCAGGGGATCTGCTTTCATCCGCTCTTCCGGATCCCGTTTGTGAGGCTTGCCGATATCCTTTTCCACTTCAACGGTTACGACAAAATCACCCTGTTCAAAGTAGCGGGTGTAGTGCTTCGCTTCTTCGTCTTCTTTGGAGATAATCGTAATATCGTTTTCGCTGTATCCTTTATCATTAATGAGCTCGTTAAACACATCGTCTTTTTGGTCCATGGAATCCATCACTGCTACAACAGGTCGTGCCATATTCGTGCACCTCCAGGTTTGGGTAGATAGTTAGGAAATACCCTGTTGGAGGTTTTTTAAACAAATAAGGCGGCAGTTGACAAGGCAGCACCTCTTCATGCCAAGGTGATTTTACGTTTAGGTGTGGCTATTTTGCAGTTAGATGCGGCTATTATACGTTTAGCAGCGGCTATTATACAATTCACCGGAATTATTCTGCCTTTAGCACCTCCTATTCTCCACTTAGCGTCAACAAAATAAAAAAACAGCCCTCATCAGAGAGCTGTTCAAAAAGATTTAGAAGCTATTTTTCACAACGACACGGTCCAGTTCAAAGCGGGCTGACTGGTGGGCAGGCTTAGCAGCTTTACCGACAGTAAGAAGCATAACTGGTACGTAGCGCTCCGGTACGTTAAACTGCTCGACGAACTTCCCTCGCTGGAAGCCGCCCATTGGGCACGTGTCGTAGCCTTTTGCTTTCGCTGCGAGCATCAGATTCATGGACGCAAGAGACGCATTCAGAACTGCCTCGTCACGTGGAAACGGCGTATCCCCTTCGTATGCATTGTTGATCTGGCCCACAAGGGTATCCTTCACCTGTTCAGGCATGAACCCGTTCTCCACGGCTCCCTGATACACCTCTTCTGCGTTTTCGTTTGCCTTAAGATCACCAAGAATCGCAATCACCGCTGAGGAGTCCACAACCTGCTGCTGATTGTAGGCAATCGGAAGGAGCTCTTCTTTTTTCTTCTCATCGTCAATCACGAGAAACTTCCAGTGCTGCAGGTTCCAGGATGATGGAGCCTTTGTTGCTGCTTCCAATATTTCGTTAATCTCTTCCTCAGAGATTTTCACTTCAGGATCGTAGTTTCGTACAGAGTGACGCTCATTTATGGTTTGAAAAAGACCCAGATCTTGCTGATGTGCTGTCATAGACATATCTAGTCATCTCCTTTTTCTGTGTGGTCGTTCATTTTTTCAGTATAACAAGACCACTGCCAGAGCTCAAAGAGGACGACTTTACCAATTTTCCACAACGGGTGTTATACTAATAGAGTGAACATTCAGAATTAAAGGAGTGGTAGTATGCAAAAAGTAAGAGTCAAGCTTGCCGGTCAGCGCGACGCACTCGTTGCTTCTTTTGACCAGGTTCAGGCCAGCCTCAAGTACGAAGGAGTTCAGCGAAATATTGAGGAACTTCAATACGATACAATCGTTTCAGGGACTGTATACGGCACACTTTTAAACTTCAAAGGGGCTTTGGCGAAAATGGGGGACGCCGTTTATCAGGACCCTTATAAAAAGCCGCCCCAAGCTCCAATCTTATACATAAAGCCGAAAAACACCCTCACAAGCCACAACCAGCCGATTCCTCTCCCTCAGGGTATCGACCAGCTCCAGGCAGGGCCTACTCTCGGCGTTGTAATCGGCCGCACGGCTTCCAGGGTGAAAAAAGGAGAAGCCCTCCATTTTGTAACCGGTTACACCGTAGCAAATGATGTTACTGTTCCTCACGAAAGCGTGTTTCGTCCGGCTGTTAAACATCGGGCAAGAGACGGATTCTGTCCGATCGGCCCGTGGATTGTAGAGCAGGGAAGCCTCGATTCTCCGGACAACCTGACAATCCGGACGTGGGTAAACGGAAAGCTTGTTCTTGAAAATACAACAGAAAATCTCATCCGCTCAATTGCTGAGCTCATTGAAGACGTAACCGCGTTTATGACGTTAAATCCCGGGGACACCCTACTTGTTGGGGTACCCGAAGATGCTCCATTAATCAAAGCAAATGACCAGGTCCGGATTCACATCGACGGTGTCGGATTTTTGGAAAACACCGTTAAGCACGAGAACGAATTGACCGTGAAAGGAGGCAGATAACCATGAGACGCGCCCGGGTTGTTTATCAAGGAGCCATACACGACGTCACCCCCCTGGACGGGAAGCTTCGCCTCGCCAGCGGCAGGCTCATAAATGAGGAAGCCGTTCAGTGGCTGCCGCCCTTTGAACCGCAGACCGCGTTCGCTTTAGGGTTGAATTATGCTGATCACGCAAGCGAACTGGCCTTTAATGCCCCGACGGAACCCCTTGTCTTTTTAAAAGGACCAAACACATTCGTCGGCCATAACGGGGCAACTGAACGTCCTGATGACGTTACATTTATGCATTACGAATGCGAACTGGCCGTTGTAATCGGGAAAGTGGCCCGTAACGTGAAAAAAGAGGAAGCGTACGAATACATTGCCGGCTACACGATCACCAACGACTATGCGTTTCGTGATTATCTTGAAAACTATTACCGGCCAAACCTCAGAGTTAAAAACCGGGATTACTGTACACCGATCGGCCCTTGGTTTGTAGACGCCGAAGACATTCCCGACCCGATGAACCTGACGCTCCGTACGTATGTGAATGGAGAAGTGACTCAGGAAGGCACCACAGCGAATATGATTTTCGGCATACCCGAACTCATCGAATATTTAAGCAGCTTCATGACGCTGAGTGTGGGCGACGTGATCCTCACAGGCACACCAAAAGGAACAGTTAATGTAGCCGTGGGTGATGAAGTTGTGACTGAGATTGAAGGCCTCGGCAGTCTAAAAAATACCATTACACGAGAGCTGAAAAGTGAGTAAAATCATGATTATACGGCTTTTATAAAAGAAGCCCTTCTCCTCGCAGAAGAAGCAGGAAAACGGGGTGACCTGCCGATCGACGCAGTCATTGTAGATGATGGAAAGCAGAACCTGCCATAAAAGGCAGACACCTGCATCACAGTAAAGAAAGGAGATCCGATGCCTCATATAACCGTAGAATACACCGATAATCTGAAAGAGGAGACAGACATTCACCACCTCCTCGGAAAAATCAATCAGGTGTTCGTTGACCGCCAGGATATCTTCCCAGTCGGAGGGATCCGCTCCCGTGCACTCCCTCTCTCTGATTACGTCGTTGCTGACGGCACCCATAAAAATGATGCCTTTGTACACGTAACGGTAAAAATCGGCGCCGGTCGATCAGAAAAGGACAAGACCGGCACGAGTGAAGCTGTGTTCGAAGTGGTAACCGACCATTTTGCAGACGTTTACGAACGCCGCTACCTCGCTTTGAGCCTTGAGCTCGTGGAATTCAGCGAGGCCGGCACGATGAAGAAAAATAACATACATGGACGATACAGAAAATAAGCAGCGGAGCACCCGCTGCTTATTTTTACTGCCCTGCACTTTTTGAGGCTTCTGCCTGAACCGTGTCCATGAAATCATCGACTACTTTTTTGTTGTTTTTTTCGCCACCCAGTTTTAACAATGTTCTGCCGGCAAAGTTGACCCCTTTGTTCCTGCCCTCGTAAATAAATACCGTTTGTGACTCCGCGGCTTTGATGAGAGTAAACGAAAACGTAATATCAAACATTTTAGCCAGAACGAAGCCGAGCTTCAGGTATTTTTCCTCTGCTGTTTCTTCATATCCGAGAACATGGACAGTGTACGTTTCGACCCGTTTGCCTTCCTCGTATTTCTGCCTGTACTTCGATCCGACAACGCCGTCTTCTTTATGGATAAGGGTGTGTTCCTTCACCTTTGGCATTATGTTTTGAATCTGCTCATCTGAGAACAGCGTCCAGACCGTCTCGATATCAGTTTCCATCAGCCGCTCTTCTTTCCACTTAATCATGACTATTCTCCCCTCCCTTATAAAGCTTCCTTTGGAAAAACAAATACACATGCTAGTCCTTACACGCCTTTGCACACGAAAATAGTGCGTAGTTTAGCGGAATACGCGAGACCCCGGCAGAAGTGCGGGACAGGCGGGACCCTGTAAAGGCAAAGCGAGGCCACTGTTTTCTTTAAAACAGGCTCAGTTAAGTTAGGTGTTTACTTTCACTTCAATCAATTCGTATAAATCAAAAAGCTGTTTTCAAATAAATTGTTGCTTTTCAACATAAAGAATGAAGCCAATGGCGGCGACTCCAGCGACAAGCGTTTACATCAAGAATTAACGTCGAGTTGCTTCGACGCAGACACTTCGAAGCAATACGCTAGTAGAGGAAGAAGCAGGAAAACCGCGACTAAAGTTACCATTGTAAGATCAACAATTTATACGAAAACAGCGATCAAAAATGACCTTTTATAAATCCTTTCAATACAATCAGAAAAATTATGGAGTAGAAGATGTCAAAAAGTACGTTAAAAGAAGGAATAAAACAAGAATGACGACAATACTGATTGAAACGATTGCCACGCTTGATGAGGTAAACTGCTGGGCGTTGATTGCCTTTCTGTTCCGTAAATAAAGATAGAGAGCCGTGCTGATGATCAGAAGTCCGGCTGTAAAGGAAGCCACGCTGATCGTAATTGCCAACGTATAGGAATAGTGTTCATGCATCAGTGTCGTAAAATGAAGACTGGTAGCCAGAAAGCCGATGCCTTTTAGAGCAAGAGCAGTCCTGACCCAGGCAAGAAACGTCCGTTCGTTGGCCAGATGCTGCTGAATGTATTGTGATTCCAATGTTTTGGAGTCCGGATTTTTTTCCATATCTGTTCACTCCCTGAAAATCCATTTATACCCCCTTGGGTATATAACCATTATAGCACGATGCTTCCTTTTGATCATCCCGTTTCTATACTTTTCTCTGTTCGCTTTCAATTTAGCCGTTAAAATAAGCAACGGAGCTGTATTGCCCCCGTTGCTTTGAGATGTTTTTTATTCTGCTGAACCTTCCTCTTCTTCGGCTACATACCGGTCGGCGTAGGCAATGACGTCCTCCACGTACCAATCAGCCCGGTTATAGGCATAAACCGCCCTTTCGTACTCCCCGTCCGCAGCACCGCTGGCGGCTAAATAGTTTGCTGCTGAGTAAATGGCATCTTCAATATCAAAAGGATCGGCAACACCGTTTCCCGTTGCATCAACACCATAACCCCCGTAGGTTTCAATCTGTTCAGGGTCTGTCTTCACGTCCTCAGGGATATCCCCTTCCCCAAGGCCTCCGCACGTGGGATGGGACCAGCCCGTCCACGTACAGGGCATGAACTGCATATGACCTTCAGCGCCAACCGGCGATAAAAGGGGATCCATTGTGGAAAAGATTGTCTCCATACGGTGGATGGCTGCAAGAAGGTTCCACGGCACCCCGTACTCCTCTTCAGCAGCTTTATAAATCGGCAGATACTCCTGGGGAACCTCATCTCCCCCTCGTTCAGGCAGATGTTGATCCCAGTCTATGCTGCCCGCGATACCGATCACGAGAAAAACAATCAGCAGCACGGCACTGAACACCTTCAGGCTGTGCGGGACAGGAAAGCCGCCGCCTTTCTTACGTTTCTTTGGTTGTTTTCTGTATGGCTTACGCTGACTCATCCATTCCGCACCTCCCGTCTCTTCCGTCTTCGTTTCATTTTACACGATAACCGCAGTCAACTTCACGTAACTTATCTTACATGCAAAAAAAGACCCGGCACCTTTTTAAGTAACGGATTCACTGTGGGTATTTACTTCCGGCGCCTAATCGTCTTTTTTCCTCCCAAGCTTTAAGGCTCCAATAATAAGGGGAATCTGCAGGGGAAGGCGCAGCCACAGAATCCACGGGCTGGTAGGTTTCCCAGGGGTAAAGGAGATTTTCTTTTTTGCCATGTACACATTGGCCGGGAATATAGCGACCATAAACAGGGCCAGCAATTTGCCCGTAATCTCCTGCCCTTTTTTTACCCAGAGAAGAATGGCGAACACGATCTCCAGTGCACCTGAAATGAGGACGATGGCCTTCCTGAAAGGAAGCTGTTTGGGAACGATTTTACGAAACCCGCGTTCATGTACAAAATGTAAAACTCCTGCTGTGAAGAGAAGCACGGAATACAGTGCTCTCAAAACCTTTTTCATACATCTGCCACCTTTCTTATTTCTCTCTAAACGTTCCCTTTCCCGGCGGAAACAAACCCATAAATAAACCCGGCACCTTTTTACAGATGCCGGGTTTGATCCTTTACAATTATGCCAGGTCGTAATACTTTCCTGAGAAGTACGCGAGAGGCTTTCCTTCGTCATCAACGCGGATATCCCGTACCCGCCCGATGTAAAGGGTGTGATCTCCTTCCAGGTGCGTATTGTGCACATCACACGTGATCGTGGCAATCGCCCCGTGAAGGACAGGCATGTTGTCAAACACATCAAACTCAACGCTTTTGTCATCTTTTTTCTGGCCGGCAAAATACATACTCAGATCAGCCTGGTTGTCGGCAAGCATGCTTACGGCAAACGAACCAGCGTTATCCAGATAGCCCTTCATCGTCGCTTTGTTGGCAACGGAAATGACAATCAGCTTCGGGTCAAGACTAACACTCATGAACGCATTCGCTGTCATCCCGTGAACGTTTTCTCCAACCTCTGTCGTCACAACCGTCACACCGGTTGCAAATTTCCCCATTGCCCGCTTAAATAACTGGTCGTCCATTGGTCGGACTCCTCCTTTTTTAAATCACAAATGTCGGTTTTCGCTGTTTAAGAGTCGGCTCACCTGTCTCCATCAGCTTCTCTGGAGCCAGCACATTCTGCACCGCACTCGCTTCATTAAACCAGCTGTCCGGTGCCGCATGACCCCAGAACGTCTGACGGCGGGGGTCGTTAATATCCCAGCGGACCGGTTTGAAATCCGGGTCGCTCGTCAGGTAATCCCCGTTGTAGAGCTCAATTCTGTGACCGTCAGGATCCCGCAAATAAAGGAAAAACGCATTGGACAACCCGTGGCGCCCCGGCCCGCGCTCAATGTTTTCCGTATAACCCATCGCTGCCAGAACATCGCACGCATGAATCAGACTCATCTGATCACTCAGCCAGTAGCCGATATGATGCAGACGGGGACCATTCCCGTTCATAAATGCCACATCATGAACGCTTGGCTTTCTGTGTAGCCACGCTGCCCAGATTTTCTCATCCTCAGCAGCAGTATATTCCGAGCAGGCAAATCCCAGCTCTTTCGTATAAAATTCATACGCTTTTTCCACGTCACGGACCATACAGTTAAAATGATCAATCCGCTGCACACGCGCACCCTTATACAGATCATAGCGCTGAAGCATGCGCTCCACCGTCTCCATCTCCGCATAAAACTCAAGAGGCAGCCCGCTCACATCCTGCACACGGAGAGTACGCCCCACTGCGTGCTGAGTTCCACGTTCCATCCACCGGATTTCAAGTCCTTTTTGTGAAAAAAGGCGGTCGAGTCGCTCCAGATCCGTATCGTCGTAAACTTTGTAGCCGATCACTTCGACTGACGGCTCCTCTGCTTTTTTCAGAAGCAGCGAATGGTGGTTGTGTTCTTCAAGGCCACGAAGGTAAACGTGCCGGTCGTCAGCTTCCGTTTCAATAAAGCCAAGGGCATCCACGTAAAACGCTTTGGAACGCTCAAGATCTTTTACATTCAAAACCGCTCGTCCTGTCCGGATAATATTAAAGTCCATTGTCAGCGCCTCCTTCTACACCTTTGATACGTTCGGTTTTTTAGCCACAGACTGGTTAAGAAAGTCCTGTACGTACTGTTTGTATGTGTCTTTTTCGTATTGATCGAAATACGTCATTCCCATGCGGACCGGATCACCGAAGAAGTAATACTCGTAATGCATCTGGCGGCTTCCGAACGCACTCATGGTCATGTCCCATGCTAGACGGAACAGCTGAACCCGCTCAAACCCTTCAAGGTTTTTCCCCTGAAGTCCGCGGTTCAGGATCGGTCCGATTTCCTCGTGGGCAAAGTCTGCCTCCGTCGGTGTTCCCATCAGACCTGACGCTCCAAGCACACGGAGGATTTCAACAAGTCGCGGATACACTCTCGGATACCAGTTCCGGGCAGCGTTAAGAGCGTCAAAATCAGGCGTCATCGTACCGGATTTATCAAGCTTCGCATTATGCTCCGCCCGGTACAGGTGAGATTTCATCGTCTCCAGCGTAAGCATGATCTCGGTTCCTTTGTCCTGGACGTGCTGGAACTGATCGATGCCGATCGCATCCATCATGCTGAGAGCCGTACCGAGAAGAAATTCAGTCTTCACGATGTTTTTCGCCACAACCTGATGGGCCATATGAACAACGGCGTTCGTCTCTCTGAACGTCCGGTTGCAGATGGACGAGTTACCGCAGACAAATACCCTCTCCCACGGTACAAACACGTTTTCGAAGGATACGATAGCATCCCCTTCTTCAAAACGGGAGGACAGCGGGTGATCCCACTCGCTTTTCCCGTAGTCAAAGGACTCACGGCTCAAGTACTTCAGTCCCGGCGTGTTGTTCGGAATCGCAAAGGCGAGGGAATACGGATCATCCAGTTCCCCTGCTTTTTTAACCGTTGAAGGAAAAACGAGAATCTCGTCTGTGATGCCGCCCTGGGTGGCTAAAAGCCGGATCCCGTCCACGATAATCCCGTCGTCTTTTTTCTCCACAAGGTGAAGAGCCACATTTGCATCCTTCTGCTGGTGCTGGGCTTTCGCCCGGTTCACCTGGGGATGGATGAGAGTGTGGGTAAGGCTGATGTCGTTTTCTCTTGCAAACTCGTAATACTTCCGGGCGTTTTCGGCAAACATTGGGTCAGCTTCTGTGAACAGTTCATTGTTCATGCCCATGGCCATCACTTCTGCGTTCAGGTAATCAGGGGAGCGTCCCAGCATTCCTCCGGACGTCCGCGCCCACTCCTGAATCGCTTCGCGGCGCTTGATCAGATCGTCAACCGATGTGGGCTGAAGGAACGTCATACCCACTTTCTCTCCGGATGTTGGAGAGGTATAAAGCATTTTTTCCGGTTTTTCGAATTGAAGGTCGTACAGTTTCGCCATTGATTTCACGACGTTTTTAAGTCCCGGATGCTCGGTTACATCTTCGACTCTTTCTCCGTGGAGATAAATATTGTTGCTCGCTTTTTTCAAGCGGCTGATATACTGGTCACCTGTTTTCGCCGGCATGTTGTTTCCCCCTTTTATATGGATGAGGTGGTGAAAGTGAAAAATAACTGGGCTGAACCGAAAAATAATCGAGTTAAAGTGAAAACTCATTCATTAAAAACGATAAATTATTCACCCTCAGCGCAGGTCTGCCTAAATCCGCTTCTCTTTTCCAAACTGCGGAATCGGGTGATCGCTCAGTGCTACGTGCACAACCTGGATCTCCGTGTAAAATTCAAAGGCATAGTAGCCGCCTTCCCGGCCGATGCCGCTGTGCTTGGAGCCGCCAAACGGCGTACGCAGATCTCTTACGTTCTGCGAGTTCACCCACATCATTCCCGCATCCACTGCCTGGGCAACACGGTGTCCCCGCTTCATGTCGTTTGTCCACACGTACCCGGCCAGGCCGTATCGTACATCGTTGGCCATTTCCACCACTTCTTGTTCATCTTTAAACGTCATCACTGACATCACCGGACCGAATATCTCTTCCTGAGCCACGGTCATTTTGTTGTTTACGTCTAACAGCAGCGTCGGCGGCACAAAGTTCCCATCCGCATACGTTTCATCAACATAGCCGCTGATAACCCGGGCCCCTTCTTCTTCTGCAATGCCGAGATATCGTTTCACATTTTCATAGTGGTCGGTATGAATAAGCGGGCCGACCTGGGTTTTGTCATCAAGGGGATCGCCGACACGGATGTTTTTCACCCGGTCAATGAGCTGTTCAACAAATGTGTCGTAAAGGTTTTCGTGGATAAACAACCGTGAATTTGCCGTACATCGTTCGCCGTTGAAGGAGAAAATACCCCACGTACACGCATCGATCGCCCGGTCAACATCGCAGTCGTCAAACACAATAATCGGGGATTTGCCGCCAAGCTCCATGGAAAAGCGCTTTAACGGATCGGCTCCGTTTTTCATAATTTCAGAACCGGTTTTCGTTTCACCTGTAAACGAGATAAGCGGCGCATCAGGGTGTGCCACAAGGGCTGCTCCCGCTGTTTCACCAAACCCGTGAACAACGTTGAATACGCCCTTTGGAAGATCCGCTTTGTCGATAATCTCCGCCAGTCGGTTTGCTGTGAGCGGGGACCATTCGGCCGGCTTTAGAACTACAGTGTTGCCTGTTGCGAGTGCCGGGGCTATTTTCCACGTTTCCAGCATGAATGGCGCATTCCACGGCGTGATCAGCCCCGCTACCCCAACGGGCTTATGGACGGTGTAGTTTAAAAATTCATCGTCTACCTGATAAGCATCGCCTGTGAGGCGGCTTGAAACCATCTCGGCATAAAAGCGGAAATTCTGTGCAGCCCGTGCCACCATCTTTTTCGTCTGGTGAATCGGAAGACCTGTATCAAGTGATTCCAGAGGCGCAATTTCGTCGATATGCTCGTCAATGAGGTCCGCGATGCGGTTCACATACACGAGTCGGTCCTTCAGTTTCAGCCGTCCCCATTCCCCTTTAAAGGCTGCTTTTGCGGCAGTTACGGCCCGGTCAATGTCATCTGAGGTGCCGGACGCTACCTGGTTGATGGGACGGTTGGTGAAAGGGTTCTTATTTTCAAAGGTTTCATTTGAACTCGCAGGTACAAATTCCCCGTTTATATAGAGCTTGATATCAGCAAGCTGACTGTCATGAGTGAGCTGCGTCGCAGTAATCGTTTCCGTTTGTTTGGTCATAAGTGAGAACCTCCTGTATGTTTGGTCATTTCCATCAAAGGGCGGAGCAACTGCCCCTTTGTATCCGCTTACACTTTATTTGGAAACAACCTGATCAGCCACGTTGGTATAGGTTTTCAATACTTCCCGGATTTCGCTCTGGAGCGCTTCTGTCGGAAGGTCCATCGGCATCCGGAGAACCGGCTCAATTTTACCCATCATACCAAGGGCTGCTTTAAGGGGTGCAGGGTTCGTGTCTTTAAAGAGCACATCGTTTAGGGGCATCAGTTCAAAGTGAAGGTCCTGGGCGCGCTTCACATCGCCTTCTTCCCACGCATTGTAAATTTCCGCTACTTTTTCCGGCATCACATTGGCTGTGGCGCTTATGTGACCGGCGCCTCCTATGGCAAGCATCGGGTAACAGAGAAGCTCAATTCCCGAGTAAAGGTTGAAATCCCTGCCGCAGTTTAACAGCACACGGTTGATATGCTCAAAGTCTTTATTGGATTCTTTCACCCCAATAATGTTCGGGCAGTCCTCGCTCAGGCGGGCCAGCGTCTTCACATCAAGATTTGTGGCCGTTCGTCCCGGGATGTTGTAGACGATCAGAGGAATGTCCACACTGTCCGCCACTGTCTTGAAGTGCTTGTAAAGGGCATGCTGGGAAGGTTTATTGTAATAAGGAACGATCACAAGTGCTGCATCCGCCCCCATCTCCTGGGCTTTTTTCGTCAAGTCGACGGTTTCGTCATGATTTGTCGATCCGGTTCCCGGTACGAACGGAACCCGGCCGTTCACGGCTTTAGCCGCCGTTTCCATTACGGTAATTCGCTCTGCCGCTGTGAGTGAACTCGGCTCCCCCGTCGTTCCCGTTACACTGATCGCATGGCTTCCACTCTCCACATGCCAGTCAATCAGTTCCTTGAGTTTATCCAGATCCATGGAATAATCTTGCTTAAATGGCGTCACTATCGGGGCAATGGAACCTCTTAATTTTCGTTTCGCTTCATCATATCTCATCAACGCTCTCTCCTTTTTATTGAAAAATAGACATACTTATCCGAATATTCCTACAAATAGACCGTACCATGTGCTACGCTATATGAGAAATATTGATTTCATATGGAATGAATACGAAAAACATATAGCACTTGGAGGTCCCCATAATGGACATTAAACAGCTGAAATACTTCTGCACCATCGCTGAAGAAAAGCAGATTACAAAAGCGGCAAGACGGCTTCATATGGCCCAGCCTCCCCTTTCCCAGCAGCTTAAGTCCCTGGAGACGGAGCTCGGTGTCATGTTGTTTGAACGGAACGGACGGACAATGGAGCTTACCCAGGCAGGGACACTGCTGTTGAAAAAAGCCGAGCGGATCCTTCAGGAGATGGACGAAATCCGCCATGAAGTAAAAGAAAGCGACAAGGGTCTTCGGGGCAAACTCGCAATCGGCACCGTCAAATCATGTTTCTCTTATTTGCCTGAACGAATCAGAGATTTCAGAGCCTCCTATCCTGCCGTAAGCTTTTTGCTCAGGGACGGGGATTCCTATCAGATTGGGGAACTGGTGAAAAACAGAGATGTGGAGCTTGGGATTGTGAGACTTCCTCTTGAAATGAGAGAGTTTGATCACATCCAGCTTCCGGACGAGGAGTATGTAGGCGTGTTTCATCGTGATCTGGCCCCACCAGATATGAATGAGACGTTGCAAATGGCTTCCTTTGAGGGGGTTCCGCTTCTTCTTTTGCACCGCGTCAGTGGCGCCGGGCAGTATGAAATGATTCTGGAAGAGTGCCGCAAACATAATTTCGAGCCGACAGTACTTTGTGAATGCCCTGATGTAACGATGCTTTTATCTTTGGTATCCAAAGGCGTTGGGGCTACTATTGTGCCTCGGTCGACTCTCCTTTCCTTCCAGTCACCGGAGCTTGCTGTTTTTGACATTGAGGATGCAGAAGTGAGGGCAAAAAGCGCGTTGATCTGGCTCAAACAGCGGCATCTGTCCAATCAGGCGAGGCGGTTTACGGAGGAGTTTAAAGACATGTAAAAATCCCCGGTGGCAGGGGCGGGGAGCGTGTGTTACCGCAAAACACCTAAAAAGGAGTGGAATCTGCCATGCCTCCAATAAACTTTTCATCATGGTATTATCCAGAAGTCTGTACATAGTGACGAGTACGCCGGTGAGCAACCAATTCAAATGACAGGTTGTGTCGAAATCCGGGTTATTTTCCGGGAAATGATCGAAAGAACGAAAAGAGGCCGGGACATAAGTGTTTTAGTCATCGAGAACCCGAACATAAAAGATATGCGGTGCAAATAAATCGCTCCTGAAATATAATTCGCTTTCCGCGGGAAGCGGGTTACCCTCCACGTGCTGCACACTGCGGGGTCTCACCTTTGCTTTACATCCCGCAGGAGTTTGCGTATATTTCATCCGCTACTTTCGTGAATTGTTCGGATTATCAGCTAAACACTTTCTTTATGTCCCGGCCTCATATCACCATTACTTCTGAACTTCATCTTTCCACTCGAGCATACCGCCGCTCATATTGATGACGTCATACCCTTCTTTTTTCAGGAAGGATCCGGCCCGGCCGCTTCTGGCTCCTGAACGGCACACCATAATGTGTTCTTTATCCTTATCAAGTTCATCGAGCCTGTCCGGTACCTGTCCGAGAGGAATGTGGCGCGCGCCGGGAATCATTCCCTCTGCCACCTCTTCATCTTCCCGCACATCGATAATGCTTACATCCTTGTTGTTCTTCGCAGCTTGTGCTACTTCTTCCGCTGTCATTTCCCTCATCTTATTTCCTCCTCTAATTAATTGGCATAATGCCTTTTTAATGGACATCTATGTCACCTCTTATTTGCTAGTATGACCACGTACAATTTGATTATATCACAAAAACCCAAATACCCATAGGGGTATGAAAGGGTAAGTAATAACTGCTTCTCTCGTTAACCTTTTCCATTCTCCGCTTGTTTGAACTGATAGTTCCCACGATGAATCACCCGTTCTTCATTTATACGCCCGCTTTCAATCGTCACTTTATAAGGACGCTCGCCCCGGGCTCGGAGGATTTGGGCTGCGGGACCCTCCCCATTCGGGGAAGCAAAATACAGATCCCCTCCCTCGAGGTGAAGCTTCTGAACGCGTGCATTGAGATCTTCATCTTCATATATGTCACCTTTAGACAGTCCGAATAACAAAGCCCACCTGGCGACCGTCTCATCCAGGTTTTCCACAGCGATCGTCACATGAGACAAGGACGCTTCGCCACTATCATTGGGGGAAATAACGTGATGCTTCTTCAGTTCTTCCCGCCGTTCTTCATCGGTCTGATGCCAGTCGATAAAAAACGGAAGGGGCATTTTTGACTCTTCGTCTTCAATAAACAGAAGCGACCACTCGAGGACACTCCCGTCCGGCCGTTTCCGGCTGAGAGGAACAGGACCTGTAACCTTCAGTCCTTTTTCCATGAATGTGGCTGCCAGTGTGTCCAGCCCCCGGGTACGAAGAGCAATCCGTGAGAATCCTTCTGTGAACTGATCGTGTGCAATGGTGGCAAACGGGCTCGAATCCCTCTTCTCTTTAATAACCTTCTCGAACAGCGCCCGGTCTTCAATACTCAAAAACTCGATGTAGCTCAAATCAAAATGACAAAGCGTGTTGTATGTGCCCTGATTTTCGTGTCTTCCTCCGGTTACGGCATGAAGTCCCAGTTCCTGGAACGCTTCCTTCGTTTTATTCGCATCCTCCACGTAATGAATAATATGATCAAAGTGAAACACCGTGATCGCCCTCCTTCAAGTGACATTCTTCTTTTCTTTACCCTGTTTCTCATTTCATGTACCATCCGAAGCTCTGTCATTCCCTCAAAACCTGTAACACAACTGTAACAATCACTCCTGTCTCATTGGGTATAAAAACATAGACGGCACAGAATTCCCTTAATTTTCAGAGTTATCCAAACAATGACCCCGGTCTTCTCTACTCACTTGTACTCACTGGAATCTTTAGCCAGTCACGCTCCTTTATGCCGTTTGATTAAAATCAGTCCTGTTACTATGCTTATCTATGTGCTTTAAAAAACGCTTTCAAAAGGAGAGGGTTCTTATCAGGTCCATTAAAGGCGGTTTATTTTTATGAGCACAAATTCGACCGTACGCGATGTCACGTTTTCAAAGCCGACCGTGAATGACGGGGCTGCCATGTGGAAGTTAGTGAACAGCACCTCCCTTGATCAAAACTCATCCTACAAGTATCTGATGATGTGTGAGTTTTTCGGGGAGACGTGTGTAGCAGCAAAAGAACAGGACCGTTTGGTTGGCTTCATCACCGCTTTTATTCCTCCCAAACAAGAAGACACGATCTTTATCTGGCAGGTTGGCGTCGACACTTCCCAAAGGGGTAAAGGAGTCGCCTCAAAAATGATGAACGAGCTCCTTTCGAGAGAAGCTTGCAGAAATGTCCGCTTCCTTGAAGCAACCGTGACCCCTTCAAACGGAGCTTCCGAAGCTCTTTTCAGAGGACTGGCGCGGGATTTTTCAACCTCGTGTGTCGTATCAACCTGCTTTCCTGCCGAACTTTTTCCAGAAGATGATCACGAATCTGAACTTACATTCAGGGTTGGACCAATGACTGAAAAACGCAATGGAGGGATTTAGGAACATGACAGATCTGACAATTTTTGATGAGATGGAATCCAGTGTGCGCAGCTATGTAAGAAGCTTTCCGGCTGTTTTTACAAAAGCGAGCGGCTACAAGCTGTGGGACACTGAAGGAAAGGAATATCTCGACTTTTTTGCAGGGGCAGGCGCCCTGAACTACGGACATAATGAGCCACGAATGAAGAAAAAGCTCATTGACTATATCCAGAATGACGGGATTACCCACTCCCTTGATAAGGCGACTGAAGCAAAAGCTGATTTCCTGAAGCGGTTTAACGATGTCATTTTAAAACCCCGCGACATGGAATACAAGGTGATGTTTCCGGGGCCGACGGGGACCAACACCGTCGAAAGCGCGTTGAAAATTGCCCGCAAGGTTACGGGACGCACCGATGTGATCAGCTTTACCCGCGGATTTCACGGAATGACGATCGGGTCACTCGCCGTGTCTGGAAATTCGGCTAAACGAAAAGGGGCCGGTGTCCCCCTCACCAATTCGGTGACGATGCCGTTTGATAATTTTATGGATGAGAACGAAAGCCTCGATTACCTCGAGCGTTTTCTTGAAGATAACGGGAGCGGCGTGGCAATTCCCGCTGCCATGATTCTTGAGACTGTCCAGGGAGAAGGGGGCATTAATACCGCCCGTTTTGAATGGATTAAGCGAATTGAAGAGATCTGCGAAAATTGGGGAATTCTTCTGATCATCGACGATGTTCAGGCCGGGGTCGGCCGCACAGGCACATTCTTCTCATTTGAGAAAGCCGGGATCAAGCCCGACATCATCTGCCTGTCCAAGTCCATCGGGGGCTATGGACTTCCCCTTGCCCTCACATTGATTAAGCCGGAGCACGACCAGTGGAGTCCCGGTGAACATAATGGCACGTTCCGCGGAAACAATCATGCCTTCGTAACGGCCACCGAATCCCTTACTTACTGGGAGGACAGCGCATTTGAAGAAAGCATTAAGGAAAAGTCCGGGAAAATAACAGCGTTTTTGAACAGCCTTGTCCGACGCTTTCCTGATCTGCAGGGAGAAGTACGGGGGCGCGGATTCATGCAGGGCATTGCCTCACCTGTTGAAGGGCTTTCGTCCAAAATAGCAGAAGAGGCGTTTAACCGCGGTCTGATCATGGAAACATCCGGGGGCAATGATGAAGTGTTCAAGCTTTTCCCCCCTCTGATCATCGATGACCAGGGACTCGAAGAAGGCTTTGGAATTATTGAGGAAAGTATCAAAAGCGTACTCGCCAATCACAAGCAGGTTGCAGACTGAACAGAACGCACTGAAAAAGTTTGCTCTTTAACTACTTCCAATGCTTTCTAGGCAATGAACGTAACGGTTGCCTTTTTAAAGTCTGTTACGAGGGGAGTTATCGTAACAGGCGAGCAACCGAATGGAGGCATTGCAACTCAAATAAAAGCCACTGAACATACAAGGAGGTCAAAACAATGAAAGTTGTAAAATTGGACGATGTGTTGAATACAGAAAACGAAATAAAAGGCGAAAACTGGACGAGCCGCCGCCTGATTTTAAAAGACTCCGGCATGGGCTACTCCGTGCACGATACAGTTATTAAAGCCGGCACCGAAACTCATATCTGGTACCAGAATCATCTGGAATCGGTGTACTGCATCGAAGGGGAAGGCGAAGTGGTGACGCTGAAGGATAACAAGGTTCACCCGATTTCCGCAAACACGCTCTATGCTCTCGATGAGCACGACGAGCACCTCCTCCGGGCAACAACGGACATGCGTATGGTTTGCGTGTTTAACCCGCCTATTACCGGTCAGGAAACCCATGACGAAAACGGTGTCTATCCCCTTGTTACAGAAAGCTAGAATTTCCCCTCTGTCACTTTTGGCAGGGGGGTTTTTGTGTTTTAAGCATATGTTTTGTTTTTCTCCCCTTCTGTTTTTATGATAAACCTATCAAACGTAAAGGAGGAGACATCATGGCAGAAACAGTACATGATTTCTCAGTTAAAAAACCAAACGGAGAAGAAGTCTCTCTTCATGAATACAAAGGACAGCCGATGGTTATCGTCAACACAGCCACGAAATGCGGCCTTTCCGGGCAGTTTAAAGAGCTCGAGCGCCTTTACCAGTCATACAAGGATGACGGGCTCGCTGTCCTCGGCTTTCCGTGCAACCAGTTTATGAACCAGGAGCCGGTTAAGGATGAAAACATGACGGAAACGTGCGAAATCAATTTCGGCGTCACCTTTCCTCTCTTTTCCAAAATTAAAGTGAACGGAGACGGAGCCCACCCGCTTTATAAACACTTGAAGGCGTCCCAACAAGGATTACTGAGCTCTGAGATCAAGTGGAATTTCACGAAGTTTCTGGTTGATGGCAATGGTGAAGTGGTGAAGCGCTACTCTCCTCAGACATCACCGAAAAAGATGGAGGATGACGTACGGAAGCTGTTAAAAGACTAACAGAAAGCCGTAATCATCTAAGGGATGGTTACGGCTTTCTTGATTTTTCCTTCGTGTTTAATTAAGCAGATATTGATCATTATTCGGTTGTTTTAAATTGATCGGGGAACTGCTTAATAATCCCATCTGTCAATGCATCGGCCAATACGATAATATGGTCTTCACCTTTATCAAAAGCAAGAATATCTGCGTCCCAATCTTTGTTCACTCTTGCTGTGACTATATCAGCAACCAATTTTAAATGCATGTACAGTAAATCCTGCAGTTCGTTATAGGACCAGTTTGGATTGGCACTGCTGAGAAATTCAGAAATATCATCTGCATTTTTGTACCATTCTTTATTGTACTTATCTATCTCGGCAGCATCTTCGTTTTTAACCGCTCCGACCAAACTGCCTGCAATTATAATGTGCTCACGTAAAAGCTCAGCTAGTTTTTGGCCTGCTTCTTCTCCATAATACGGTTTTATTGCATCTCCTAAGTCATCCTGGTTTTTCAACAGCCTCTCCAGTATCTTTTCCTGATCTTCCAGACCTTCCAGGGCGCTGACGATATAACTTCTTGTCCATATTGTATGGTCAATCCACAGTTTTCTGAGATCTCCTTTTAACTGGACCGCAGATTCAGTCATACATTCATCATTTTGCGGATGATTTATCTCTGCATTTACTTCCGTGAGTGGTGAAATGAAGAAAGTAAAGATCGTAGTAATTAAAAGTGTAACTATCAGTAATTTTTTCAAAGCACTTTTCTCCTTTTGTTTAATTGGCATTAAAGTGAACATTTTTTCTTTGATAGTATGGATGAATCCATATTTTTCATACGAAACATTTTTTGAGACCCATGTCACCACTTCAATGTTGTCGAAACCACCGGTTTATATTAGGACAGGAACAAAAAAAGCTGTAATCATCTTTTGATGGTTACAGCCTTGCGTATTACGTACAGATTCTTTTGGATAAATCCCTGTAAAACTGCATCACGTCGGTGTCTTTCATAAAACGCAGGGAGTGTGTCGTCCGTTTTGTTGCGATTTCGATGTTGTTGGAAAAGGAAAATACACCGGTTTTTTCAATGGCAATTTCTTCGATTTTTTCATAGGGAATAGAGTATACAGCGGACTTGGACTTCGACATGAGAGAGCGGTCCACAAAGAGAATCCGGTGGCTCGTAAATGCCACGAAGTCAATCATAAGTCCGTAAGTTCCTTCAAGAGTCTCCCCTTCAAACAAAAATTCCTCTGCCTGCTGCATATGTTTTTCACGGTTGTCACCTTTACTGAAAAAGCTCATCACAACATGCCTCCTTTAGGGGCAACTATACGCCCTCTCTTTAGTGTTTTCAACGGAGGAGGATTGTTTTTGTGGGTTTGTGTTAAGATATCCCGCGGGAATGTTAAGATATGCCGGATGAATTTTAATATATCAAGGATTTAGGTTAAGATATCCAGATCCGGATCCAGATAATTCCCAATCGCGCCGTGCCACCCCCTGTTCTTCCGGCTGACTCAAAACCCTTTAATTATAATAAACATCAGGGAAATTCAGAGTGAAGTCAGGCAGCCTGCGCTCTCCATGAAAGACGCAAGCAAAGAGGTGCTGGAAGGCAGTGAGGTGAGCCAGCTCAGTTTGAATTTTCCAAAGAACAGGAAAGAAGACAATAGGAAACGTTATCTGCCATCATAGAATGAGGAGGTGTATGTCCATGCCATATGTAAACATTAAAGTGACTAAAGAAAGCGGTGGACTTACAAAAGCGGAAAAGGAGACCCTTGTAAAAGGCGTCACCAATCTTTTGGAAGAAACATTAAACAAAAACCCCGCTTCAACCGTTGTCATCATTGACGAAATCGACACCGACAACTACGGACTCGGCGCCGAACTTATTACCGACCGTCGAAAAAGAGGGCAGTAGCACGTAAAAAAAGCAGTGGATTTCTCTGTGGAAATTCCATTGCTTTTTTGTTTGCCTTCCTTCAAAAGTAATCCCTTATGATAAGATCAGACGAAACTGGCTTCAGGCCAACCTCCCTCGACCACACGGACACCTGGCCAATGTGATGAATTTCATGGGTGATAATGTGGAGAATCACTTTATCATACGAAAACGACCGGATCTCCCCCGTCCTGCTGCTCTTCACCTCAAGAATCCGGTCTTCCCCGGACGTTTCATACGACTCCAAAAAGGCCATTGTGACCGGCTTTGTGATACGTGAAAATTCTTTCACTTCTTCAAGAACAGTGATTGATTTCATGTCCGTTTCAATCACAGGCTCTCCCCGCATGTGATTAATCCAGAGCTGCTCGCAATTGATCACGTGAAACAAATTATGCAGAATGCTTTCCATTCCGCCCGTACGCTTTTTCACAAGCTCTTCGTGTGGAACCTCTTCACACCAGTCAAACCACTCTTCCCGAACTTCCCAGTTGTATTGAAAAAGCTCTATCATCGGAATCCTCCTCATTTTCTCTTTTTTCATTTTATCACTCTCTTCCATCTTATAATCTCCTAAGCGCTTTGCCCATTCTCCTGCTATGATTCATGTATAATAGACTTATAATTTCGACAAATACCGGGGAGTGACAGGCACCCGGGAAAATAAAGGGAGGGCACTATGAAACTACTAATGGTTGGTGCAGGAGCGATTGGCGGATACTTTGGTGGCCGCCTGGTGGAAAAAGGCGAGGACGTGACGTTTCTCGTCCGTGAACGAAGACGCAAACAGCTCGAAGAAACCGGGCTGCATATCCGGAGTATTCACGGTGATTTCCAAACCACCCCCACTCTTATTCAGGCCGGCGAAATAGCCGGACCTTTCGATGCGGTCCTTCTTTCCATGAAGGCGTACCAGCTGGATCAGGCGATAGAAGACATCCGGCCTTATGTTGGGGAAAATACGATGATTATCCCTCTGTTAAACGGCATTGCCCACATGGACAGGCTGATTGCCGCTTTTGGTGAAGAAAATGTCCTCGGAGGCCTCTGCTTTGTGGAAGCTACGCTGAACGAACAAGGGCACATCATACAGTCCAGCGGCACCCACGATTTCATCTTCGGGGAAAGATCAGGGGAGCGCTCCGAGCGTGTTTCAAGGCTCGAAGACACATTCAGTAACACGAAGAGTAACTTTGTGCTTTCTGAAACGATCCTCGCCGATATGTGGAAAAAGTACTTATTCATTTCAACCCTGTCTGGCGTTACGTCCCTTTACCGCTCGCCAATCGGACCGATCCGTGATGATGAATACGGCAGTAAAACAGTGAAAAAGACGCTTACAGAAGCAGCGGCGATTATGAAATCCCTCGATGCACCTCTGCCTGACGGAGTGGAGGAAGCGAACTGGGACAAGCTGCATGACATCGAGCACACAATGAAATCATCACTCCAGCGGGACATGGAGAAAGGCCTTTCCGTAGAAGGAGACCACTTCTTCGGCTACCTTCTTGAAAAGGCAGACGAGCAAGGCATACCGGCTCCGACACTGGAGACCATTTATGCGAATCTGAGAGTGTACACGAACTAAAACGGTGCCTGTCACCACCCGAATTTTGACGAAACCATAGGTCTTTTTCATACGAAATTTTCTTATAGAAAAGGACTGCGAATTCGACAGCATTCGGGGAGTGACAGGCACCACAAAACCAACACCTGGAGGTACATAACCATGACCAGACGTAAGCTTGTCATCACACATACGATCGATCACGATCATGCTGAGAAAGTAAAATCCCTCGTCCCTGACTGGGATGTGATTATCGGAAAAGAAAAGAAAACGTGGAAACCTCATTTAAAAGATGCCGAGGTGATTGCCGGCTGGAAGCCGGAGATGAACAATGTCGTCGCTGAACCTGAAGCAAACCTGCGCTGGGTTCAGGCTTGGAGTGCCGGTATCAACGGACTGCCCCTGGATAAACTCGAAGGAAAAGAAACGGTTATCACGAGTGCCAACGGTGTTCACGCCTACCCTATTTCTGAAACGATCTTCGGACACATGCTGGCTCTGACGAGAAAAATTCATACGTACGTGAAGCAACAGCAGACGAAAACGTGGCACCATGCGAATATGAATCTCGAGCTTCATGAAAAAACCGTGGGTATCATCGGTGTCGGAGCGATTGGGAAAGAAACAGCGAAGATCGCAAAGGCCTTCGAGATGACGGTTCTTGGGGTGAGAAACTCCGGGGAACCTGTTGAAAACGTAGATGAAATGTATACAGCCGACTCTCTTCATGACCTTCTTCCCCGCTGTGATTATGTGGTTGTGTCCCTTCCCCTCACGGAAAAAACGCACCATCTTTTTGGGGCGAAAGAATTTTCTCTTATGAAAGACACGGCATTTTTCGTTACCATCGGTCGCGGTCAGCTGGTGGCAGAGACGGAACTGATCACTGCTCTTAAGGAAGGTGCGATCGCCGGAGCGGGACTTGATGTGTTTGAGAAAGAGCCTTTGGAAGAAAATAACCCCCTCTGGGAGCTGGATAATGTGATTGTTACGCCTCACACAGCGGGTTCTACTGAATTTTACAATAAGCGGGTGATGGAAGACATCTTCATTCCAAATCTGGAGAGCTATGTAAATGGGGATACGCTGCCTGTAAACCGGGTTGATTATCGCAAAGGGTATTAGTTTTCTGTAAGAGGACTGAGAGAGCGTTTCATAGTTTATGAGACGCTCTCTTTTTCTTGCCTGTTTGCCTGCGCAAATCTATCAAATGAGCATAGAATATAGTATTTCAAGAAGGAGGGAGGGAAAGATATGTTCAGCTATGACCCATACGGAAAAAGAATCAGTATTCACGACTACGTGACGGACCGGAAACACCATAAAGCATGCGACTATGTATGTATGTGCAAAAAATGCGTAGACGATGATAGAAAACACCATCATCACGATCCTTGCAGAAGAGACCATGATAAATGCCGTTGTGATGTGGATCATCACAAAGGCCGATGCCATCACGCCCCTTGCAGAATTGATCACGACAAATGCCGCTGCCACTATTGCGATCCATGTAAAAAAGACCACTGCCATAAAAGACACCGATCGAAAGATAAGTGCCAAAAATTACGTGAAGAAACTAAAGGGTACAAAGAAAAAATTGCAAAATACGAAAGAAAATTAGACGAAGCCAAAAAGAAATTTAAAAAGAAATGCAAAAAAGATAGGTACGATTGTTAACTTCCCTAAAGAATCCGCCCGGCTTTGAGCCTGAGGCGGATTTTTTTCCAAACAGACCGAAACTTTTCGTTTCCTCCCTCAGGACTTTCCATAAAAAAGAGGAATAGATCCCTGCTTGGGAGAAAGAGCTATCATCAGGAAAGACACGGGAGGTCAGGTTATGATATTTACTCACGGAAAGAAGCTGTTATTTACCGGAGACTCGATCACGGACTGCGGACGGGAGAAGCCTGATGGCGAAGGGTTATTCGAAGAGCTTGGGAATGGTTACGTTTCGTTTGTGAATGCCCTTATTCAGTCTCGTTATCCAGAGCTTGGGCTGCGGGTTGTGAATAAAGGTATGAACGGGGATACAGTAAGGGAACTTGCGGAAAGGTGGCAGAGGGATGTTGTGGATCAGAACCCTGATTATCTCGCTATCATGATTGGGATAAACGACGTGTGGCGACAGTTCCACAGTCCTTTTGAGAAAGAGCAGCACATATACATAGCGGAGTATAAACGCACCCTGGAAGGATTCATGGAGGGAGCCTGTCCACATGTGGATAAGCTCATTCTCATGACGCCGTTTTTTCTGGAGAAAAACAGAAACGACCAGATGAGACTGCAGATGGACCGTTACGGTGAAGCGGTCAGGGAGCTGGCTGAAAAATATGCATGTGTTTTTGTGGATACACAAAGGGCTTTTGATGATTACCTTGAGCATGCCTATACGTCTTCTCTGGCATGGGACCGGGTGCACCCGAGCGCCACGGGCCATATGATTCTGGCCAGGACGTTCCTGAGTGCAATTGGGTGGGAAGAGTAATATTAGCGGCCCTGAATTCTACATAGTGGCCGCCGCTCTGCCTGCCTCATGTACCGGCTCCTGTGTGAGCCGGTTGAAGGTGATCAATGACACAGCCCCCATCGCTGCAAAAACAAAGGTAAACAGCCACGTCGGCACCCAGGCGCTCAAAATAATAAAGGCACCGGCAGTACTCACCCCCAGATAAGTAAAAAGATAATAGATGCCCATATAGGTGCTCCTGGCGTGGTCCGGAATAAAGCCGGCCAGCAAGGCTTGTTTGACTGGAATATGAAGCACCTCTCCTGCGCTTGCGATAAACATCGCTGCAAGAAGCACGATTGGCACTTCACTGAAGCTGATGATGGTGTAGCCTGTAAAAAACAGCGCGAGGCCGGTCATGAGAACCCATCGGTCGTTCAGCTTCCGGATAAAGGCAGAGACAAGCACCGTTAAACAGATCACAAGAATCGTGTTCTCTGCTTTTAGAAGCCCGACGATATTTAAGCCATCAACCTGGACTGTCAGGAACGGAAGAAGCGGCCGGGGTTCTTTGAGGGCATCCACAAGCCGGACAGCAGTAACAGTGGTAAGTTGCTCTTCCACAGAAACAATGAGTAAGTGGGCACATATAAAAGCCATGAAGACACGGTGAAGCAGGACTTTCCTGTAGCCCGTTTTGAAAGATGCTTCAGCTTTCGAAGTGTTAACACGCCTTTGCCCGGATCGTAAGGGAACGTAGGTGTCCGTAATAAAAAAGGCGGTCACAATAAACGAAATGAAAAGGCAGAAAGCCACACCAAGAAACAAGTAGAAGTGATGATCCATAAACAAAAAGGCTCCTGCAATTCCCCCGACCGCCATACCCAGGTTTCGCAGCCAGTAAGCATAGGTATAGACGGACCGCCGGTTTTCCGGTTTGCTTACATCGATCAGCAATGCCTGATAAGCCGGCTCCCCTGCGCCGGTGGAAAACTGAATCATCACAAACAGAAGGAAAGCCGCAAAAGGCAGAACCAGCCAGGGTGAATTAACGAATGCGACAGCGATAAAACCGAAAACAGCAACCCCTTCAGTCCAAAGAATCACCTGTTTTCTTCCGGCTTTATCGGCAAGGAGCCCTCCGGTCAGAGAGCCGGCAACAGTAGCTGTGATCACGCCCAGGAACATAAATCCTGTGGTGACGGTGCCAAGTGTGGCGGAGAAATAAATAATCAGATAAGGCACGACCGACATGGTGGCCATCGTAGTGAGGAACTGTAAAGCGAGTCTTATTTTAATGGTCCGGTGAAAGCGAAATAATGACATTGGTTTGCCTCTTTCCTACGATTGATTGATCAATCATTATTGGTGGAAAAGAAAAACCGAAACAATAGCTCATTTCGGTCCAAAAAGCTGCACCGTGCTTGGAACGAGATGCTCCCACGTATCGCTGTCGGGTTCATCAGTCAAATTCAACCGCAGTCCCATCAACAGACTGGTATATGCTACAGCCGCATAAGTCGGGTCCTGCTCACGGAGCACACCCTTTTTCTGTCCTGCTGCAACCAGCTCCCGAACCTGGTTTCGCAAGTTCTGATGAAATGCATCGAGGACTGTAAAAGTATCAGGAAACTTTTTGTTATGGCTGATCACGTGGACAACCAGGTTTAAATAATGGCTGATACTTGAAAACACTTCGATATGCTTTACCACCATGCTCTCAAGTTCTTTCACAGGGTCATTTGCTTGCGGATCAAAATCAAGTAACGACCTCTCGTAATCTGCCAAAGGTTCCGTCACAGTGGCATGAAACAGCTGATCTTTGTTCTCAAAGTACGTAAACACGCTGCCAAAACTGACTTCGGCAGCTTTAGCGACCTTCTTAATTGTCGTACCCTCAAACCCGAGTTCGGAAAAAAGAACGACCGATTCATACAGGATCCGCTCCCGCTTTTGTTCCATATTTTTAATCTGATTTTCTGAAAGTGGCATGGACGACCCTCACTCCCTAATAATGATTGATCAATCAAACGTTAATAAAATTGTAAAACATTGGTTTTGATTTGTAAAGCCCGAAGAAAAAACGAGAAGCCATTAGCTCCTCGTTTTCTCTTACTCTTTTTGTTCCATATAGGCATCATTCTGTTCCAGCTTTTCCTTTGCCGCTTCGTAGTCCGTTTCCTCCACATCACACTCCAGAATGTACTGAAATGCTTTGTTTTTATCTTTACTCATTGTTAACTTATTTTTTCCCGCTGCCGGGGGAACAACGCCGGCTGCTGCCGTTCCTGATCCCACATTCGCTGCGGGGACGAGCACGATATTCTCACGGCTCTGCTGTGGAATTTCATCTACAATGACATTGCTCACCCGGAGCTGCTTGAGGCTGATCGAAGCCGTTTCTGCATCATTTTCGGTCCTGAAATACGCTTGAAGCTTTTTCATGTACGGATTCCACTCCTCTCTTTTATACCTTTCCAATACCCTTAAAATCCTGATTGCAAAACAAAAATAAGACTGTCAGCTACTTTGCCGACAGTCTTATTTTCATTATTTTTTGTCCTTCATCATTTTTTGAATAGCACCGATGTCCTTCGGTACGTTTCCGCTCATAATTGCCTTAACGAGCTGATCTTCTTTTTCTTTTGTTACTTTACGGTTGGCGACCTTTGCAATCCGCTGAATCAGGTCTCTTACGACTTTTTCATCCTTGAGATTAGCCGACTGGACTGATTGAGCAAGCTTCAGCACTTCATTCATCCCAACGCCGGTTTTTTTCTCAAAACCGCCAAAGAATTTGTTAAACAAGCTGTTCCACTCCTTCCCGCTTCCACCTTATTCATATCCTATGATCAAACGGGAAAAGGGAGTGGCCATCCGCCCAGACGCAAAGAAAAAGACCCCGGGGAGAATCATCTCCCCAAGGTCCCTTTATTAACTCCTAGCAGCCGCAGTCGATGTAAGATACACCGATGATGACCAGCAGGATAAACAACACAACCAATAACGCAAAACCTTCATTTTTACCGTATGACAATGGAATTCCCTCCGCCCCCGTGTAGGATTCTTTTCACCACACAATATGTACGTTTTCCCCGTTGAGTGTGGGCGTTTGCTTGGAATAGGCAAATGGGGGGCAAAAAAATACAAGCTTCCAAATCACACTTGAAAATGTGTCTGCAGTGGACAGGCCATTAAAATTCTCATTGAGCATCGAACATTTTTGTAAAACACAAGTGGAGCTGTATGCTCCAAATTTCGATAGTGGAAAAAACAAAACCGGTGTCGAAAAGATAGCTGATTTCATCTTTAGAGCACCGGTTTACTCTTATTCATCTTCAAAATGCCTGATAATATAAAGCCTTTCCTCTTCTTCTGAGAGAAGCCGCGTTGCCTCACCGACCGTTCCTCCCTGCAGCTGCCAGATCGTATTATGATCCTCCACTGCTCTGGAGAAATCATCCTGTCTCCAGCGGGTGAGGATGTCGTGATACACCGCACTGTGAGTATAGCTGTTCTCTTTGTTTACTTCCAGAAGACGATCGATAATCTCATCCGTAATAAAGACGTGTCCCCACTTTTCAGTTGCATACACTTTCTGATGGGACATGGCATGAATCGTATTCTGCATATTCGTTTCGCTCATATCAAAAGAGTACCGCTCCTCAACCTCATCCACTGTAGGCACATCAACAATCTCTTCAATCGGCACAGGCTCACCTGTTTCCTCATCGATTATATCCTCGACTTCGCCTGAGGCTTCAGACACTTCCCGGCTGTCGAGCCATTGGTGGGTGGTAAAGCCCGCTACAGAAAGAAAAACGAGAACAATGGCTGTGACTTTAATGATTTTCATGACGTTCACCTTCATACCTCTGCCCGTTTAACTTGCAAAGGTCTTCTCTCAGTTCCTGAGTATCAGGAAAAACAAACACCTGATACCTAGGATTATTTCTGTTTCTCATCGTATGCTCCAGATCATGACCCATTCAGATAAGCTGAATCGCAAGAGACTTTTTATAAATGTTCTTTAATGGCGGCTTCTCACGCATAGCAGCCACCACACAATTCACTGAGCTTTCCGCCGGCCTTGCTGTCATAAAGCCCGATTACGTCGCTAAACTCGCAAACGCCGTTATCCTTCAACACCTCGGCAAGCTTATGTAAATCTCCTAAAATATAAATATCACTTTTCGGATCGAGCACGATGTCCAAATATTTGAAAAAGAAGTATTTTCCTTCCCTCGTGCCGCTCTCATGATTATCCTTTAACAACACAACAATGCTTACCAGCTCACGGTAATCCATCAAACCCCTCCCAACCATTAACTAGTTAATATTATCTAGTAAATTGGAATTGGTTTCAAGGTGTCTGTAAACATTATCCACACATGTCCTATGTCTATTTTCCCGTTTTATCTATAAGGGTGACTGATCATCGTGCCACCCTGACTCTACATCAACCAAACATCAAGAATGAAGATCACGATGATAACCACTTGAATGACAAACTTCGCAAACGTACTGCTCAAAAAAGCAAACACGGTTCCCGTTCCGATTTTTAAAGCGGACGTTATATCTTTTGTAACGAGATATTCAGTGATCACAACGAGAGCAAAGGGCACAAGAATAATGCCAAAAGGCGGTACAACGAATGCCCCTATGATAAGACCGGCGATTGCCATCCTCCCTCCCCACTTCGAACCGCCCCGGCGTTCCACGAAGTACATATTCGCCACAAAATCCGCTGCGAAAATGAGAACAGTCAGAACGAGAAGGCTTCCCCACGACCAAAACCCGAGGGAATCCATAAAAAAGTGGTACGATGCAAATCCGAGCCAGATCATGAGAATGCCGGGGATCACAGGATAAAAAAGACCCACAAAGCTTAACAGAAAAAATGAGACGATAATCAACCAGATTAAAATATCCATACATGCTCCTTATGACTAAAATAGACTGCTTAAAAGTGATTGTACCCGGAAACGGAGGTTTCTAATAGTAAAAGAGGTTGATCCAAAAGGCCGTTCTTTACCTTTTGGATCAACCTCTTTTACATTGTGCTCTTTTGAGACATCTTCTACGATTATTTTCTGAACATAGAAAAGAGCCTCTCAAAACCACCTTTCGGTTTTTGTGCAGCTTCTTCCAGCCGCTTGTTAAACTCGTTTTGTGACCTCCATTCCTGCCTCTGTTCCTCACGCATCGCCTGAATCTCTTTTTGAAGAAGCTCGCTTTTTTCCTTTTCCTGTTCAAGCAATGCTTCATAATGGGACTTCTGTTGCTCAGTCAGTCGTTCAATCTTGGACTGTGTCCGCTGTGCTGAATTTCCGATTCCGGAACTGATGACGTGATGGTCCTGCTGAAGCTGGGCTACCGTTCGTTTAAGGTGCGTCATGCCTTCTCCCAGCTGCACATTCATCTCCCGTGTAGCCGCCAGCTCTTTCGCTAAAAACATCAGACTTTCTTTCAATTGGTTCGGATCTTGAGGCAGGCTGCCGTATGTATCGGGTAGCGCTACGTCTGTTGTATGAGAGTCTTGTGAACTGTCCAATCTCTCTTTCTGCTCAATTACAAGGTCTTTCGCCGTGTCGTCCAGGGGCTTGTCCGTATCGCGTATCGCTACAAGGGCATCGATGTCAGATTGGACAAAGATCCGCCGGTCTCTATCCTTAAAAAACTCGTATCCGTTCCGCTCCAGGATCTGGCCATACTTCCGTACTGTTGGCGTTGCAATACCTACTTGTTCTGCCACTTCCTTCGTTGAGAAAGAGCGTTCATTCGGCTGTATATCGTGTCGCATATCGGACCTCCTTATCTATTATAAATATGAAGGTTTTTTGTCGAATTTGCAAGATGTATGGCCATCCGATACGAGGATTTGTCAGATAAAATAGAAATTAGGTACGAGGTCTCATAAGGATAAGGATAGCGCTATATCGCCTGGCAATCTTTGTGTATCGCTTTTTTAATTCAGTATCTGTGAACGTTTGGTGTTAATTTCCGCTTATTGAACTCCCTTTAAGATATGAACTAGATTCTTAACTTTTGGGTCTATTAAACCCAGAGGTTGATTCCCCCTGCCTCCTTCTCCTTTATTTTGTGGTATCGCTATGCGATACCAACAAGATTGTTAATCTTTTAAAGGGAATGTATCGCCATACGATATGCCTGCCACTGCGTCTCCAATCTGTCTTATTTAAACTTTGTGTCGTCTCGTACTATGACCAAGTATTTTTTCCCCCTTATAAGGCATATCTATCACTATCAACCGCGTTTTCCAAGCCTGGTTTCATAACGTATCGGCGGGCGATACGACACTACTGATTGATGGTCGGGGAACTCGTATATCGCATACCGATATGGGGCCCCTGCCTCACATATCGCCTTACGCTTCATCCGCTATACACGCAAAAAACCAGCCCTCCGGCTGGTTTTTTCCTTAAGGCAATACCACTTTCCCCATCGAAACGAGCTTTTTTGCCCCTGTCGCTTCCGGTGCGTTATTCGGCCGTCCTTTCAGCCGGTAAAGCCCAAGGACGGCAAAAACAGCTGCTTCTTTAAATTCCGAAGATACCCCCAGCTCCTCCATCCGGTAAACAGGCATTCCGAGCTCTTTTCCCAGTTCTTCCATCAGATAGTGATTCTCAGCTCCCCCTCCCCCAACGAACACGTCTTCAAGTCCGAGCTGACCAATAAAAGGGGTAACAGCGTCACGGATCGACCTGACAGTGTAGCTGGAGATTGTGGCTGTAATATCTTCTCCTGATAAGCCTCTGCTTTTTCCTTCTTCAACAAGCCTTTCAGCCATTTCCCTGCTGTAACGCTCACGTCCGGTGCTTTTAGGAAGAGGCTTCTTAAGAAAGCTGTCCCCTTCTATCAGGTTGTCCAGCCATAAGTGATCCACCTGACCTGCAGAAGCATATGCTCCACCGCGGTCATAGGTGTGCTTTCCCCCGGTTAAAATGGCCATACACTGATCAATCAGTACATTTCCGGGTCCCGTATCTCCGCCAATCATCGGCCTGCTAACGGATGCCGGAGACAGGAGGGTGACATTCGCCATTCCGCCAATGTTCAGAAGAACCCGCCCTTTTTCCTGATGGCGGAAAAGAAGGTGATCCACGAAGGGAACGAGAGGAGCTCCTTCTCCTCCCACACTCATATCACATGGGCGGAAGTCGCCTACGGTGAGCACGTTCGTTTGTTTGGCTATTTCAGAGAGTTCTCCGATTTGCAGCGTTGCTCCCGTTTCCGGCATGTGATAAACGGTCTGCCCGTGGGAGCTGATGAAGGCTAGGTCCGCCATTGTTCTGCCGCTCTCTTTTACTACACGTTCGGCAGCGGCTGCGAAATCCCGGCCCAAAACGACGTTGAGCTCACAAATATCACGGATATTGGACCGCTCTATGTCCATGGCATTCTCGATCTGCTCTTTTCTTCCTGCTGAAAAAGGGACGGTCACTCCTTTCACCTGTTCACACGAGTGTACGTCTCCCTTCCCATCCACCTTGAGTTCCACGAGGGCGGCATCAATACCGTCCAGGGAGGTGCCGGACATAAGGCCGACCGCCATGTATGTGGTGGCTGGTACTAAATAATCGCCCATCCTGCCTCTCCCCTTTACTTCTTTTGAATGAAGTCAATGGCACTTCTTGTTTCTTCAAGATGCTTAATGACCACGTCAAACTGGTTGTTTGCCAGAAGCATAAACAAAATATCAATCACCGTGAGCTGGGCAATTCGTGACGATGTGGCCCCGCTTCGGAAGGTGGTTTCCTTGGACGTGGACGTCTGGAGAAGAATATCAGCCACTTTGCCCACGGGGGATACGCCGAAACGCGTTAACCCGATTGTCGTGGCTCCCCGCTTTTTTGCCAGCTGCATGATCCGTTCGACTTCAAACGTTTCACCGGAAAAAGAAATGCCAAATACCACGTCCCCGGGCTGGACGTTGGCAACATGCATCGCTGCTACGTGAAAGTCCGAAAACGAGTGTGCACGCTTATTGATCCGTGAAAGCTTGAGCTCTGCATCCTGGGCAATGATCTGAGAAGCCCCGACTCCGAAAAAGTGAACCACATTCGCCCCGGCAATCGCGTCAACCGCTCGCTCCAGCTGATCTATCTGAAGCGTCTGCAACGTCTCCTTTAACGTCTGTATGCTGTTGTTCGTGACCTTTGCAACAACAGATGCCGGTTCTTCCCCGGGATGCAGATCGTGAAAGCCTTCATCATAGTCGTTCGTCAGTTCTCCTGCAATTTTTAATTTAAGCTGCTGAAAGCCTTTATAGCCAACCGATTTACTGAAACGAACGACCGCCGCACTGCTCGTATCGCTTGCCTCTGCCAGCTGGTTCGCTGTCATCCCGATCACTCGTGACGGGTGCTCAATCACATACGCTGCCAGCTTCTTTTCAGAGGGGGAAAGCTGATTGGTCACCTCGGCAATCATTCGCAATGCCCCTGATTTTATGTTATTCATCGTATCCCTTCCCATCTTGAATCAATTATATCTGTTTCAGAAATAATCACACAATGACGTCATTGTAGAAGGCAATGAAAAAGTTCGATCTTTAACTTTTTCCAGTGCCTTCTAAGCAATAAGCGTAACGGTTGCATGTTTTAAAAGCCTGGTATGAGTGGTTTTTTCGTGTCAGGCGCGCAACCGCTGAAGCCATTGTCACTCAAATAAAAGGCACTGAAAAAGTTGTTTTGTGCTTTTTCAGTGGCTTCGTCATTGTGTGATGGGGACTCTTCCTGTTGGTTCTTCTTTTCCGGACAAGACCTCACTAAGAGCCGTCATTGCCCCTTTTGTGCTCTCGAATCCGGTAATATACCGGCGGATAAACGGCAACTCTTCTGCATCGTACGGTGAGCGTAAACTGACACCAACCATGTCGGAGTAGTGTTTCGACAGCTCTTTTGCCAGGAGGCGCTGATTCTCGTTATTTCCCGGTAAATAAGAACAAAAAACGACTGTACTGCCGCCGTCGATCTGAGACAGCACGTGGACGACTTCTTCCTTGGAAGGGTTACTTTCTACAGATGTAGAAGAAACGTCAAACCCCCTTGCTCTCAGCTGCTCTGCAATCAGATTGGACTCATCTGTCTGCTCATCCGCATAGGACTGACGGTGGGGCCTGCAAAAAACGACGTGAACCTTTTCGTCTGCCGAGAGGGGCGTCCATTTGTCTGTTAAAGAAGAAATCGTCCTCTTCCGGATCCCGTCTACTGTCTCCCGGTGTTTTTCAACGAGTATTTCTATCCGGTTCTCGTTCCTTTTTCCTGTCCCGTGCTTCGCCTTCAGGCGTTCAATCCGGCCAAGGGCTTCCTCCACCCGCGCCAGTGAAAGGTGGCCGTTTTTCACTGCCGCCACAAGTTTTTGGTGGGTTTCCCGCTGAAGAGATGTTGTGTGGGAAACTAAGACGATATCAATCCCTGCCTGAATCGCTTTTACAGCAGCATCGGCCGTTCCATACGTCCTCGATATCGCGTCCATTTCCATACAATCCGTGATGGCTACGCCTTCAAAACCAATCTCATCCCGGAGCAGCCGGCTGATAATCGGCTTACTGAGGGTGGCCGGATAATCTGGATCGAGGGCGTTAAATTTAATGTGGGCACTCATGACAAGGTCGGCTTCAGAAGCTGCTGCCCGAAACGGTGCGAGCTCCACTTCCTTTAAGCGGTCCAGATCATGGTCCAATTTAGGGAGGGCCAGGTGGGAGTCGACGCTCGTATCACCATGTCCCGGAAAGTGTTTGATCGTAGCAGACACGCCGCTCTCCTGAAAGCCCGCTACGGCTTCCCTGACAAACGACGCCACTGTGGAAGGGTCGCTTCCAAAGGACCGGACACCAATGACCGGGTTCGCGGGGTTGCTGTTCACATCGGCGCACGGAGCAAAGTTCACGTTAATTCCAAGGGCTGCAAGCTCTTTTCCGCTGATTTGTGCCAGTGTCCTTGCCACTGAGGGATCGCCTGTTGCCCCGATTGCCATCTGACCGGGGATCTGTGTGACCCCGTCTCTGATACGGGCCACCATTCCCCCTTCCTGGTCGATGGCGATAAGAAGCGGGGAGCCGCCCCCGTTTATCTGCTGGAGGCGCGCCGACAGTTCATTTACCTGATCTGGCGTATCCACATTCCGCTGAAAATAAATTACACCACCCACGTGACAGTCCCGGATCAGCTGTTCTGTTTCTTTGTCCACTGTGGTACCCGGAATGCCGATCATCATGAGCCGGCCGACTTTTTCTTCAATGTTCATGCGATCATCTCCCTTATATAAGGCACTGGAAAAAGTTAAGACCGAACTTTTTCAATGCCTTTTTTAAGTATTTACGGAGCCCTGTACAAGGCCCTTCGTCATTTTTCCCTGGAAGAAAATAAAGAATAGCAGAACCGGAATCGTCGCAATGGTTGAAGCGGCCATCAGTCCCCCGAAATCAGCGGTAAACCGGCTGAAAAACTGTTGCAGGGCCAATGGAAGCGTCCGGAGCGAATCGTCCTGAATGAACGTAACGGCAAAGACAAATTCATTCCATGCAGTAATAAAGGCGAAAATGCTTGTTGCAGAAACACCAGGCCAGGCAAGGGGGAAGATGACCTTCCGGAAGGCCTGCATTCTCGTACACCCGTCAATCATGGCTGCCTCTTCAATTTCCACCGGGATCGAGGCGAAATAGCTTCGCATCATCCAGATACAAAACGGCAGAGCAAACGTCAGGTAAACGATCACAAGTCCGACCAGGGAGTTGACCAGGCCCAGTCTGCTCATGACGATAAATAACGGAATAATCATAACAACCAGAGGGAACATCTGCACACTCAGAATCATAAGAAGAATCGCATTTTTTCCTTTAATATTGAAGCGTCCGATCGCATAGCCTGCCAGAGCAGCGATCCCTGTCCCAAGCAAGGTTACGGTTCCTGCCACCATTAAGCTGTTGGTGAAATAAACCCAGAAGTTTGCCCGGACGAAGATATTGTAGTAGTGCTGAAACGTAATATCATGGGGCCAGAACGTCGGCACGCTACTGAAAATCTCTGAAGATGGTTTTAAGGAACTGATCACCATCCACCAAAACGGGAACATGGAAACGACAAACACAAAGATGGCAGCTGCATAGATCAGAACTTTCTGGAACGTTGTTTTTCGCTTCATGCCGGCTTCCCTCCTTTTTCCTCTCGGAGAAAGTAAATGTAGATCACAATAAAGAACATCAGTAACACGAACATGAGCATGGCGATGGTAGAAGCCATGCCGAAGTTCAGGGAGTTAAAGGCTTCGCTCCAGGAATAGAGGGCCAGGACGTACGTGCCCCGTGCCGGTCCGCCTTCGGTCATGACGTAGATCTGGTCAAAGATTTTAAAATCCCAGATCGTTGAAAGAATAAACAGAATAAGAAGAAGGGGCTTAAGCATCGGCAGGGTAATTTTTGTTACTTTATGCCACGCATTGGCGCCATCAATCTCCGCTGCCTCGTAAAGCGTATCGGGAATTGTCTGGAACCCCGCCAGAAGGGAAACGGCGATAAAGGGGAAGCTCTGCCATACAATCATAAAGAAAATCACCGTGAATGCCGTCCAAGGTGTGTTAAACCAGGCAAACCCGTCAAACTGGGTAAGGCCGATCTGTGTGAGGAGGTAGTTGGCCACTCCGTACTGATCGTTGAACATCCAGCGCCATACGATTCCCCCTGCAACAGCCGGGAATACCCATGGAATCAAGATGACAATCCCTAAGATCCGGCTGCCCTTGAATTTTGTATTCAGCAAAAGCGCAACCAAAAGTCCTGCAATCATGGTCCCGAACACACAGGCCAGACCAAAGACGACGGTGTTTCTCGTTACCGTCCAAAAGAATGGATCTGTGAGCGTTTCCGTATAATTGCTTAACCCGACCCAGGAAGAAACACCCGTCATGAGGGAATACATATCATATTGTCTGAAAGATAGGTAGAACGTGTTAAACAGCGGGTAGATGGTTAAGGTGAGGATTAGAATCAGCGCTGGTGCCAGCAAAAACCAGGGAAGCCATCGATTGTTCATCTCTTTCCAACTCCATTCTTCTAAAGACTTTGCGCAGTATGTATGGAAAAGTCCGTCAGAGAAATAGTCTCGACGGACTTTTGCCGTTTTGGAACAATTCGCTGTTCCGTCACTCGTGTTATTCTGTTGAGAATGCGTTGTTCATGCGTTCAGCTACGTCATCCATAGCTTCCTGGGCGGTTTTGGATCCTTGCATGATCTCCTGGATTGGAGCGACGAAGAGGTTTTCCCCTTCAAAGCGTCCCCATGACGGGCTTGCAGGGTAAGAACGCCCTTCCACCAGTGCATCGGAGAACACGCTCAGCGTCTCATCTTCTGAGAACATCGGGTCGTTAAGACCGTCAATTGTTCCCGGGAAGAATCCAGTGAAATCAGCCCACTCTGTAATGAACTCATCAGAAACAAGAAGCTTTAAGTATTCGGCTGCCAGTTCCTTGTTTTGAGACTGCTCGAACAGGGCCAGGTTGGATCCGCCTACGAAACTCGCATTTGAGTCGTTCCCCGGAAGCGGCGCAACGCCGATTTTATCTTCAAGGTCCGGGTTCTCATTAATCATCGCATTAATACCAGGTGGAAGATCGATCGTCATGGCCAGGTCTTCCTGGGCAAATGCCTGACGAGTATCGAGTACAGACCAGTTCAATGCGCCGTCAGGAACAAAGCCTTCTTTGTACATATCCGTATAGAATTCTACAGCTTCAACAGCTTCAGGCTGATCAACCTGGGATACCCATACCATTTCGCCGTCATCATTTTCTTCCTGTACAGCCAGCTCTCCGCCGAAGTGCCAGATCTTAGGCAGGACAAAGTGCTGGGAAATTCCCACTGCCGGGTAGGCATAAGCGTCGGTATTGTTGATAATGGCTTCGCCGACTTCCCACAGGTCATCGTATGTCTCAGGCACATCCACACCTGCTTCTTCAAAAAGCTCTGTATTGTAAACAAGCTGTCTGACACCTGCGTACCAAGGTACACCGAAGAGCGTTTCATCGTATGTTGCTACCTCTTCAAGAGCATCGACCCAGCCATCTTCCATGCCCCAGTCTGCAACGATATCATCCATGTCGGCAAGAGCTCCCATCGCTGCGAACTCAGGGTTCCATGTGGTTCCGAGCTCTGAAATATCCGGAGCACTTCCCCCTGCAATGGAAGTAACCAGTGTCTGGTGGGCAGAGAGCCACGGAATAAACTGAACATCGACTGAAACGTTAGGGTAGTCTTCATTGAAACGTTCCGTCACCCGGTCAAAATAGTCCTCTGCTTCTTCAGGTGAACCTGTCTCCATGATCCAGACGCGAAGCTCGGCTTCTTCGTCAGATCCCGCAGCATCATCAGAATCCCCTTCATCTGCTGTTTCTTCGGTATCGGCCTCTTCATCGGCACCTGCATCTGCATCTTCCGCATTGTCTGTACATGCAGCCAGCATCAGTAAACTAAGTGAAATACCCGTGATCAAACCCGCCTTCTTTTTCATGCAACCTTCATCCCCTTTTTTCAAAATATCTATGGAACCTTTTTCAGGTCTCCATTGCCGTTATGACGAACGCTCATTTTTCGTCGATGTGATCGCCTGCCTGACTGCCCCATTAGCGTTTGCCAGCCGTTCTTTTGCCTGCTCAACCGAAGCGCCTGTTTCAATGAGTACAATGGCGAGTTTCACATCGTGCTCCGCCTTTTCCAGAGCTTCAACAATGACGTCTTCCTTTGCATTCGTCACTTCATGTACAATCCGTTTTGCCCGTTCATAAAGCTTGTAGTTACTCGCATGAAGATCGACCATCAGATTCTCGTAAACTTTCCCAAGCTTAATCATGACCGTCGTGGAAATCATGTTGCATACCATTTTGTGTGCCGTAGCCGACTTTAATCTCGTGGATCCGGTGAGGATTTCAGGGCCCACGATCGTCTCGATGCTGATCTTTGCCACACTGCCAATCTCTGATGATGGGTTGCAGCTCAGGGCAACGGAAGCAGCCCCTACCTTATTTGCAAATTGAAGAGCGCCGATCACAAAAGGCGTCCTTCCGCTCGCGGCGATCCCGATAACGATGTCACGCTTGGAGAGCTTCACATCCTCCATTGCCCTCGCTCCGCCTTCAACGGAATCCTCTGCTCCCTCTTTCGCACAAAACATCGCCGAATTTCCTCCTGCAATGATCCCTTGTACCATTTCAGGCGGCGTGCGGAAAGTGGGGGGACACTCTACAGCATCGAGGACGCCGATCCTGCCGCTTGTGCCGGCCCCCACGTAGAACAGCCTTCCTCCGCGCTGGATGGCATCAACAGCCAGGTCCACTGTCTTTTCAATCTCGTCAAGACAGTCATGGACGGCCCGGGAAACTTTCTGGTCCTCTTCATTCATCAGCGTTAAAATTTCTTTTGTCTTTTTCAAATCAAGCCCTGCAGAAGCGGTGTTTCGCTGCTCTGTAAGTAAGCAAGACAGGTTCTGTTCCATGCTCATCACCAAATTTCATCAGGAATTACCTTCTCAGATAACGAAATAATATTTCAGTAATTTAATATTTTAAATGTAACTAAATTTCAAATTAAAAGCAAGTAAATTTTTGAAATTGTCCGATAATTATAGTTTGAGAAGTGTTTTTGTTTTATCGGTCGTTTTTCCCGGTTTATCCGTCGTTTTAGTGCTTTTATCAGTCGTTTTTGGGCATTTTTCCGTCAATTTACTGAATATATCGGTCATTCTGCAAAATACGACACAACCCGACACATACATACGCCCGCGCCCCCAAACCCCAGCTTCCCTGTTGCAAAAAACGGCTCACAAGGTATCCTTCCACCTCATAAGCCGCCCCACTTCTCTCACGTTTACTGTTCGAACGCCGTCACTGATCCTTTTTTCACCTGAACACGGGTGGACTCTCCATCCACGTGGACAAAGTAGTTGCCCGGCTCAAGATCAGTAAACCCGGCAATGCCAGATCCGTCAATTTTACCGACGGCCACTTCCTCGCCTCTTACTCCTCTCGTAACAACCACTTTTTCTCCTGATAAGTCAGAAGAATAGCTGCCCAACAGGTGACCCACAGGCTCGTCCTTCCAAGGCGTTGGGAACGGCTCTACTTTCTCCGTAAACGGCGCTTCAAAGTCATTGTCCTCATTCGGAACCGTCAGAGCTGCAAGGAGGTCCGCAAACGGACGGTTGTCATTGCTCCATACGTTGTATACGTACGGGCTGACTCCTTCAGCTATGTTTCCGCTTGGAGAAGGCTCAATCGCACGCTTGATCTGCTTCAGGCTGTCCGGAATCGAGTTCAGGTAAAGAGCCGGCCCGATGATCATGCCCCTCGTGCGCTCAAGATCTTTCTGATACTCGATCCACTGATCATAGCGCTCGCCTCTTCCAGGCGTCGCTTCCGGGTCATAGTTCATTACATAGGCAAAATCAAGGTAGCCTTCCTGAAGCCACTTTTCCCAATTCTGGTGTGCCCGCTGGACCGGATCCAGGTCTGTGAAATCATTTTCTCTCGGGTCGTCAAAGCCCCATGATAAAACAGCCGCCGTTACGTCAACGTTCATATCCAGATTCATAGTTTCTAAGTAAATCCGTTTCATCAGCGTGTCAATCTGGTGTGTTTTCCATTCAATCCACTCGGCATCGTTTGCAAGAGGACGGTCAGTACGGCCGGTTTCCTCCTGGAAGCGGGCAAGTGAAGTCGGGTTGTATCCTTTGCCGTCTTCCTGATAGCGGATATAGTCAACATGGATCCCGTCAACATCGTAACCGCTTACAATATCTTTCACCATGTTAATCGCGTGCTCTCTCGCCTCCGGGTGGCCGAAGTCGAGGTACGGCTGCATTCGGTTGGCTACTGCACCATTGTAGTCCTTCGTCACCCATGTTTCGTCGTCCGTCGCATCTGGTCCGTACTGGTTGTAAATGTGCTCCTCTGCTTCCGGAGCTCCTCCGTAGATCGGGTGCCACATCGGTCCTAATACAATCCACGCGTGAATCTCAATTCCTTTGTCTTTTGCCCCATCAATTAAGTACTGAAGGGCATCGAACCCTTCTGTCATGTTCGGATCCTCTGTAAATGGTAAGTAGGAGCTGTTAAAGTAAGCATCGTGTCTCCGTACTACCTGTGCCACAATCGTGTTCATGTTCGCTGCTTCCACATCCGCCAGAAGCTGATCCACCTGTTCCGGTGATTTCAGCCCATCCTCAAAGGCCTGTACCCAAAAGGCCCGTGTAAACGGATCTTCTTCCTCAGACGCCTCGGCACTCATCGGTGCTGCCGGAGCCAGTGAGCCTATAAGAAAAATGACGAGTAACCCTGTTAACCCCATCGAACGGAATAACTGTTTCATCCAATCCCTCCTGATATTGTAATTTTGTTTCAACTAAATTTTAAGAATATTGAAACAATTTTACAATAGACGAATAGGAGTGAGTGTGGATAGTCTTTTTTACCCAGTCATGTATACAGTTTTTTTGCCTGAAAATCGAGGAACGCCTGGGACTGCAGGGAATCGTGGCAAAACAGGGCAGTGACGGAATTTCCCTGATTATAGGAAAGTCGCAAACCATCTGTCCCATAGATGAAGTCTGACCAATACCGATCATCCTTATTTTTCCATGAAACAAACGATGGTTGTTCGGATCTCAAAACCTCAAAAATTTGTCCCGCCAGTATCATCGCATTCCAGCTTTCACTCACCGGACGAATTCTCACACCCTCACATCTCTCATTCTCGTAATCTCCCTGTGTGGGCGTGAATGTGACAGCTTCCAGTGCCACATCCTCTATCTTTCTATCAGCCAGCCTCCGGATTACCTTCCCAGCGTCAAGCCACGGCGCACCTAACTGCCGAAAAGGCTTGTCCGTCCCTGCCCCGAGGGAGAGATTGATGCTGTCCAGAAGGGCCAGTCCATAATAAAACCGAGGCATCTCCATGACATTGGCATTCGGTGACGGCGGTACCCACGGCAGTCCGGTTTCTTTATAATGCATGTCCCGCTCCCATCCCTTCATGGTGATGACTTCGAGCCTCCCGCCGATGGTTTGATTCAGCTCCATTGCGATCTCCCCTACTGTCAGACCGTGTCTCACCGGGAGGCCACTTGGGGAAAAGGAAGCAGCAACGCCCTGCCTGGATAACGGTCCTTCCGCAATTATCCCGCCAACCGGGTTCGGCCGGTCGAGGATGATAAAGGGAATGCCGTGTTCCTTCGACGCCCTCAAACCATAGGCGATCAGGTCGATATATGTATAAAACCGGGCCCCGATATCTTGCATATCAAAAAGAAGCAGACCCAGCTCCGCTGTTGCTTCGAAAAACCGGGATTCGTCAAAGGGAAACAGACTTTCAATGGGAATTCCCGTCCCTTCATCGACGGACGAGCCTACCTCACGCTCCGCCTTTACCTTTCCGCGAAATCCGTGCTCCGGAGAAAAAATCCGTGCCGGAGTGAACCCTCTCTCCTGCAGCGCATCGACGCTGTGCTTCAAAGAGGATGTCACTGATGTATGGTTGGCCATGAGGCCGAAGTTCTTTCCTTTCAGCATGATCAGATGCTCTTTTAAAAAACGCTCAAGTCCTGTCTGGATCATGAAGAAATCCCCTTTCATATTGGAAATTCCAATTATTCTATCATAAAAATGAAGCGGCACTTATTCTATTTTTAATAAATCCTTTTTCCGTGATATGATTAAGCAAATCAAATAAAGGAGGGGGAACGATGGCCAAACACCGGATCTATACAATGAGTTTTGCAAGTGTCTATCCCCATTATATTAATAAAGCGGAGAAAAAAGGGCGTACGAAAACAGAAGTCGATGAAATCATCCGCTGGCTGACAGGATACAGCCAGGACGGATTGGAAGAGCAGCTGGAAAAACAGACAGATTTTGAGACCTTTTTTGCTGAAGCCCCGGAAATGAATCCTTCGCGATCATTAATCAAAGGTGTCGTCTGCGGGGTCCGTGTGGAAAACATCGAAGAACCGACGATGCAGGAAATCCGCTATCTCGATAAGCTCGTCGATGAACTGGCTAAAGGAAAAGCGATGGAGAAGATTTTGCGTAAATAATTAATAGAATTGATTCTCTATATAAATCTCAACTTTTGCAATTTCCGGGCCCACTGATGCAGAAAAGGATCAGATTTTTTTATAAAACAAAAAAAATGACCTCTCCTTTTCACAAAGGAAAGGTCATTTCATTTCGTCCGCCCCTATACCTTAACAGCCTCATCAGCCGTTGTTTCACGTGAAAACTTCTGAAACGCCTTGTAGGCTGCGGGCATGAGGATAATGCCTGTCAAACTCGGGACAAACCACATGAAAATGCCGGGGAAGAACAAAACAATATGATAGGTTACGGTCAGCCCGATCCCTGCAAGGATCGCCAGGTAGAAATGCGTCATCCCGAACAGGAACGCCACCTTCACCACTTTAAGCACCGGAAGATCGAAGTGAACGATGGCCGGAAATAAGAAGGTGACCGTCAGGAAGAACAGCGTGCCCAGAATGATCAGCCCAATTACTATAAGGAGCTGGACGATTCCATCGGCACTGAGCATAAATTGATAGTTTGTAAACAGCACAAATCCGTAAAGCAAGGCGGCGTACCCGAGCACATTCGCCTTCACGAATTCCTTTTTGTAGCTCGCAAAAAATGTCCGGGGCACAGACGTATCAATGCCCTCCATCATCCATTTCCGGATCACGGAAAGGAGAGCGGCGCTCGCCGGAAAAAATCCGAGAACACCTGCACCCAACACCGTGAATACCATCCACATCACATTCAGTGCCGCTATCTTTACAAACACCTCTAACCCGCGGTAAATCCAATTTACCAGTCTGTTTCCTGTTATCATGCTGATTCCCCCAAACACGTTTATCCTAGTCGAACGTTGATCCGCTTCAGGTTTCCTTCCCGGAGGGCTTCAGCCAGTCTGCCCGCCAATCGGCCGGATTCAACCGTCTCTTGTTCACCATGATTCCATTCTACCTCAAACAGAACCGGTCTGACGCCTTTTTCACCAAAAGTATCTGCTTTCTTCTCATTCAGATAGGTCACAACCGTAGATCCGAGGAACGTGAACGACAGCTCGCCGTCTTCTGTAAACATCCACTCAGGCAGAACCGGATCGAGCTCGCACACAAGCTCGCCGTCTTCCAGACGAAACGGCTTTTTCCCTGCCATCATCGTGACCCACATGTTCAAATGCTCAATGGTCGATCCGCTGAGACGCGCAACAAAGCCTCTGCCGTGCAACGCGGGATTCGGATTCGCACTGCTGGCAATGAACGATGAGTTCTCAAGCGGACTTCTTCCGTAAACCGCAGGATCCAGAAATGGCACAAGTGCCGTCTTCATATCTTTGAAAAAGTCATCATACAAACCGGCCTGGAGGGTCGCAAGTAAATACTTGTACTCCATATGAAGAAAGACCGATTCATTTTCAAGCCATCCCGGTGTAAACGATTTTGCTCTTCCAAGTTCATTCGGCTCATCTGCGATTGACATAGACGTTTTATACATCTTCAACTTTTCATCAAAGATCGGTGATTGTCTCACATGTTTGTAAAGCTGGGCAGCATCTTCCCGCCTCTCCGTCAGCTTCATCTTTTTCACAACACCTTCCAAAAACGGAGCGACCGGCTTCGGAATTAATGTGAGATTCGCAACATCAACACTGACGCCTTCAATCTTTTCACTCGGTTCAAAGTAAATATACGTCGGCGGCAGCGGGTCGGTCAGATGCTCAACAGCCCGGATGCCCCGGTCCACTTCGCCGTGCAACAGGTCAAGAAGCTCTTCCGTTTCCTCAGTGGAAAGCGCCATCTCATCCCCGCGGATTCCCCGGTAAATCGTATCCCGGTACGTCTCGCGGAGGGAAGAAACATGATGCCAGTGGGCCATCATCTCAGCTGTATCTGATTCGTCCTTCTCTGAACTCAGCAGACGCCCAACATTGGTAAAGAACGGCTCGATTTCTGCAGGCAGACGTACGCTTTTTTCGCCTGAAACAGCGGACAACTGGTTAAGCAGACGCTTAAGCTCATAAAGCTCCGACGTACTCGCCCCGAGCATGCCCGGCAGACCGTTAAGGGAATCATTCCAGCCCGGTTTGTCCCCTTCCATCTCAACACCCATGCCGTACGGTGCCAGCGTGGTTGTCTTAACAGCCGCAAGAAGCAGAAGCTTGGAATAAAGGTTCGTCTCGTAAATCTCCCCGTCACCCTGACCGGTGCGGATCCAAGGCGTGCCGCCCGACTTATTCTGTTTTGCCGTCTTCTGTTCATCGTGCTCAATCGCCTTGTACTGCCTCAGGTCACCGTTTTTCACCAAGTATTTCTCAGCGCGGCTCTTGACTCTGACGGCACTTTCGAAGAACCGGTACGGGCGCTCAAAGAAGAACGACTGCTCCCGGTCCGGATAAACAGCTAAATAAGCATCGATCAGATCCAGATTGTACGTCCAATGATCCATCCAGAACCCTTCACCGAACGCCGCTTCAAACTGCTCACTCGAGCGGGTGATCACCTCGGTTAGAAAGGACTCGGCATCCGTTTTCAGAGAGATGTCTTCCTTCTCAAGTGCGTGGATAATCTCTCCCGGTGTAAACGAAGAAGCGAACATCCCCTTTACCTTCTCAAGATCCCCTGCGTTAACCCAGGCGCTGAAATCTATTTCATCAAGGTTGTCCAGCTGAAAGCGGACCCCCTTTACCGACAGGGGATTATACCCGTCAAGCTGAATAAGGTTCATGAAAAGCCGGACATTGTAATCTTCCACCTTCGGCTCGAAAAACACATCGCAGCGCCGGTTCTGGTTAACATCCCGGTAGTTCCCGTTCCCCTGGGAATAGTAGGTGGGACTGAGGGAAAAGAAATTGTAGTCCCGTTCCAGATCCCCGTGCTTTCTAGAATACACATAATAGACTTTGTGTCCGTTTTCTCCTTCAAACACCTTCGGAAACCCTCCGCGGAGGCCGTTATCGAGAAAAGCCTGACGCGTGTATGCATCAAAGAGGGAAGAAGCCGACGCTGTTTTCACCGTGTCTGTTAAATCACCGGTAATATGAACGGCCCGCTCCTGCAACTCTCTCAGCTTATCAACAGAAAGAGCTGACGCGAACGTATTCACCACGTCGACGGAGCTGCCGTGTCCGATAACGGAGAAAAGCTCAATTTCCTCATCCGGTGCGAGTTCCACGTCAAAAGGCGTAAACCCCCCTGACACTTTATTCGTTGTATACTCGGTCTTTTTCTGAATCGTGTCCAGCGCTTCCTGCTGAAATAAAACAGGAGCCTTCAGAGACGTCTCTTCTCCGAACAGAACATCACGGTCCACGATCGGGGACACGACCCTGTCTTCACCGCGGTAATACAGGCGTCCCGTGTAAAAATTACCTTCTGTGATTTCACGGACTTCAGATGTGTCTTCCACACTTCCCCGAAGCTTGTAAAAAGGAACGTCAGCTTCAAGGTTCACAACATCAAACCAGCTTTTCAGCGTATTTCCAAGCTCCTTGTAGGCCTGGTTCGGCACTCCGCTCGGAAAAATCACCGGCAGACCGTCCACGCCTTCAATACGAACCGCTTCTTTGCCTTCATTTTTTATCGTCACATGGCGAATGAGCCCGGCCAGAGGAGAATCCGGCAGACTCACATACGATACGTTAACTGAGAGCTCCTCTGACGGGTCGTTCCACGTAAGAGCGAGGCGGTTTTCAGAGATCGTCATCGTCTCCTCAGCCCCTGAAGCGGCGAAAGGTTCAACAAACGTGTCTTCCCCGTTCCGGCGCAGCTTCAGAAACGTTCTGAAGCCATGGGTTCCTGTATATTGATACGCTTTATCTGCAGGGAAAAACTCTGTCATGGCGTGATCTTTGTCTTTTACCCCGAAGCTTGCAATGCCCTGCCCGCGGTTAACGTAAAACCCCCACATCGGGATGCCGCGAACTCCGGCAATGCCTGGAAGAAAGCTCGAAAACGGAGGCTTCTGCTGAAACCCTTCCAGTTTAAAGTCATGGTCGTTTGTTAATCTATACATGTTGTAACCTCCAGCCTGCTAAATCAAATAGGTTCCAATGGACCGCTTCGTACTTACAACATCGGCAGACTGACTGTCAATCTGCAGGGAAAAGGAAACATCCTCTTCGGTTTCATTCAGTACGACAAACACAATGGAACCATCTTCATTTTTAAAAGCGGTCATGGACAGTCCGTCCACCTGCTTCTCAAGATGAATCCGGCGGGCGCCGGGTTTAATAAACTTACTGAAATGGCCGATCATGTAATACGAACTGTTATAGTGAACTTCATCGTTCTTTGTATCGACGATTACAGGAGCATCACAGTAGTTTCCTACGTGGTTCGGCCCTCCTTTTTCGTCGAGCACAAGGTTCCAGTCAATAAAGCCCTCAAGCCAGTTGTTCATGTCACCGATAATGTTGCGGGCATACCGCTCCCCTGTGTGCCAGGCACCAAGCTGGACGCCCCCTTCGATGCACCCTTCCGTAAACAAAAGATGCTTGTCAGGGAATTTTTCATGAACGACAGAGAGATTTTCAAATTCCTCGGATACATACCAGTGGTTCCCTGTACCCCATACGTACTGGGCAGCTTCAGGGTCTGAAAGAACCGTTTCCGCACGTTCCACGATGATGTCACGGTTGTGATCCCAGATGATGATTTTTTTATCACCCATCTGATGACGTGCCAGCGTCGGACCGAGATGATCCTTAATAAAATCCCGCTCCTCTTCTGCTGTGTAAAGGCACGAATCCCAAACCTGCTTCGCTGCCGGCTCATTCTGCACGCTCACACCCCAGATTGGAATGCCTTCTGCTTCCATCGCTTCAATGTATTTTGCATAGTACTCAGCCCAGAGTCCGGCGTATTCCGGCTTTAATTTGCCCCCGTGATTCATTTCTCCGGTCGTTTTCATCCAACCCGGCGGACTCCACGGTGAAGCAAGGAGCGTTAATGGCTGACCGGCTTCTTCCACGGCTTCTCTGATAAAAGGCAGCACGTACTTCTGTTCACGTTCGATGGAGAACGTTTTAAGCGTTTCGTCGTTTTCTTCAACGTACGTGTAGTTCCCCAGAGCGAAATCGCAGCTGTGAATGTGCGTCCGCCCGAGGGAATAACCGAGTCCAAGAGCCGGGTTAAAGTACGCTTTAATAATGTCTTTCCGGTGCTCATCTGACACTTTTGACAAACTGTAGCCTGCTGCTTCGGTGAAGGCACCGCCGAATCCCATCCACTCCTGGTAGGTGCGGTCCGGGTTCAGGGTTACGACACGGTCAGTTTCCGCGCGTCCTTCTTCAAAAGCAACGGTTCCTTTATCAAGCCAGCGGCCTTCTTCATCCCTGGCTGACTGAACGAGACGCATCGTTTTCTTCATGCAGCAACACTCCTTGTTTCACTTGAAACGTTTTCTCTGTCAATGAACGGGTCTCAACGATTTCCTTGTATCGCTTGGCGCTGTCTTTCCAGTACCTTACCTGTGTTTCAAAGTCCACATAAAAGATTCCGAACCGTTTTTCGTAACCGAAGGCCCACTCAAAGTTGTCAAACAGGGACCAGAGGAAGTAGCCGGCAATATTCATGCCTTCTTCACACAGTTCGTGTACCATTTTCAAATGGGCTTCCACATAGGCGACACGTTCCCCATCGTGAACCGATCCGTCGCTCTCAAGCACGTCATCATATGCCGCACCGTTTTCTGTAATAAAGATCGGTAAATCTGTGTATTCCTTGCGCAGACGGTAGATGAGCTCTTTAAACTCCTGTGGAGACACGTCCCAGCCCATGCCTGTCTTTTTATATTCAGAGTGAGCAGAGATATAAAGAAGGTTTTCATTACCTGCAAATTTCACAAGCGCTCTGTTGTAATAATTAATGCCAAAGAAGTCACACTCAACCGAGATTGCATCCAAATCCCCGGACTGAATGAAGTCAAAATCATGAACATGTTTCGAGAACAGGTTCATCATATCCACCGGATACGCGCCTTTAAAGATCGGATCCAGGAACCAGCGGTTAACGTAGCCGTCCGCGTTGTTCTGCGCCAGCTTGTCATTTTCAGAATCGGTCGCAGCGTAGGCAGGGGATAAGTTCAGCGTAATGCCGATCGGCGTTGTTAAGCTGAGTTCGTTTTTAAATAATTGAACCGCTTTCCCGTGAGAAAGGAGAATATGGTGAGCGGCTTTCAGTCCTTCGTCCATATTTCGGTGACCAGGTGCGTGGTGTCCCGCGTGATAGCTTAAGAAGCTTGCACACCATGGTTCATTATGAGTGATCCATGCTTCCACATCCTGATCGAGCTCTTTAAAGCAGACTTCAGCGAAATCAAGAAACCAGTTTACTGACTCCCGGTTCACCCATCCGCCTTTTTCGTACGCCCACATTGGCAGATCCCAGTGATAAAGGGTGGCCATCGGTTTGATTCCGGCTTTCTTCAGCTCCTGGATAAGGGATCGGTAAAAGACCATTCCTTCTTCGTTATAGACGCCTTCCTGAGGAAAGATCCGCGGCCATGCGATGGAGAAGCGGTACGATTCTACGCCCAGTTCCTTGATCAGTTGGACGTCTTTTTTGTAGCGGTTGTAGTGGTCACACGCCACATCTCCGTCATCGCCGTTCCAGACGTTGCCTGGTGTTTTGGAAAAGGTATCCCAAATCGATAATGACCGTCCGCCCTGGTTGTATGCTCCTTCAATCTGATAGGAGGATGTTGCCGTTCCAAAAATAAAATCATCCTTAAATCTAGACAATGAAACCACCTCTTATGATTATTTCTTTTCATCACCTGGCTTACAGTGACTGGTTGTTTTAATAATAGAGATATTGATGCTGCCTGCATGGCCTTCGCTTTTCGCAGAAGTGAAGTTGACTCCTCATGAGGCTACTGAAAAAAACAATTTCTTTAATAAAGACTCTGTTGAGGGTAGATGTTGATTTCCGCTCCTTTAGCTCCCTTTCCGCGGGGGCGCCGGTGAGCCTCCTCCAGCTTTCCTGCTTCTTCCTCTCCCAGCTAGCCTTTGCAGCTCTCTGCGTCGAAGCAACTCGTCGTATACTCATGAAGGAAATGCTCGTCACTGCGGGGTCTCACCCTGCCACCTGCTCCCGCAGGAGTGTCGCCCAGTCGCTGCAATCATCTGTTTCTTTTAATAGATAACAATAAACAAAGCTCATATATAAGCTAATTTAATAAAGCTTTAGATCGGTGACATACATTTGAAAGCCTGACTTTTTCAAACCCGGCCCCAACACCGCTGGAGTCTCGGCCATTCCGGTTGCACCCGTGCTTTGCAAATAATTAATTCTATTAACTTAAAAATAGAAGGATTTTAGATTTACACCTGCTTCTCAGAAGGTGTTGATGCTCTGTGAATCAGCTTTTTCAGCTTTAATTTAAAGAGCATTACTGAATAAAAGCAGTGTTGATTGGAGCGATTGCGCGACACTCCTGCGGGAGGAGCGAGTTCCGGGGAGACCCCGCAGAGGCGAAGCGTCGAGGAGGCTCCCGAACCGTCCGTGGAAAGGGAGCGCAGAGAACGGAAATCAACACCACCGTTTAACCCGGAAGAACAGCGTTCTATAAATTTTTTCTTAATAGCCTTTTTAAACAGTTAACCGAAACAGCGTTATTCTTTCACCGCTCCTGCTGAAATGCTGGTGATGATGTATTTAGACAGGAACAGGAATGCGATCATGATCGGAACTACGGAAATGGCGATTCCGAGATACATCGCTCCCAGGTTTTGTGCCACCTGGGATCCGCGAAGAGCACCCATCATAACCGGCAGTGTATACTTTTCCGGACTGAACAAGACGACCAACGGCAGGATATAGTTATTCCATGATCCTATAAACGTAAAGATTGCCATCGTAGCCACAGCCGGCATCATAATCGGAATACCGATTTTGTGGAAAATCGTAAGCTCCTTTGCTCCGTCAATGCGAGCGGCTTCCAGTAAAGAAGGATGCATCGTCGTTTGCAGGAACTGACGAAGGAAGAACACAATAAACGGTGACGCAATCGGCGGGATGATTAACGGAATGTACGTATCGAGCAGTCCCATCGTACGGATCAGGTCATAAAACCCGATCAGCCCGAGCTGCCCCGGTACCATCATCAATAAGAGCATAACGACAAAGAGAAAGTTACGTCCTTTAAAGTTATAAACAGCGAATCCAAAAGCGGTTAAGGCACTAAAGTACGAGCTCAGGATTGTTACACATACAGCAACGAAAAGACTGTTGGCAAACCCGCGCCACAGGTTCATATACTGAATTAGAATTTCATAGTTATCGAGGAGCGCCCCGCCCGGCAAAAGCGTAAAGCCGTGCTGAAGAATCTCCGCGTTGGATCTCGTTGCATTAATGATCATCATGTAAAAAGGAATGAAACTAATAATGACCAGCAAGGTTAGAGCGAGATATAAAATCCCTTTCACGATGTTTGTTTTCCCCATGATCATTACCCCTCCTTTACATTCTTTCGATACATGGATTTAAATGTGATTAATGAGAACACCACAGTAATAACGAACAATCCATAGGCAACAGCTGCAGCATATCCGTAGTTATTAAACCTGAAAGCCTGATTGTATAAATACAGCACCATCGTGTTCAGTGACCCTTCAGGTGCACCCATTCCATCGGTAATCAGCATTGGCAGGTCAAAAATCTGCAATCCGCCAATGAGGGATGTAATTAATACGTAAAGCATGATTGGTTTTAATAAAGGCAAGGTCACATTCGTAAGTGTCTGCCAGCGGTTGGCACCGTCAATCAAGGCTGCTTCGAAGTAATCTTTCGAAATACCTGAAATACCCGCCATCAAGATGATGAATGTATGACCAAACCACATCCACGCCCCGATCAAAGCCACAGACCATCGTGCCGTTGTCGGGTCATTCAACCAGTTGATCGGTTGAGAGATAATACCCAAATCCAGTAGCAGGTGATTGATTGTTCCGTGGTGCCAGCCGAGAAGAATCCCGAAAAGCAGGGCAACAGAAGCAATCGTAATTAAGTTTGGCAGGTAAAAGGCTGCTCTGAAGAAGTTCAGCCCTCTCATTCTTAAGCGAATATCCGAGAACAAAATTGCGAGTAGCAACGCAATACCTAATTGAAATGCAAAGTTGATGCCCCATATGTACATCGTGTTATAAAAAGCACGGAAGAAATAGGGATCGGTAACGAGCCTGGTGTAGTTTGCGAGACCGATAAACTCCGGGTCTCCCATTCCTGAATAGCTGGTAAAGCTGTAATAGAAGGTTAAGAGAATCGGGTAAATCGTAAAGGTAATAAATACTAAAAAGAAAGGAATGATAAACAGATAGCCGTTATAATCAAGTTTTTTCATCTAATACACCTTCCATCCGTTCTTATCTAAAAGGGAGCAGCCAAGTGCTCCTGCTCCCTCTCATTTCTGATTACTTATTCGGCACCTGGATATGCGGGTAAGCGTTCTGAACTAAGTTGTAAAATTCTTCAAGTGCTTCTTCTTTTGTTTTTACACCGTCAACATATTCACCTACAGCATTACCGAACATGGTATCGATCTGCTGGTCGTAACGAGTCACGACATTAGGGTCAATGTTCTGTGCTTCTTCAAGGAAGAACGTGTAGTTGTTCTGTCCTCCAAGGAAGTCATCGCTGAATTCTGTTTTAATTTCTTCAGTTACAGGAAGGTAGGAAAGAACGTCTCCTGTTTCAAGAGCCCACTCAGTAAGGAACTCATCTTCATGTGTCATCATTTGTACAAACTCCCACGCAAGATCCTTATTGTCTGAGTCACTGTAGATTCCTAACCACGTACCGCCCCAGAAGTAAGGGTTCGGACCATTTGTTACTGCCCAGTCACCGGCTGTTTCTTCTACGTTTGTTTTAAGTACACTGTGCAGTCCCCACGTTGGAAGGGCATAAGAGAACACTTCTACTTCACTGGATGCATCTTCATCTACTTCATCCCATCCGGCATTGTAGTTAACCGGACCGTCCATTGCAGCGAACCACGCCGGAGACCACTCAGGAGCAAACGCTGTCATGTCTTTGTCACGAAGCTCTTTTGCATAATCGAAGTGATTCATACGGCCTTCAGTCATAACAAGTTCATCGTCTTCATTTACCCATGGCTGAGGATCCTGACCCTGGGAGAACCAGCGAACAGCACCTTCATCCGGGAATAAACGATAGCCTGCAGCTTTTAACTCTTCACCGACTTCGAACATACCTTCCATTGTAGAAAGACGCTCGCCGATCGCAGCCGGATCATCTGTTCCAAGTACTTCTTCCGCAATGCTTCGGCGGTAGAAGATACCTCCAGGAGTTGTCTGCCAGGAAAGGGCTTTAACTGCACCTTCTGAGTCGCGGCCAAGATCAAACACGTAATCTACGTAGTCCTCTTTAAATTCTTCAACGTTATATGGTTCCTGAGAAAGATCTTCCCAATAGTCCTGTTCCACCCACTCTTTAATGAAAGCCATTTCTCCGGTGAATACATCCGGAGCTCCGGTTCCACTCTCAAGTACCGGACGAAGACGTGTTGGATAATCTTCAATCGGAATGATCGTTAATTCAACTTCAACCCCATGGCGTTCTTCAAAAACCTCAATCGGCTCTTCAAGCTCATCTGTAAATGACCATACTGTCAGCTTATCACTTGATGAGCTTCCTTCCGCATCTTCAGTACCTCCACAGGCACTTAATACACCAAGACCCAACATCCCCACTAATGATAATGGCAACCACTTCTTCATACTGTAATCCCACCCTTATTTTGTTTTCGGTTCCCCCGAACCATTTATCCAAAGCGCTTTCGGAAACAAGCGAAAAATTTTCGAAAGCGCTTTCGAATCTTACGAATCTATCATAGCACCATTCCTCAAATTCCGAAAGCGTTTTCGTAAAAATTATTAAAAAATTTTGAATCTACAAAGGTCACTTAACGGCCTTTGTAGATTCACGCACCACGAGTGACACAGGAATCATCACTACGGCATAGTCCCTGCTTCTCGTATTGATCTGATGAACCAGCACCTCTGATGCTTTTTTTCCGATTAAGTCTGTATCCTGACGCACTGTTGTAAGAGCCGGTGTAATATGTTTTGAAATTTCAATATCGTCAAACCCGACAATCGACAGATCATCCGGAACAGAGACCCCGGCTTCCTTACATGCCTTCAGTGCTCCTAAAGCCATATTGTCTCCTGACACAAACACAGCGCTGGGACGTTTTTCTCCAAGGGCCAGGATATTCTGCATGGCTTCATAGCCTCCCTCATAGGAGAAAAAACCGCCGTCAGCGATGTAGGAAGACGGAACGTCCAACTGATGCTTTTCCATTCCCGACCGAAACCCTCTAAGACGCTCAAGTCCCGCATAGGTCTGTTCTGATCCTTTAATATGAGCTATATTACGGTGGCCCAGTTCCACAAGATGGTCTACAGCCAGGATGCTCCCGCGGTAATTATCGCTGTAAATCACACTGGACTTGTCACTGTGCAAATCGACCACGAGGCTTGGAATGGGCGATTCGATTAGTTTTTGAACTTCAACATCATCGAAGTCAGAGCACATGACGATGATCCCGTCCACCCCCCGGTGAATTGCATGATCCACATAGCTCTTTTCCTCACCGCCGATGTTTTGGCTGAGAAAAATAATGTCATATCCAAGAGCTTCTACATTTTGCTTAAAACTCTCAATGACCGCACTAAAAAACGGGTGCTTCATTCCAACACCCAGATCTTCAACAAAAATGACTCCGATGGTCCAGGATTTCTTTGTTGTAAGGGACCTTGCAATGGAGTTTGGATAGTACCCCATCTCGTCCACTGCCTCCAGAATCTTCTTCTTCGTTTTTTCACTAACATCAGTATAATTATTAAGTGCGCGGGAAACCGTCGTAATCGAGAATCCCGTTTTTTTCGCAATATCGTATATCGTAGTCATCGCTGATTCCTCATTTCCGAAAACGCTTTCGGTACAAGTATACTGCATGGGGAAGAGTTCATCAAGAGCCGATTGGAGGTCGGGAACGGTGTTTTTTATACCTTCCCGGATCATAAAAAATTGTATGTAAAATGGCAATCCCACTGGCTTTTCAGCCTGAGGTTAACGATAGAGAAGATGTTTTATCAGGTTCCTTCTTCCGCATAAAACAGGTGAATATCACTAGATCGTTGACTCTATTAAACTTGAAGGGGGATTTTGGCTCATTGCATCCAAATCAACCTCTTATATATACACATTCCCCATTATCACAGACTAAGCTTTGTTAAAAACGTCCTCTGTTTCCTTTGTCCATGTCGCAGCCTTTTCAGTTCACGTGTAACGCACCATTTCAGGCCACTCGTTGCAGGGATGCTTTCAGTTCGGAACGATTTTTAATTTCCATGGCGGATCCTGTGATTTCGCTTAATTCTTAAATGCGGGCACCATGTTTTCCTCACAAAACCGGGATTTAATTGCTTTTATTCTATCGCAATTGCTGGAAACCCTCTCGGAGAAAATCACGTTACTTTTTCTCCAGCAAGGGAATAACTCCAGTAATGTTTATAAGGAAAAAGGAGCTGGATACGGATGGTCACATCACAGCAGTTAAACGAAAGAGTGGCATTGGTTACAGGAGGCGGTTCAGGGATCGGCAAAGCGTCCGCCATTCACCTGGCGAGAGCCGGCGCCAAAGTCGTGCTGGCTGACATCAAAGAAGACGACGCAACGGAAACAAAAAAGGAAATTCAAGCGCTCGGCGGAGAAGCCGTCATCATTGAGACGGATGTTTCCAAAGAAGAAGATATCGAACGATGCTACGGGAATCTGATTGATCGATTCGGAAAGCTCGACATTATTTTTGCCAACGCCGGCGTGAACGGGAAGATCACTCCCATCGAAGATATGGCAGCAGACGAGTGGGACCAGACGATCGATACGAACTTAAAGAGCACGTTCCTTACAGTGAAACATGCGATTCCCCACATGAAAAAAGACGGGGGAAGCATTATTATTACAAGCTCAGTTAACGGAAACCGCATTTTTTCCAACTTTGGCTTCTCTGCCTACAGCAGTTCAAAGGCGGGGCAGATGGCCTTTGGCAAAATGGCGGCACTCGAACTGGCCAAGTACCACATCCGGGTCAACATCATCTGCCCCGGAGCAATTGAGACAAACATCGGGGAAAATACCCATCCTGAAAATGATGAACTCGAGAAAATCAAAATCCCCGTGGATTATCCGGAAGGAAACCAGCCCCTCGAGCATCGGCCCGGTAAACCGGAGGAAGTGGCCGACCTTATCCTTTTTCTCGCATCGGATGCGTCCAGGCACATCACGGGGACAGAGCTGTTTATTGACGGGGCGGAGTCGCTACTCTAGCCCATCCCGTTCCTCTCCCTCCAGATCTTTAAATAAAGCTGACCGCACGATGCGGTCAGCTTTTTGAAAAAGGGCAAAGATAGACTTTTTAATACCACTTATCCCTCTATCCATTTTTGGTCAACCATGATCCGGAAGGACAATATCCCTTTCCTCATGGGAAGAGCCTGGCACCCCGATTCAACAAACCAGCATCTTATCCTTTTATCCCCGATAACTTAATTCCCTCGATAAAATATTTCTGGAACATAAAGAATATTAAAAGTACCGGCAATAACGCTACAATTGAAGCAGCCATGAGCAATGACCACTCTGTCTGGAACATTCCCTGGAACATGGCCAATCCTAATTGAACAGTGAATTTCTCCATTGTATTTAAATAAATCAGAGGTCCCAGGAAGTCATTCCACTTTCCATGAAATGAAAAGATGGCTACTACAGCAAGAGCAGGCTTGGATAACGGGAGTACAATCCGGTAGAAAATCTGAAAGGTGTTACAGCCATCAATTCTTGCAGCGTCTTCCAATTCATTCGGAATACCTAAAAAGAACTGTCTGAACATAAAAATGAAGAACGCGCCTCCTCCAAAGTAGGAAGGAACAATCAGGGGTAAATAGGTGTCTATCCACCCAATATGAGCAAACATAATAAATACAGGTATCATCGTTACTTCACCAGGCAGCATCATTGTGGCCAAAACAATGATAAACAACGTATCCCGGCCTTTAAATTGCAGTTTGGCAAAACCATAAGCAACCAAGGCTCCTGTAAATACTTCCCCAATCATGGACAGCCCCGCAATGGTTAAAGAATTAAGGAAGAACAGGTGGAAAGGTGCAAAGGTCATTGCTTCAACATAGTTCCCCCAGACAATCGGATCCGGTATCCACTGAGGAGGAAACTGAAAGATAACGCTTGAATCTTTCAGCGAAGTTGACAGCATCCAAAAGAACGGTACCAGAAAGATAAAGCCGCCTAAACATAGCAGGAAATAGGTAAAAGCCGTTTTTAAAGCCTGGGAGATTCTTTTTTCTTTGCTTTTTGGATTATAAGAAAACGCATCCTTTTTTTGTTTTGAATGTGAAGGCTGTGTCATATTATTTCTTCTTCCCTTCGTAATACACCCAAAGAGGTGAAGATTTCAGGATTATTAACGTTATGAGCAATATGATGACAAAGAATATCCAAGCCATCGCTGAAGCGTAGCCCATCTGCATAAATTGAAAGGCATTTTGCCAAAGATAAAGCATGTAGAATAAGGCAGCATCCTGAGCTCCTCCGATAATGTAAGCTTCTGTAAATATCTTCAGGCCTGCAATAATACCCATAATTAAGTTAAACAGAATAATAGGCGATAGCTGTGGTAAGGTAATATGCCAAAACTTCCTTAACAGGCTTGCACCATCAATGTCTGCAGATTCATAAAGCTGTTTCGGAAGATCCTGCAGTGCAGCCAGGAAAATTAACATCGCGTTCCCAAAGCCCCACAAGCTCATAATGATATAAGAAGGCAGTACCCAACTTGGATCTCCCAGCCAGTTCGGACCTTCAATTCCTATCTTTGCTAATACACTATTAATAAGACCAACATCCGAATTGAAAATCCATCTCCAAAGTAAAGCGGTAGCTACCCCGGATACCACAGCAGGAAGGTAAAAGATTGTCCTGAAGACTTTCATCCCTCTCACTTTCTGATTTAATAAGATGGCAGCCAACAATCCCCCGGCGAGGTTTAAAGGGACACTGAATGCAGCAAAAGTAAAGGTTACTTTTAACGCCTGATAAAATTTAGGATCCTGACTTAACTCCGCATAATTGCTAAACCCTACAAAGTTCGGAGATTGAAAAGTATTCCAATCAGTAAAACTAATGTAGAAGGATGCTATTACAGGCCCAACTGTAAAGAGTAGCATTCCAAATATCCAAGGGGAGATAAATAAGTACCCTTCCAAGTTTCTTTTCAAAGCTTTGTTATTTTTGATTTTCATCACATACACGCTCCCAGTCCAAATCTGATGACAAGCTTTGTTATGTATGGAAAAGGATCAAAGTCATGGACTTTGATCCTTTCTCCATTGGCCTTATTCTTCCAATAAATCTCTTAACTGTTCAGCTGTTTCTTTCGCTAATTCCTCCGGTGTACCATTTCCGGCTATTAACTGGCTCGTAAGGGAGTCCCATAATATAGTATCAATTTGCTGCTGTTTAGGATGGCCTGTAAATCCTCGGGCATATTCCATAGACTCATTCATAGCTTCTACAGCAGATTCGGTCTTCCTAGGCTCAATATCCAGGATCTGATCGGCCAAACGGCTGTCCGGGGGAACAATTTTCCATGTGTGAATTGCTTCTGTCATATCTCTTAAAGCTTTGTAGGCTGTTTCAGGGTCCTCTGTTTTCGAGCTGGCAACCATGGATGCAATCCAGTTAAACGTGGCTCTCTCTTCTCCATGAGGAACAACAGTGGCTTCAACATTCAGTCCTTCTACCCGGTCGAGGTCATCTGCAGCTCCCCCCATGAACATCCCGATGCGGCCGGCTTTAAACATCTCCGCAAGACCCTGCTGTTCAATGGTATTCGCTGCAGGGATGATTTCATCATCGTGAAGAATGTTGTTAAGGATCTCTAAACCTTCTATAGATTCCGGTGAGTCTAAAACAACCTCACCGTCTTCGGTAATAACATCTCCACCCATTGTCCAAATCCATTGGTGTGTTGGAGGCCACCCGTGAGTCGTTGTACCCCATTGATCGATACGCCCATCATCATTTGTATCTTTTGTTAATTCCTTGGCAGCTTCCCGGAATTGATCCCAGTCCCACGTATTATCCGGATACTCAACACCGGCTTCATCAAATAAATCAACATTATAGTACATTATGACCGGCTGTGACACCCATGGAAGACCATAGAGTTGTCCATCATATGTAGCTGTTTCCAACGGTGCTTCATAATAGGAATCGAGATCCAGGTCGGGGTCATTCTCTGCAAACTCTGTAATGTCCAACAGCACGTCAGAATCGGCATAAGTAGCAACCCATTCCTGTGATAAGTAAAAGATATCAGGAGCATTTCCACCGGCAATCCTGGTCTGAATGGCTGTATAATAGTCATCGGCTATAGTAATAAGATTAATTTGGTAATCATCTGCATTATCATTGACTTCATCAACTAAAGCCTGCAGTTCTCTAACTTCTTCCGGCCCTCCAAAAGCTGCAAAGTCAATCCCCGCTACTTCACCCTCTGCTTCGCTGTTCCCATCTGCCCCTTGTCCTCCACAGGCTCCTAAAACGGTAAGTGCAGAGACCAAACCAAGTGAACCTAACCATCTGCTTGACTTCATCATGATATTCCCCCGATTTCTATTAGAACTTTTAAACTCCGGTACACTAAACTAAAATAACCTCGCTAACAGCAAGCGCTTTCAAAATTCATAAACCCTCTTTTGTAACGTTACAAAATAAAAACCCATTTTCAGCAATATATGTTTAATTTATGTGATAAGACTATTTGTTACCTACCATCTCTCGAGAGAGATGAAATGAATCAGTTATCGACAGGAAGAATTACATGTAACTATATTAGTAACGTTACTTAGATTTTAATTGAATCCTTATAATTAGTCAACATAAAATTAAATAATTCAAAAAATATGTCACGTTACTATTCAATTAAATATTTCATGGTGATATGATGGGACTAATTATTGAAAAGGAGACTATCAGCATGAGCATCATAGGGCATTCCTTTAAGCAGTACTTTTATCATTTATTTAAAGTTCTTGTCGCCGGCGTCATCTGGTTATTATTATCTATACCGATACTCACGGCAGGACCGGCTACTGCAGGGTATTCATATTTTATTTATCAGATTCAATCACGAGAGGATAGTAAGATAAGACATTTGTTCACCGGGGTAAAACAATACTTCCTGAAATCCATTATCTTAGGAACCGTTATTACTGTCCCCCCTGTTGTATTACTAAGTAATTTTATCTTCTTTTTTCAACAGGCAGGGTTTTTGTTCTACTTCTACGCAATGTTATGTTTCTATTGTTTTTTAGCTTGGGTATTAGTCAGCCAGTATGCTTTTTCAGTTCTCATTCAAGATGAAGACACTTCAATTAAAAACGTCCTTAAATATTGTTTTCTTTATTTAAAAAAGGATTTTTGGAAATCGATATTCCTCCTGTTCCCACTGACTCTGCTCACGCTGATTTCTCTTCCTACCCTGGTTTTCTTTATCTTTGTTATGCTCCCTCTCCACTTTCTGACCATCCACAATTACCTTTCAAAGCAAAAATAAGATGCGGTTTTGTAACGTTACAAACCCCTCCGTGATCCTGACAAAAAAGATGCCCCGGAGTTAGTGCAAACTAACTCCGGGGCACTGAGTATAGAAGCGAAAAGTGGCTGGGACAGAAGTGTTTTAATCTGGGAGAATCCGAACGAATAAAATGCGGTACAATTAAACCGCTCCTGAAATATACTCCGCTAAGTTAATGTGCTAAACCACTCTCTTTATGTCCCAGCCTCTTCTCATTATTTTTAAAAAATCAGTTTATAAGTCCTGGTATCTTTACTCCTTTTTCACAAGTAAGTGAGTTCAGGATTTCTTTCAGACTCAGCTCAGCACACGCCATAGAATCATCCGCTGCACCATAATACATTTTCACAACATCGCCTTCCACAAGAGCACCACAGGAGAAAACAACATTACCAAAAAAACCATTAACCTCATATTCCGCTTCTGGTTCCAGGATAGGCTTTTCTGACCTGGCAAGCACTTTGGCAGGGTTGTTTAAATCCAGTAATACCGCCCCCATACAATAACGGTTGTCAGAAGAAGCCCCGTGGTATAACTCCAACCAGCCTGCCTCTGTCTTAATTGGTACAGCACCACCGCCAATTCTTCCATTATCCCACATACCTTCTCTTAAACCGATAAGATATTTGTGATTCCCCCAGTATCGAAGGTTATCAGATTCAGCGATCCATATTTCCGGAGCACCCGTACTTTTCGGCACCGGCCTGTGAAGTGCAAAATATTTCCCATTAATTTTTTCAGGAAATATGAGTACATCTTTGTTTTCAGGAGCAAAGATCATACCCATGTGTTCAATATGCTCCCAGTCTTTAGTGGACACCAGTGATTCTCCAACACCAACAGGAGAAACAGCACTGTAATAAATATAATAAGTATCTTCAATTTTCGTTATGCGAGGGTCTTCAATACCAAAGGACTCTAATTCATTCGACGGAAAAATGAACGGCTGGTCATCAATCGTAAAGTGACGCCCATCTATACTCCGGGCAATCCTCAGGTAAGATAAGGAGGTTAAATAAACAAAGCTGTCCGGATTACCTGCTCTCGAAATGGTTCTCGGGTCCGAGAAATCAAACGCAGGGTCCTCTTTGTTCAGTTCCATTACCGTGAGCTCACCGGTTTCCGGGTCTAATACAGGGGCCTTAACGATAGCAGGGTCATTACTGATTGGTCTCTCTGCCACCCTGAGCAGCATGATTACTTCACCATTATATTCTGTAATACCGGCATTAAATGCGCCAATGACTTCAAAATCGTCCCGGTGTGCAGTCACATCTCCCGGTGACACAAGCGGGTTTTCCTCATAACGATAAACATTCATATTTACGGCTCCTTACTTTTCAAAAGTTAAAAATGGATCTGGGACTGTTATTCGTTGTGCTTCGGCATCACTAATTCCCGCATATAAATCAGCGGTTCCGTTTTCATTACGTACAATACCGCCGCTGAATACCACATCTGCTAAATCAGGGCGTTTCGCATCTCCCTCAAGAAAATCAGAACGCCGGGCAATAATCCTTATATCAGAGAAATCACCCGTATCGGGATTCAGTGCAAAAACCATTGGATAGTAATGACGATTTTCCTCTTCATCGAAACAGGCAATATGCCCCAACACACCAAGCAGGCCGTTTGAGAGTAAGTGAATTTCATTCGCTCCTCCCCACTCCTCTTTAATGAACTGCCCCTCCAAAAGCGGAGCATCATTTATGACTTCAATAGAAACGTCCTCCAAGGAAGGGACTTTTACGAATCCAATTTCCCCTCTCCCTCCTTTTTCTCCCTGTGGACGCGTCATAATCCCTACGCTCCCATCCATTAATTCAACAAGGCGAAGGTCTTTCATCCCATCCGGACCAACGGTTAACTTTTTCAATTTTGAAATCGTTTTACCTTTGTAAAAGACGGTTCTCCACCCCAGCGCACTTTCAATTTCAGGGTGAGGAAAAATTTCCACCCCGCCAAGGACAAGTTCTCCTCGTATCCTGGTAAAGAAGGGGTCTTGAAGTTTAAAAACAGGATCACCTTTTCTCGGAACCCACTCCCCACCACGATTTACAAAGAAATATACTTCAGAATGTTCACTGTCCCGCTCTTCCACCCTGCCGGCAATAACATATTCCTCACCGTCTTTGAATGGAGCGGTAATATTATAGACATCACGACCTTCGACTCCTGAGAACTGAATTTTTTCAGGTGCTTCCGGCTGAGGGACACCTATATACTCTTTTACTAAATCCCTGCAAGTCTTAACTTCGTTCTTCACCAGCTCTTTCACACTAATCATCCTCTCTGAGTAAAAACTAAAGCTTCAAATGGTAACAGGTTCAGTAAAGCACCCTTATCTGAGTCCAGCTTGTCCCTCTTGCTGGAGATAACCAATTCAACTTCTGACAGTTTTATGTCTGAAAAGGACTGGGGTGCACTGCTGAAGTTTAGTGCAACATGAACTTCCTGATTATTTGCTTCTTTTGTATAGAAAATAACATCGCCCTTTTTATTCAGCCTTTTATAGCTTCCATTCATTAATGCGGGTAATTGCTTCCTCAACTGTAGTAACGACTTGTAATAGCACAAAAGAGAAGAGGGGTCCGAAAATTGAGCGCTTACATTTTTGGTTTTTTCCAGTGATAAGGATATCCATGGATCAGATGTTGAAAAGCCACTATACTTTTCATCATTCCACAGCATGGGAGTTCTTGATTTATCACGACTGCTTTGATTAGCTTTTTCAAGCGCTTCTTCCTCTCCTTTCCCTTCCTCCAGTGCTAGTTTATAGACCGTTAACCCTTGTATATCTTTCATTTCTGTGATGTCACCGGCACAGAAATCTCTGATTCCAATTTCATCCCCGTAGTAAATAAACGGTATTCCTTTAGCAGTCAGAATAAGTGTACTCATTAGTTTAGCTATCACTTCTTCAGGTCGTCCGAAACGAGAGATATGGCGTGACATATCGTGGCTGCTGAAAAAGAGTGTTGGAAGTTCATTCGAGCCGAGTTGTTCATCCATTTTTTTCAACTGCAAAAAGAGTTCATCACTGTCTAATTCAGCCATACTTCCTAAGTTAAAATTAAATACCGCATCCATCAGCCCAGGCTCCAGATACTGATTTAATACAGCTAAATCTTCAGAACCTACTTCCCCCAGTAAAAAACGATCGTCGTACTGCTTCACAAATGAATTAATTTCTTTTAAGATTTCCAAAATGCCATCCTGGTCTTTATCGTATAGATGAATTTGTTCCCCGTTTTGATCTTTTGGGTTATTTCTAAACGTACGGTCAACAGTAAGAAAGTTAATAACATCCAACCGAAATCCGTCTATACCTTTCTCAAGCCAGAATCTCATTACCTCAAACAGTGCTTGTTTCACTTCGGGGTTAGACCAGTTTAAATCCGCCTGTTCCTTAGCAAAAGCGTGATAATAATATTGTCCGGTTTGTTCATCGTACTCCCAGGCTGAGCCTCCAAAAAACGATTCCCAATTGTTCGGGGGGCCACTTCCGGTCCCATCTTTCCAAATATACCAATCACGCTTCGGGTTTTTCTTTGAAGATTTGGACTGCAAAAACCAGTTGTGTGCCGAGGAGGTATGGTTCAGCACAAGGTCTATGATTACCTTAAGTCCTTTTTCATGAGCTCTTGTAATAAAATCTTCAAAATCATTCATCGTTCCATAATCAGGGTCAACGTTGTAATAATCTTCAATATCGTACCCATTATCCACCTTGGGAGAGACATAATAAGGTGTGAGCCAGATGGCATCCACACCTAATTCTGCTAAATAATCCAGCTTTGACGTAATACCCTTAAAGTCTCCAATGCCATCACCATTCCCATCACAAAAACTAGGCATGTATATTTCGTAAAAAACCGCACCTGTCCACCAATTCGTTCCCTCCATGACAGGCCTCCTTTACAAGTTGCTGTATGTATAATCCAACTGATAATTTATCCATGAATAACATTACAGATAATGTTACAATCATAATTACATTTAGTCAACGGATTTCTTTTGCAACTCCATAGGTTTATCAATAACCGATTTTATTTTACTTATTTGAAGGAATATTATATATTATGTTTGTAACGTTACAAGAATGGACGATATTAAAGATTATGAAACCACTCTACATAGAGCAGCTTTAAACAAGACGGAAGGTGTGATCACGTGGGTAAGAGAGTGACAATGCAGGATATTGCTGACAAATTAAAAATATCCAAGAACTCGGTTTCACAAGCCCTTTCAGGTAAGCCCGGTGTCAGCGAAGCGACCAGAAAGAAAATTCAACAAACGGCAAAGAGCCTGGGGTATCGCTATTCAGGTGCAAAAGTGAATACGAACGGTGGACACTCTGCCGGGAATATTGCATTAATTGCCTCTGAATTTGCATTCTCTTTGAAAAGTTTTTTCGGAGAGATTTATCTTGCAATTGATAAGGAAGTAAAAAAAAGAGGCATGAACCTGCACGTTCATTCAATAGATGATGTTACGAGGGACAATTTAGTCCTGCCGGAAGATGTGGAAAATAACTCGGTATCAGGAATCATCGTGCTTTCGCACATAAGCACAGACTATATTAATAAAATCATCGATCTTGGCATTCCGACTGTTATGATCGATCACCACCACCCTTTCAACCATGCGGATGCCATTTTAATAAACAACCGTTTTGCTGCTTACAAGGCCGTTCACCACCTTATCGAACTAGGCCATCAGAATATCGGTTTTGTTGGAAATGTTGATTATTCTCCAAGCTACTTAGAACGCTGGGAAGGATACCTGCTTGCGTTAAAAGATAATGATATTGAAGCTAAAAAAGAGCTTATGGTAACAGACGTAGCTGAAAATGGTGATTCCATTAACAATGCACTGAACCAAATAAATGAATTACCCACTGCCTGGTTCTGTACAAATGACGGATACGGATTTCTTATTCTTACCTCCCTTCAAACGAGAGGGTTACGTGTTCCAAAAGATGCGTCAGTGTGCAGCTTTGATAACGGGCAGCTCTCACGCATATCAACACCGACAACTACAACAATGAATGTAGATCTTACATTGTACGGGAAAAGAGCGATAGAACAGCTCTTCTGGAGAATGGATAACCCCGCAGAACCTTTCCAGGAAACGTTAATTGATTCAAATATTATTATCAGGGATTCGACTGGCCCGGTAATTTAACTTTTTTTCAATATTACTTTAATAAAACCCTCTCATTCTCTAACGGGAAAGAGAGGGTTTTACAGTTATAGGCACGATTTTTTCGTAGCTGATTGGCAGTTAAGCCTTGCTAGTGGTAAAACGTTTTATAAGAACGGCTTAAAGACATAAAAGAAGCATGGGAACTGTCCCATGCTTCTTTTTTACCTGTGCTGATCCACGAGAATCGGATTGCCGTCCGGATCTTCAATTGTAAAGCTCGCAGGTCCTTCACCCGCTTCATCTGCTTCAGTCTGGAAATTTACCCCTTTTCCCTTAAGCTGCTTTTGAAGTTTCCGGATGTCCGTAAACGAATCAAGATTCTGGGCATTTTGGTTCCAACCCGGATTAAACGTAAGGATATTCTTTTCGAACATGCCCTGAAACAGCCCTATGACTGTGCTTTCATTCTTCATGATGAGCCAGTTTTGATCCTCATTCCCTCCCAGGATTTCAAACCCCAGGTTTTCGTAAAACGCTTTTGACTTCTGAATGTCTTTTACACTCAAACTTACGGAAAACGCCCCTAGTTTCATATGAACAGCTCCTCCTGCCAGGAAATAAATTAGAATTTTCACACAAATCAAGTGTACCTGATCACAGTGAAAAAGACATCTCCGTTTTATCCTTCTCGATCAAACAACCTCAAGCAGTCAAAAAAGAAGCATGAGAACCGTCCCCATGCTTCTCCAGGCCCCCTTTCCGGAACCCATGCTTCCAAAAACAATTCTATTTGACCGCGCCGCGCGTAACTCCGCTGATGATCCACTTCTGGGCAATAATATACACGAGAACCATTGGCAGGAGGGCCAGCAGGTACGAAGCAAACGCCAAGTTGTAGTTCGTACTGAATTCCGACTGAAAGATATACTGAACGAGCGGTAATGTCGCGTCACTTGGATCGGTCAGTATCACTAGGGGAAGCATAAAGTCGTTCCAGGCATAGAGCGCTGTTAAGATTGCCACTGTGGCATTCATCGGTGCCAAAAGCGGGAAGATGACCTTCCAGAATACCTTCCATGTGCTGGCTCCGTCCATAATCGCTGCTTCTTCAAGCTCCACCGGGATTGACTTAATGTATCCCACGTAAATAAATACGTTAAAGGAGAGCTGGAACACAATGTAGAGAAAGATCAATCCGACCAGGTTGTCCATATTCCACACGGCTGTCTGGCGGACAAGCGGCAACATGATGATCGGAAAAGGAACGAACATGGCACTCACGAAATAGTAAAACATCACTTTGTACAACCGGCGGTGCATGTTTCTCGCAATCGCATACGACACAAGGGAGTTCGTCAGCACCGTGAAAATAACAACAAAGAACGTCACCAGAAAACTGTTGCTGAAAGCATTGAAGAAATTCGTCACTTCGATGGCATCAGCAAAGTTTTGAAACCGCCACTCGTTCGGCAGGGACAAAAGGGGCTCACCCATCTCTTCAGGTGTTTTCAGGGCAATATTGATCGTTAAATAGAGCGGAAATAAAACAAGAAGCGTACCAAGCATAAGCAGTCCGGTAACGAGCCAGTTTTTCTTTTTGGAGTTCTTCATCACAGCTGCACCTCCCGCTTCTGCAAGATTCGTAGTTGAAAGACCGAAAAGCCTACAATGATAAGGAAGTAGATGACCGCATTGGCAGATTGATAGCCGAACTGCCCGCCTTCAAATCCTCCTGTATAGATTAATAGAGAAATGGATTCCGTGGCATGGCCCGGTCCGCCCCCCGTCAGTGCAATGATGTGGTCGAAAACCATCAGAAACGTTTTTAACGCCAGTACCATGTTAATCGTAAAGAACGGTGCGATAAGCGGAAACGTAATTTTAGAAAATCGTTTCCACGGACTCGCTCCGTCAATGGATGCCGCTTCGTATACATCTCCCGGAACAGTCTGCAAACCTGCGAGATACAGGATGGTGTTAAACGCCACCGCCTGCCAGACCGCCATGATCACAATCCCGATCCAGGCGTAATCCGGACTTCCAAGAATATTGGCTGAAAGCGCCTGAATGCCTAAAATATCCGAGAGCTGGGGCAAAAAGATCGTGAAGATGAACTGAAAGATGAACCCGACAATTAGAATACTCAGGATGTTCGGCAAAAAGTAAATCGCCCTGAGCGTCTTCTGAAATTTAATATTCGCATTTAATCCGAGCGCCACGATTAAGCTGAAGATATTTACAAGAATCGTAGACACAATGGCAAACTGAAAGGTAAATCCGTAGGCACTCCACGCCCTCATGTCCTGAAAGACATTAAGATAATTGGAAAACCCGACAAACTCCCAATCCCCGTACCCCCGCCAGTTCGTGAAGCTGTAAAACACACCTTGAAGCAGCGGGTACGTATGGAATAAGAAAAACAACACAAGTGCAGGTATTGTCATATAAAGAAACGATCGCTGTCTGTTTTTCATCATCAAAGTCCTTTCTAATACCTGAGTTGAATTTGATCCCACGTGCGGTCAAGCTGACTCAGAAATTCGTGACGGTCCTCGCCGTAAGTAAATCCCTGTACCATGTTTTCAACACCCATACCCGGAAGATAAAAGTGGTCCGGGAAACTGGTAATCTGATCATTTTCAAAGTGATCCGCAATGCCCTCCATGGCCGGATCGTCCGTCACGACTCCCTGCAGCACAGAAAAGGCAGCCTGTTCTTCCATGTACTGAGTAGAAGGCCCCTCTTCCAGCAGGAACGAAATAAACGCATCTGTTTCCTCCGGATGGTCTGTATCCTCCAGTGCCGTCAGGAGAACATCGACGCCGGACACAAGCTTGTTTTCTTCAGGGTTGTTCGTCACCGGCAGGGCGAATACACCAAGCTCCATATCGGGATTTAAACTGAGGATTTCAGGCACTGCCCAGTTCCCCTGAAAGTACAGCAGGCCGTTCCCCTGGGAAAATTCCCGGTTGCCGTCGTTATAGCCGATGCCGTGCATGCGGGAATGACCATATTCCAAAAGTTCCTCCAGCTTCTCCGTCACTTCCACGTGTGTATTGGCAAATGTGAGTTCACCTTCGGACTTTCTCTCTGCAAATCGTTCCGGCTGAAGGTTTCCTGCAAGGGCATTCCACGCCGGCATAATCGTCCATGCCTCCTGAAGGGTAAACAGAATCGGGATTTCCTCCGCTTCCTCTGCCATCTCCAAAAGTTCGATAAACTCATCCCACGTTTCCGGAATGTCGCCGCCAAGCTCCTCCATCATCTCCTTGTTGTAAATGACCGTGTTGGCGTTGGCCGCAAACGGTACCCCGTGAATACCAGGCGTGTCTGAACCTTCCAGTTCCTCCAGCATTCCTAAGTATGATTCCTGAATGTTATCAAGCACCGGATCCCCTTCATAATCCTGAAGCATTCCTGCACTGACCAGCTCTCCGTATAAAGCACTGCCTGCGATGGCAAGGAGGTCCGGCATATCATCTTTTACAAGTCTTGTTCGAAGGACTGTTTCTGCATCAGGCGGGGCATACAGGTTCACCTCAATACCGGGGTGCTGCTCCTCAAACTCTTCAATGAGTGCCTGGTACGTACCGGTGTTTTCTGTTTTATTCGAGAAAAACTCCAATTGAACGGTGCCGTCCCCTGCATCTTCCCCACAGCCGGCAAGCATCGCCGCGCCTGCTAATAGGCCACCTGCAAACCAAGGTTTCGTTTTCATCCTTTTACTCCTCTCGTGATAGGTTAATTACACGCATTCGAGAAAACGTTTACTTTTATTTTATTAAAATCAGACGTCTCATTTGAGATTTTCCTGCCCGATTTCAACACTCATGCAACTTTGAAAGTAAACGTTTACTCTTTTTGTTTTAAAAAAGAGAGGCTAGGAAGACAATGGCTTCACTGAGTCTCTTTTTACAATGTTATGCTGGGCTGTCAGGCTCGGGCTTCTCTCCCCTGTATGAATCTCTCTGTAAAGCATTTCTGCCGCTTTCCTCCCCAGAGATTCAAGCTCCTGGGAGACAACGGTGAGTTTTGGAACCGCCATTTTTGCCAGCTTTGTATTGTCGTAGCCGATGATCGACAAATCATCGGGCACTCTTTTCCCGTACTCCAGTGCAGCTGAGACCGCACTCATGGCAAGTTCGTCGCTAGAGGCAAAGACTGCCGTTGTTTCCGGATGACTGGCCATCAGCTTTGAGAAAGCAAGGTGCCCATTCTCGAAGTAAAAGCCATTGTTTTGAGCGATCTGCGTATCGCGGCAGGGGAGTTTTGCTTCCTTCAACGCCCGTTTAAATCCATCAATTCGCGGTTTTCCGGCAATCGGGTCGTCTCCATTTCCACTGAGCATACCGATATGTTTATGACCGTGTTCAATAAGGAACTTTGTCGCTTCATAGGATGCAAGTTCATCGTCCACCTTAACATGGGGAACGTCTTCCACTTCAGACTCTGAAGCCAGCACCACAAACGGCACATTCATCTGCCGGACCATTTTTTCGTATTCCTTAGTGAGAACCTTACTTGTGAAGATCACACCCTCAACCTGCTTTTCTTCCAGAATCCGTAAGTACTTCAGCGTCTTCGCCTGATCGGAGTTTGTGTTGCATACAATGACGCTGTGACCGAACGTATTGGCTACTGCTTCAATTCCGTGCAGCATTTCCGAACTCACCATTCCGGAAATCTCGGGGAACAACACACCGATTGTCCTCGTCTGCCTGCTGATCAGGCTCCGGGCGACGGCATTTGGTGAATACCCCATCTTCTCCATCGTCTCCAGCACGTGCTTTTTCGTCTTTTCCGAGTACCCTTTTGAGGTCTGGTTTAAAATGCGTGATACCGTTGCAATTGAAACATTAGCTTCTTTTGCAACATCCTTGATTGTCTTTTTTCTCATGTCAATACCTTCCAAAGAAAACGTTTTCTTCACTTGAGTGTAAAGTGATCTATTTCGAATGTCAAGAATACTCTTACTTTTTAATCACAACATTAAAAAAGAAGCACGGGAGCGGTCCCTTGCTTCTTACATCATTTACTTCACTTTATAAACAACCGCTTCAAACGGCTTTAAATCAAAGCAGTTGATGTCTCTTTCTTCTGTTTCACAGTTGCCGAGAAGCTTCTCTGCGCCGGTAAACTGCTGGTCTTTTGGCAGTTCAAACGGTACCTGCTCCCCTGACATATTCGTCACCACCAGGACCGTTTCCCCGTGGAGGGTACGGGTATAGGCGAAGAGCTTCTCGTGGTCCGGAAGAAGAATGTCATAGGATCCGTACAGAAGAACGTCGTGATTCTTCCGAAGGCGGATCAGTGTTTTGTAATACTCGTACACCGAAGCCGGATCTTCTTTCTGATCCTCCACGTTCACCTCTGTGTAATTCGGGTTCACCTTCATCCACGGCTTTCCAGTCGTAAAGCCGCCACTCGCTTCACTGTTCCACTGCATCGGCGTTCTGGAGTTGTCACGGCCCCGCTTCCAGATGATCTTCATCACATCTTCGTGTGATTTCCCTTCAGCCGTCAGGTTTTTGTACAGGTTATGGGCATCCACATCATCGTAATCATCAATCGAATCAAACTGAACGTTCGTCATCCCGATCTCCTGCCCCTGATAAATAAACGGCGTTCCCTGCATGAGGAAATACATCGTCGCAAGCGCCTTGGCAGACACTGTGCGGTACGTCTTATCATCCCCAAGTGTGGAAACGGAACGGGGAACGTCATGGTTTTCCAAAAATAAAGCGTTCCAGCCGACGCCGTCAAGGCCTTTCTGCCATCTCGTATAACTCTGTTTAAAAGCAGGTAGATCGATGCCTTCATCTGTGTCCTTGCCCCAGAGGTCGAGGGACTCAAACTGGAACACCATGTTGAACTTTCCGTTTTCCTCACCGACCCAGAGGTGGGCATCGTCAACGGTAACCCCGTTTGCTTCCCCGACCGTCATCACGTCGTAGTGATCGAGGGTTTCCTCCTTGAATTCAGAAAGAAACTCCTGGATACCAGGCTGGTTCATGTGTCCGGCAAAGGACGGTACATATTTTTTTCCCTCGGGATTCGGCATATCAGGAAAGCCCGGTGTTTTTTTAATGTGGGAAATGGCATCCACACGGAAGCCGTCAATCCCTTTATCAAGCCACCAGTTGACCATGTCGTACAGGTCTTTTCGCACATCCGGGTTCTCCCAGTTCAAGTCCGGCTGCCCTTTGGCAAAGATGTGCATGTAATACTGGCCGCTCTCCTCGTCGAACTCCCAGGCAGACCCGCCAAAGATACTTTCCCAGTTGTTCGGCTCCGACCCGTCTTCACTCGGATCGGCCCAAATATAATAGTTGCGCTTCGGGTTGTCTTTCCCTTTACGTGACTCGATAAACCATTCGTGATCCGCGGACGTGTGGTTGATCACGAGGTCCATAATGATCTTAAGGCCGCGCTTGTGGGCTTCGGCCAGGAGCTCGTCAAAATCCTCCATCGTCCCGAACTCGTCCATAATATCCTTGTAATCAGAGATGTCATACCCGTTATCTTCGTTCGGGGATTTATAGATCGGGCAGATCCAGATCACGTCAATGCCGAGATCCTTCAGGTAATCAAGCCTGGACATAATCCCTTTAATGTCCCCAATGCCGTCACCGTTGCTGTCCATAAAACTTCTTGGATAAACCTGATACACAACTGCTTCTTTCCACCATTTTCGTTCCATGTTGAACCTCCGTGTTCTCCTGATGATCCTCTATATGTGCAAATACATGCATGATTTGTGAAATCGTTTGCCCATATCATAACAGGAAACAAGTATAAATGGTAGATGGTAACGTGTAAAACGTTTTCATTTTTTGTTCCTTTTGTTGGAAGGCTGTAAGTGGTGCCTGTCACCACCCGGATTTTGTCGAATCTATAGGGCTTTTTGCCAGCTGATGCATTTCATTCAACAAAAACCGTCTCTTAAACAGGTAAAATGACACCACTTTAGATAATAGGGGCAACTGAAAATGGTGAACCTGTGCTTGTTCGTGTCAGGCCATGTACAGGGGAAGCCGTAGAAGTTTTCAGAGGAAGTTTTTATGTGAATAATTGTCTGGGTCACAGCATGAGTATTTTATAGTTAATGAATTGGTGAACTGGCAAATAAGAGAGATGACCCCCTGTTGTTTCGTTCAGTTTCTATTACTGCCGTTTATGCACACATTCAGCCCCCTTACCGTATAAGATAAAGTACTTTGCGAAAAGTACGCTACCTCCAGGCAGCAGGCCCCTTCAGGGTCTGCTGTTTTGTTATGTATAAATCTTAAACCGCATACCTTGTGCATGCGGTCTCAGATGGAATGCGAAACCCAGAAAAAATACGAAAAAGGAGTGCAAAAACCAAGGCAGAATACTAACAAGAAAAATTGTTCGAAACCTGTAAAGTTTACACCGACGATAGTTCAGATAAGAAAGTACTTAAACCAAGTAATCAGTAAAATTCCCATAATTAAACCCCTGGGCATGTCCATTTTGGGTCCTTGACTACTACAATCCAGTACTCATATCCCTGTACACTTTGTAATACTCCTTATAATCTCACCTCCGCATTTTTCACATGCAAGCATTGGTAGAACGCTCTGATCGCCCTTCTCTTTTCCAAACTTATTTGACACTTCTGAATTCACATGCTAATATGCTCGTAATCAATCCAATAGCAAACTCTTATTGAGAGTGGTGGAGGGACTGGCCCGATGAAACCCGGCAACCGATCATTCATTGATTGTGGTGCCAATTCCAGCAAAGCTGAGTCTTTGAGAAATAAGAGAGGTCAAATCAACATAACCCTCTCATTTTGAGAGGGTTTTCTGTTTGATAGACCAAATATCCGTGTTTCACAGGTGCTGAACTCACGTTGCGAGTCCAGCTTAAAAGGGAAGTCCGGTGAAAGTCCGGTACGGTCCCGCCACTGTAAATGGGAGCATCCAGCAACATAGCCACTGTCTTCGGACGGGAAGGCGCATGGATGTGATGATCATGAGTCAGGAGACCTGCCTGTAAAACATACACTACGTCCTACGAGGAATAGGAAGGTGTTGACATTTCAAGGGCTTCGTCTGTCTTTTTAATGACGTTTATTCCCTGTGTCCACCTCATCATCTCTCTTGTAGGCAAGAGAGATTTTTTTATTGGGTTGAAAAAGAATATCAGGAGGAATGGACATGAAAAAAACCAGAAGTTCGACAATCGGGTACCCGAGAATCGGGGAAAAAAGAGAATGGAAAGAAGCGCTGGAAGCGTTTTGGAGCAAGTCCATCACGGAAGAAGATCTGCTAAGAAAAATGGAAGCCCTCCGCTTAAATGACCTTCAAAAACAAAAGAACCTCGGAATTGACCTGATTCCCGTGGGTGACTTCAGCTTTTACGACCATGTTCTCGATACAGCGGTGATGTTCGGGCTCATCCCCCGCCGTTTCCGCTCTGACGAAACACCGTTATTACAGACCTATTTTGATATCGCCCGGGGAAACAAGGAAGCCGTCGCCTCGGAAATGACGAAATGGTTCAATACGAACTACCATTACATCGTTCCGGAATTTGACCAGAACACCGCCCCTGTACTGAAAGAGAACCGGCCTCTTACTTACTTTCTTGAAGCCAAAAACAAGCTTGGCATAACCGGGAAGCCTGTTCTCCTCGGTCCCGTGACATTACTGAAGCTCTCGAAAGGGTATAAACAGGAGGAATTCGGGCCTCTTTTAAAGACGCTCGTTCCTCTTTACCAGCAGGTGTTAAAGGAACTGGATGAAGCAGGGGCTGAGTGGGTTCAGTTAGACGAGCCGGTTTTAAGTACCGATCTCACCAAAACAGAAATCGGGCACGTAAAAGACGTCTACGAACAGCTTCACTCACCAGCGGCAAACCTGAAGCTCCTTGTGCAAACGTATTTCGAATCGGTATCTGACTATGAAGCGATCATCTCCCTCCCGGTAGACGGGATCGGTCTCGATTTTGTTCACGACGACGGAGCGAACCTGGATGCTTTAAAAAAATACGGGTTTCCTGCTGATAAAACATTGGCCGCCGGTGTTGTGAACGGGCGAAACGTCTGGGGAAGTGACCTGGAAGAAAAATGGGGGCTCTTGGAAGCCATCCGTGGCATCGTTTCTGATAACCGCCTCATCGTACAGCCTTCGTGCAGTCTTTTACACGTCCCTGTGACCGTAAAGACGGAGGATCACCTTGAGCCTGAATTAAAGGGTGCTTTAGCTTTTGCCGATCAAAAAATTGATGAAATCACCCTGTTGACGAAGGGGATCAATGAGGGCAGACCATCGATCGAAGACGAAATCAAAACTCGGGAGGAGACCCTTCAGATTTTCCGTCAGTCCCCATCGCGGACGAAACCGCATGTGCAAAATGAGGTGAGTGAATGGGAAGGAAAAGAACCGGCACGGGACTTTTCTTTTACCGCCAGGCAGGCATTGCACCAAGACATCTTCAAGCTTCCGGTGCTGCCTACAACAACAATCGGAAGTCTGCCTCAAACTACAGAAATCCGCCAGGCCCGGTCCCGTTACCGCCATGGTGAATGGTCAACAGCGGCGTACGACGCCTTCATTCAGAAAAAAGTAGCGGAATGGATTGAGGTACAGGAGTGGATTGGCCTCGACGTACTCGTTCACGGTGAATTTGAACGAAATGACATGGTTGAATACTTCGGGGAAAAACTTGACGGGTTTGCTTTTACCAAATACGGATGGGTGCAATCCTACGGCTCACGGAGTGTAAAACCACCGATCATTTACGGAGATGTGGCTTTACCGGAGCCGATGACAACAAAAGACATCACCTATGCCCAGTCACTCACTGACAAGCCGGTCAAAGGCATGCTCACCGGACCCGTTACCATTTATAAATGGTCTTTCCCCCGTGAGGACATCCGTGCATTCGAAGTGACAAAGCAGCTCGCTTTAGCATTGCAAAACGAAATCAGCCATCTGGAGAAAAACGGCATCGGCATGATCCAGGTAGATGAGCCTGCTTTACGTGAAGGACTGCCCCTTAAAGACGCAAAGAAACAACAATACCTCCAGGAAGCCATCTATGCGTTCAAACTTGCCACCTGCACAGTGAAAAAAGAAACCCAGGTCCATACGCATATGTGCTATTCGGAGTTCGGGGAAATCATTGATTCAATTAAACAGCTGGATGCTGATGTTATTTCTATTGAAACAGCGCGAAGCCACGGTGAATTAATCGCGGACTTCGAAAAGGCATCGTACGACAAAGGCATCGGCCTCGGGGTTTACGACATTCACAGCCCGCGTGTACCAAGCACCGAAGAAATGGAAACGAGCATCCGCCGGGCCCTCCAGGTCCTCCACCCGCAGCAGTTCTGGGTCAATCCGGACTGCGGCCTGAAAACGAGAGGCATCGATGAAACCGTTCCTTCACTTAAGAATATGGTTGAGGCCACCCAGCGTGTGCGGGAGGCACTTGGCTCGGTTGGTGCGGTGCCTGCGCTTGGCTCGGTGCCTGTCACTACCCGGAATTTGTCGAATCCGTAGGACATTCTCCCAAAGTTTCATAGACTCAACCACAATAAAAGGCTCGCAAAGGGGGATGCGAGCCTTTCTAACAAATCTATCAGTCTTTCGAATACGCTTTAGCTGTACCACACTCCGACCACGTTTTAAGAAACCTCGTGAACATTTCTGCCCCGAGAACAATCGCAAAGATTACCAAAGTGACCCCGAGCATCTGGTCGTATGCCATCATACGGGAGGCTCTGACCAGCTCCCACCCTATTCCGCCTGCGCCAACGATTCCTTATAGGACCTCTCCAAAATACCACACAAGAACCGTCCCAAAACAACATCAGTGGCTGGTTTCTTACTTTGCAAAAAAGAAATCATTCACGGTCTGCTCGAGCGTGCCTTTTGTGATGACTTTCGGATCAAATTGAAGGTCTTCTTTTATGAGCGTGCGGACGATCTGCGGACGCAGGCCCGTAATGATGCACTCGCAGCCCATCATATATGTACCATTTATCGTTTTCATTATTCGATTCATGCTTGTGGTGTCAATCTGTGCAATACCCGAAAAATCAATAATGAGTGTTTCAATCTGCAGTTTTTTAATTTCAGGCAGGGTCTTTCCTTCGATCGTTTCCACTCGGTCCTCATCGACTTCCCCGATGAGAGGCAGAACACATACACTATCACTGAGCGGAATAATCGGGGCACTCAGATTTTCAACAAGTTCACGCTGAGAAGCAAGCAGGGCATCCTTATAGCGGGAATAGCTTAAAAAGAAGCCGTTGAGGAACTGATCAATCGCATCATTCACCTGTCTCTCAAGTTTAAACAAGTTCACCTTCTTATCTTTGTTTTCTTCATGAAACTCTTCCAGAAACCGCCACATCGTCCGGCGGATCGACTGGACCCATTCCAGCTTGAATGACAGTGTGAGATCATGCTGCGCCCAGACCACGCCTTCTTTTTCTGCAAACGATGCTAAAGAATCATTTTCCCCGAGGGCATACATTACCAGTTTATGCGCATTCTCAAGAAGGTCAATATTTCCTACCCGATGGATTTCATCAATCTTGTCCCGAACTTGAGAGGCATCGCAAATCAGCTTATTCCGAAAGTCTTCCTGTCTCTGGTTAAAATAATCTGCATAGATTTCATGAGAGTTTGATTTCACTGGTTTTCACATCCTTAAAGTAAATTTCATTACCATAAGTATATCATTTCAAAATCCTGATCACATGATAAAATTTGAAGCTTCTTGAAAGGCCTAGCAGCTCCCACTTGGGTTTAGCGTTATGAAAGGGGCCTCCCTCTCCGTTGAAAAATGCCGTAAAAAACAAAACCAGCGCAATGATTATTTGCCCGTTCAAGGGGGAGACCTGCAGGAAAATCTTAGCTAGCTGGTGCACTGTCACCACCCCGATTTTGTCGAATCCATAGGACTTTTTACATCTGCTACAAGTCCATATACAGCAAAAAGACGTGAGTCCACAGTGACTCACGTCTTTTTTGCATGCCACCCTCCGCATCTCATAAAAAGAGAAGCCGATCGCATCCGACCGGCTTCCTAAAATAAACTATTCTCCTACTCAAACAAAACCGTCTGTACCTGATTCTTTTTCACTTTCGCAGACAGCCTGTTACGGTCCACCTTCAACGGGCTGACGGCTTGTTCATTAAGCTTGCCTTCATGCGCTGCCGAGACGTCTCCCTTCACCTCAAATGCTGCCTCGGTTTCTTGTTCTCCCGGGTTGAAAAACCGCAGGACAAACCGGTCTTCTTTTTCTGCTTTTTTCAGAGTGCTCAGTACAGCGGCAGGCGTCACTTCCTCCAGAAAACTGTAGCTGAGAGGTGTGACGATATTCTCCTGATTGAGCTTCATGGCATCGTGAGGGATTTTATTGTAGCATTCAACCGGTGTTGTATAGTCTTTTGCCATTCTTCCCACATTCGCATCGGGTTCATGGAAAGCGAGAGCGAATTCCAAAGTGAGCTTCCCGAGCATTTGTGAATCAGGGGTCGGCATTTTGATCCCCGATGGGCGGCCCGGTCTTCTGAGCAGCTCTTCTTTCCCAAGAACACCAACGCTTCTGAATAACGTTACGGCAATCGTGTCGTAACCGTCCCCGACGATCTCATATTCCCTTGTGCTGTTTGTCAGGACACTGACCCCGTAGTCATCACCCGACAGCCCCGCGAAACTGAGCATCGGGTAAATGGCATCAGGACGTTCACTCCATCCTTCCTCTTCCCAGACATCCATGGCTTCATCATAGACATCCCGTTTAATGAGGCCAAACTGGTTGTCAGAGACAGAAAATGATGAGGCGATCTCTGTTGGAATAAGTGCTCTTAACCGATGATCACAGGCATGGTTATCGAGATGAACCTTCACGTCAATGACAGGTTTGTGATTGGCGAGTGTGAGTTCAAAATGCACATCCACAGTGCTTGTCCGCTTTCCTTCTTTGCGGTCAGCCAGATGGGCCGGCACCTCCAGCTTATACGAAATGTCAATATTGGCTTCATAATTGTTCTGTTTTACGGAAACCTCTGCTTCCACTTCGTTACTGTAAATCAGCGTTTCACCAGGCAGTGGGGAATAATCATATTCATCCCCGTCGTCTCCCCCGTTTTCAAGGAGAAGAACCTGATCAAACGATTTGTCCAGCTCCTTGCTGTGGACATGTAAGGTACCGTTCTGATTAACAGCTATCTCGTAAAAGTCCGTTTCCACCTTATCAGCTGCCGCTTCTGTCTGAGCAAATTCCCGGTCATCCTCCACGACGAAGTACGTTTTATATCCCATAGCCGGAATCCGGTCTTTTACCTGAACCGTATACTGAATAAACGGTTCGTAATTTCCATAATGCACAATCTGGCGGTCAATTAAGCCAGGGTCGATCACTTCACTGTCCACGACTTCAAAGTCCACTTCATTTTCGTCCTTATCTACGAGCTTAAATGACGTCAGCTTCGATGTGACGGTCGTTGTGACCACCTCTTCCCGTTCATAAGGAAGGAGATTAAATGCGGTAAGGCGGTCCGCTTCCTTCTCTGTGTTCATGGCATCGACGATCTTTCGTTTATAAAACCTGATCAGTTCATCCACCTTCTCCTCGGCAAGAAAGAAACGGTTAAAAATCTCCTGATGCACTTTGTCTGAGCAGCAGCACCCGATGCTGTCATGAGCGTGATTTTTCATCATTTCCTTCCAAATCAGCTCAATCAATCCATGAGGATATTCAAAACCAAGGCGGTACGCAATCGAAGCAAGGGGCTCCAGGATGTTCGTGATCTTATTTTCAATCCGTGTATTGGCAGCCTTAATGTCCATTCTTGTTGAAAAAATACTTCTGTGGACACGCATGTACTTGCCATCCAGAAACTCTCCCTGAAGCGTCGGGAGCTCCTGCTTTTCCAGCTGCTCAAAGACATTCTCATACTTGCTTAAGAAGAATTCCCGGTCAGGATACAGCTGATGAAGTTTATCAATAACCGTAAAGATATTCTTCTGAATCGGCATCTGGTCATGACCATTCGGCAGAATAATATTCTCCGTGGTCGCTCCTCTGTCCAAAACCGTAAAGTATTTGTCGATCCGCTCCGTCAGCTTTTCCTCGTCTTCCGGAAGATACTTTCCAATGGCGTATCCGAGGGGGAACAGCTGGACAAGGACGCGGGAGCCATCGTCAGACTCCCAGTAAAATTCTGTTTTGTCCGTGCCGTGCCGTTCAGACGTGCCCCGCCAGAAAATCGAGTACGTAATGTCAAACCCGTTAAGAATCTGGGGCATCTGCGAGGACTGGCCGAAGGAATCCGGAAGGTAGCCGATTTTCATATGGCTGCCAAAAGCCTCACAGTCTTTAATGCCGTATAGAAGATTCCGCACAACCGACTCCCCGCCGACAACCATCTCATCGGTCTGGGTATACCACGGTCCGATGATGAGCCTGCCATCCTGAACAAGCTTTTTCACCCGCTCTTTGTTTTCCGGCTTTACAGCGAAGTAGTCTTCGAGAATGGACGTCTGTCCATCCAGTACGTAATAGGGATAGTCCGGGTTGGTTTCCAGCATATCCATGATTTCTTCCATATTGTTCACAAGGAGAATACGAGATTCCTCCGTTGAAAAATACCATTCACGATCCCAATGCATATGTGGTACGATATGAACCTTTTTCATAATGACCTCCAGTAACATTCAAGAAAATAATTGTTCTTATACAGCATCAGGCAAATTGTTCTTTCCATCCTTTGCAAGCTTGGATTTCCGCGTCACGATAAGCAGCATCATAGAGATCGCTGCACCGAGAAGAGCGGCTCCGAGCCAGATGGAGGCGGCCAGAATCAGTGTCTGTCCTTCTACGAGTGCAAGGGAGAAGATGCCGGCACCAGGTACGGCCAGGCCGATATTAAAGTACGCCACGATCGCTCCTGTTACGGCTGAACCGGCCACAAGGGACGGAATCACCCGGAGCGGATCATTCATCATAAACGGAATGGCGCCTTCCTTAATCCCTGCAAGTCCCAGGAGCCAGGTCTGCTTGCCAACTTCCCGCTCCTGTTTCGTAAAGTAATGCTTGGCAAGAAGCGTAGCCCCAGTTACGGCAAAGGCTGACACCATTTTTACGGAAGCAAAGGCGGCGTAAGGGACAAAATTCCCCATGGCCATCGCTCCGATACAGAACGTGTAGGCCGCCTTGTTTACCGGTCCCCCTAAATCAAAGGACACCATGGCACCCAGCACGATCCCGAGAAGAATGGCATTCGTTCCCGACAGTCCTTCCAGCCAGTTTACGAGCCCTTCGTTTAAGAAGGCGAGCGGCTGTCCGATTACAAACAGCATCACAGAACCGACAACGAGCGTCCCGATTACCGGATACACCCAGAAGCTGACAAAGCCGGCAAACGTCCCTTTCGGCTTTACTTTATGCTTCAGGTATCTGAGGAAGTAACCGGCGAGAATACCGCCGAGCATCCCGCCCAGAAAACCGCTTCCGATCAGGTTTGCGGCTACCCCTGCAGCAAACCCCGGGCCCAGTGCCGGCTTATCTGCAATCGAGTAGGCCATGTAGGCAGCAAGGATCGGTACCATGAGTGTGCCGAGAAGGGTGCCTCCAAGTTCTCTTAAATACCAGAGCCACGATCCTTCCTGTTCGTACAGATGCTGAAGGTTAAACGCCTCGGACACCAGGACGGCAAAGGCCAGTGTCATCCCTCCGGCAACGATAATCGGTATGATGTAGGAGATTCCCGTTAAAACAGAATCTTTGATCTCTGTCTTGAAAGACTTTTTATCCTCTTCCTCTTCGGAACCATCCTCATCCACATACTCTTTCTTCGGTTTCGTACCGGCTTTATCAATGGCTTCCTGTACAATACCCCGGGCATTTTTCAGGGGCTGGGCCACTGTTGTTTTCAATTTTGGAAGGTGGCGGTAGCGTTCTCCGTCCTTTACAGCCACGTCGACGGCAAAAATGACGGCATCCGCTTCTCTCAGTTGCTTTTTCGTATGGCGGTCTTCCACACCATTGGCTCCCTGCTTTTCAACAAACACGTTCACACCGAGTTCCTTCCCGGCTTTCACAAGGGCTTCCGCTGCCATATACGTGTGGGCAATGCCTGCAGGACAGGCGGTGACAGCTAAAATCGTCTGACCTTTCGCGACTGGCGCCTTTTCAGCCGGTTCTTCCTCCCCTGTCCGGTCAAGGTTGTCAAACATCTCCCCGCTTGACCCCGACTTTTGAAGACGGGCTTTATACGTTTCATCCGAGAGTCTGGTCACGAATTCCGCCAGCAGGTTCAGGTGCGTGGATCCCCCTTCATTTTCCGGAATCGCCAGGAGAATGACCAATTCAACCTGATTGGAAGGATCGATACTCTCCCAGTCGGATAACGGCTTCTCAATGGTAGCAACAGCAAAGGCGGCTTCCTTTACAGCCGTTGACTTTCCGTGGGGAATGGCCAGCCCCCCTTCAAATCCCGTAGGAGAAAGCCCCTCCCTCTCCAGCACAGCATCGTAAAACTCATCTTTGGAATGAAGCTTCCCCGCCCGGTCGAGCTTGTCTATCAAAAACCGAATAGCTTCCTCTTTTGATTGAAATGGCTGATTTGTAAAAAGCAGTTCAGGTGAAGTCAGATTTTGTAACCTCATGCGCGTTTACCCCCTCGTTGGTTGTGCCATCAGCTTGTTGAAACGAGAGTATCACAAAAAAAATAAGAAGAGCGTGTCTTCTTATTAATCCACCGGAACGTATTAAGATAGCGCTTACACGTGTATTTATACACACTTATTTTTCATACATTTCCCAGAAGGCTTCGGATAAAATACGGAGCACCGCCATCATCGGGGTTTTGTCTGTCACATTAAAACCGTTGATCCTCATTTCAGGGGAATAGCAGTACAGGTTCACATCGGTCAGCGTCTTAAGGGAATTGTGGGTAAAATGGGTCAGGGAGACCAGTTTCACACCTTTTTCCTTCCCGATCTCAGCCATATCCAGAACATCCTTTGTTTCCCCTGACATACTGAGAAAAAACGCCATATCCTGCTTTGTAAGCTGCTCCATGGCAAAAAGTGTTTCATGCCGGTGGATGGAAAACTCCGTCTGCTTGCTGACGATCTTCAGGTTTTTTACCATCAGCTCGCAGTAGGGCGCAGTATCCCCCACCCCGAAGAACAGCACCTTCCTCGCATTGACCATCATCTTCGCCACCTGGGAAACCTTGTCGTGATCAATCAGGGACAGGGTTTTATCGAGGTTAAAGGAAAAGCTGTCCTTCGGCGCAACCGCTTCCTCCTCGATTTCCTCCATAAGGCTGTTCTTGAGCTGGGAATACCCCGTATAGCCAAGCTTTTTGCACAGCCTGGTAATCGTGTTCGGGACCGTGTACAACCGGGACGCCAGCGCCTGGATGGAACAGTCTGTCACCTCTTCCTTGTTCGCCAGGATGTACTCAATAATCTGGTCATCCGTATCGTTGAGCTTGTATTCATATTTATGGGCACGTTCATGAAACAGCATGACATCACCTTTTTCCTATGTATCCTTTAAGGTATTACTTTGCTTTATCATACCAAAAGTTTTCACAAACAAAAAAAGAGGAATGCAATCATCCCTCTCGCTCAGACCCGATCAGCCCGTCCTTATCTTGTCTCTCAAGAATAATCCTGTTTATCTCTTCGATTTCCCATAGAAGTATGCTTTTCTGCATGTCGGTCACCCGACTGTATTCCCTGCGCAGCTTCTTAACTTCTCTTCTGAATAGATCAATCTCTTCTAAAGACAGCATCTCTCCTGCATCCTCTTATAATCTTGATATCTATTATTATAGGTAAATCAGAGAGCGCTTAATCAGAGAATGACACTAACGGACTTCTCATACCATTTATCTCTGTGTGAGGATAACAATGATTGATACTTAAAGGACATGGGACTGTTCTTGTCCTTTCCCGGTAAGCAGTCACTCCCAATGACACAACAGAATCTCACACTACTTTCTCATCCAACTCATTCAATAGTTTCTCAAACGCCAGATCTCCCGGTAATCCCTCCGGTTGACGGTTTTCGTTCACATAGTTCTCGAAGTGTTCACTGAACAAAGTCTTAGGTCGGAGATATGTGTCCATCCTCTCATCTCCTAACCACTCTTTTGTTTTCTGGTCAATCACAAACACAAAAGCATCCATCCGGTATCCTTCATCCCATCTCTCTTTGATGAGTTTTCTCGTTAACCGATTGGTTTCCCTGAAGGTTTTCATCGTCTTCTCGTTCAGATACTGGATGATGGCTCTGTAGGGAACCCTCTCTGACGTAGTCTTTTGTATAGTCTTTGAAGTAATCTTTGGTATTGTAAGGGATCGTGGTTCCTTTGAACGAGGAGACGGTGTATGGGGAAGGGAATTTTCCCCTTCCGGCTTTTCCACGCTACTTTCCGGCTCAACATCCTGAAGAACCTGCTCCCCGCACTGCCAGAAAGCCTCTCTATAGTCTTTGAGATAGTAACCAAGAACCTCGAGATCTGCCTGGATTTTTACGAGACTGACCCGGTACTGCTTCGTATGGTCCCACCGGATCTTCTGATTGTTCCGCTCCTCGAGCCATCCGTGATGCACAAACTCCTTTAAGTACGCCCTCATGGCTTTCGGTGACACGTTAACCATGAACTCCTCCACGAGCTCTTCTGCTTTTTTAAAAATCCAGCCTGCCTCTCCCTCACACGCTTCACCCTCACTCCGGGCCCGCTCTTCGTTCATGTACGCCTTAAAATCACTCACCCGCTGCGACCAGTAAATCATCTGATCCAGGACCAGTGCCAGCTTAAAATCGCCCGTGAGCTTAAGCATCTCCTCTCGCAGTACCGTACAATTCCAATGCTTCATTCCCATCCTTTATCCCCTCCTACCTAATAAGTAACACCAGGAGGCGAAAAACGGGGGTCAGGGAACGAATTTTTTCGAACGGCATTGTCAGAGATTTTGATATACTTACGGGAAAAGACCAGGGAGGCGTTACCGTGGGGTATGGAGGAACGGTTGCATGCACGGATGTTGATTGCGTTTATCGTAAAAAGTATTTTCTTGGTCACGGAATGACGCCTGTTTATCCCCTTTCGTCCCTCATCATGGAACTGCACCCTACAGCACGCCCATCCGTAATGGAAGCCGTGAAAGACCGCCATGTATGTCACTATGAGCACAATCATTCCCTGTTTCACTGCACCAATTGTGATCATGTGTTTAAAAAAGTAACGGTCAAAATCGAGTTCTATGACGGTGGTTCATTTGAAACCCACAGACGCTGCAGCCGGTGCAAAAAAGACCGGACTAAAGAAATCGACGTGGGAGAACTCGAGAACCGAATCTGCCCCAAGTGTAAGGAAAGCCTCCTGAAAATGGATAGTTTCATTTTGTGGGATTAGAAGACCTCACAAAAAGCCGCCCAGGGCATTCCCGGCCGGCTTCTACTATGAAGCTTTCGAATCTTCCACTCTCTCTTTCCTTACATTGTGAATCCACGCCCGGTCCTGATCCATCATTTTTTTCGCCGCATAAATGGTCAAAAACTGAATTATGATGATCGGCAGTCCCATAAGGCCCGATACGACTTCAAGAGGGGCAAGGCCGCCGACTCTCATGAGAATAAGCGCAAGAACGGTAATAATTCCGGCTGTCGCAATCCGGAGAAACCTGGACGGCTCGTACTTACTCATATCCTTTGTGCTAGTATAAGCCGCAATGGTGTACGTTGTGGAATCAAGGGTTGTAGTCAAAAAGATCATGGCCACAATGGCGAATACAACGAGAGCCACTGTAGACCACGGCAGTGACGCGAGAATCTCCGGAATGAGGGCCATGTCATCCTGATTCTGCACAATATCAAACACCGGAACCGCGTCCGTCAGATGCCTGTGCACGCCAAGCCCGCCAAGAACCCCGGTCGCCACCCAGCTGAGCAGCGTCGGAGCGAGCAGGTAAGTTAAAATCATTTCCTTAATCGTTCTTCCTTGGGAGATCTTCGCTGCAAAAATACTGTGAAGCATCGCCCAGGTTGCGCTGTAGGCAAACCAGAACACGGTGTTACTCTGGACGTGGGACGCCCCTTCCAGCTCAAGTGACTCGGTATAAAAGGAGATGTTCACGTAGTTTGTAATCAGGCTGCTGACACTTTCGGTAAAATAATTAAGAATAAAGACACCCGGTCCTGCAATCATGATAAACAACGCGAACCCTCCGGCCAGATACATATTAAACGTACTGAGCCGCTTGATCCCTTTTTCGATTCCTACATACGCGCTTAAGGAAAATAATATCACCCAGACGATCGTAACAATCATCGTCAGTCCAAACGTGACCTCAATCGCAAACAGCTTGGACAGATTATAAGTAATAATCGGTGTACCAAGGCCAAGTGTGACCGCGGCGCCGGATAAAATACTCACAAGAAAAATGATGTCCAGAAACTTCCCGCCGGCGCCCTCTGTAAACCGGTCACCGAAAATACAGCGGCACGCTTCCGAAATTCTCATCAATGGCCGCTTGCGGACATGAAGGATATATCCCATGGCAGGCGCTGCCATCACAAAGATCGCGAACACCTGAAAGCTCCACATAAACATGCTGTAGGCATTCCCCATCAGAAGCGCTTCAGAAGACTGAGGTTCAAGTCCGAATGGCGGATCGTTCGCCACCGCCGTCCACTCCACCATCCCGGTTCGCATGATCGTCGACCCGACGCCCATGGCGATCAGGATCGATGCATATTCAAACAAGGTAAAGCGGGGCTTCTCGTTCGGGTCGCCCAACACAACCTTTCCGTATTTTGAAAAAGACAGATACAAACCTGCCCCCAGAAGCAATATCGCGTACCATATGTATCCCCAGCTGAATACCTCCACAATCGTGTCGAAGGTCTGATTCAATGCCGCCGTTGCCTGCTCCTCATAAATGGAAAACGGAATACTGATTCCGATAATGACAAGCAGTGACGGGACAAAAATCCGATAATCTATCAGCCGGCCCTTATCGGGACCTTCACTATCTCTTCTCAAAACAAAAAAACCTCCCAGTCTGCAAAATCGTCCCTCCTTCCTACTCGTTTCCATTTGCAGAAGGTGTAAAACGTCGGATTTCCACCTCGATGCAGCCCCTTCATAAGAAAGCCGGACACAAAGAATGAAACGGGCTTGCTCCAGAGGTGCAAACAAGCCAATCACTAGCAAAAAATACATGTGATTTGTAATGGATTTACCGTGCGATTTAATTTATGAATCATAGGGATTTGGATATTTATGTTAAAATAAAGAAAGGAAGATTCTTCATTATTAGAGTTGTACATATAAAAAGCCAAGGAAAAGGAGAAGTTCGATGATTACACTAAATCCAATTGGCGTTGCTTATAATGAAAGACACGAAACCGAAGACGATTACTGGGGGGAAGTTGTGACCAAGATCATTTTGGATCGCTCTCTTCCAGAAGAGGCTCTAAGTGAGATTGAGTCTTTTTCCCATTTAGAGATCATCTTTTATTTCCATTTGGTAGAAAAAAACAAAATAGTTACAGGTGCAAGACATCCAAGAAATGATAAAAAGCTCCCTAAAGTTGGTATCTTCAGTCAACGTGGAAAAAACAGACCTAATCAATTAGGCCTTACAACAGTAAAGATATTCAAACGAGAAGGAAGAGAATTAATTGTGGCAGGCCTTGACTGCATTAACGAAACACCAATCTTAGACATAAAACCAGTGATGAAAGAATTTCTTCCAAAAGAGTCCATTGTTCAACCTCAATGGACAAGTACCATTATGAAAAATTACTGGGGTTAAAACGTATTATTCTTTCCTATCACTATTAATTAACGGTAAAGCGGCAGTTGAATAAGAAACCAGAAAATGAAAGCATGGACCAATCTCCCTGCCAGAGTACCTCAAAATTAGCTGAAAGAAATGAAGTTATTATGCCAAAGGCAGGAAAAACTCTACAAGTATAAATTATGGATAAAAAAAGTCTGACAGGAGAAGTTCTCCTGTCAGACTTTTACCTCTTCTACTCGTTCCCGAGAGTGATCCCATAGGCTTCTGCAATCGCCTTGGGTACGTCTGTGTTATCGACCATGCCTGTGAGAAGCTCTGATCCCGCTCCATAGGCAAAGATCGGTACTTCAATGCCTGTGTGCCCTGTGGTTGACCATCCGACACCCGCATAGTCACTGACGATCTGGTTTATGGTGATACGCGGAGTACGTGCTTCCCTGACCCTCTCCACCTCGCTGTCCGTAAGCTTGATAGACGTATACGCCTCTACCACTTCCCGCACGTTGGAGCGATCAGCATTCAGCTGACCGGCCATGTAGGCACCAGTGGCTGTGACATCACGAAGAAGGCCGACATCAGTCCCCTTGCTGTTGTATCCCCCAAGTGTCATGCCTCCGGTGTCGTGATCCCCTGCCACGATGACGAGAGTATTTTCATCCTCCTTGGCAAAGTCAATTGCTGCGCTAACAGCATCTTCAAATGCTTCGGTGTCACTCATTGCCCAGGCAGCATCGTTATCATGGCCGGCCCAGTCAATCTGGCTTCCTTCCACCATCAGGAAAAATCCATCCTCTTCCTGGCTCAGGAGGTCAATGGCTGTACTCGTCATCTCGCCAAGGCTCGGCTCTTCCGTTTCCCCGCGGTGCAGCTCCGGTGCCATGGCATTGTCCGCAAAAAGACCAAGCACTCTGCCTTCCTCCAGCTCAAGAAGGCCGTGGCGGTCCTGTACAACCTGGTACCCTTCCAGCAGAGCTTCTTCAATCAGATTGCGCTCAGGCTGTCTGCCGCCCTCTGTTTCAGGAAGAAAGAAATCCATACCTCCTCCAAAAAGCACATCCACTGTTCCTTCTTCAATATACTGACGTGCAATTTCCTCCTGATTGTTTCTTGAGCTGACGTGGGAAGCGAATGCTGCAGGAGTGGCATGGGTAATCGTGGACGTGGCCACAAGACCTGTTGACTTTCCTTCTTTATGTGCCGCCTCCAGAATCGTTTCAAGCTCATTTCCATCCGGATCGAGACCCAGCATACCGTTGTTCGTTTTGATGCCCGTGGACATAGCCGTTCCCGCTGCAGCTGAATCGGTAATTGGATTGTCGTTGGAGTGCGTCATCATCATCCCTGTTAGGAAGCTGTCCCATACAGGCACATCGTCTTCCTTGTAATGACGGTAATTCACGTTGTATCCTGCAGAGAAACCATCCGGAATCATATAAATCACATTATCCACCTGCTCCTTGCCCGGCTTCGGACCTGCATGCGGCGGCGGCCCCGGCTGATCCGGCTTCCCACCATGCCCCGGCGGAGAAGCTTCTGCCCACACATTTCCCAAACCTAAACCACTGACAACAACTGCTGCACTCAAAACCCCAAGAACCGTCTTTTTAAACATTTTCCTGCCTCCCGATAACTATGTATTTTGCAGGGGAAGGGCTCGCCCTCCACCTGTCATCTGCAGTTTAACAGGGCAATATATTGGCTTCGTGACAGTAGCTTTGAGAGAATGTAAACGACATGCCCGTATGGTTCCCCGGTCCCCCTGTTCGACAAAAAGGTACATAAGCTGTTCCTGACTTCCTTACCTTCCACCCGGTACATTTTGCATAAAAAGGTAATAACTCTTCTTACAGGCCGGTTTTTTTATAGGATTGACCCATTTTTTCGTGAGTCTTAGGGGACGTATTGTAAAAGAATTGCAGTGGATGTTAAAGAACAGTCATTTCCTTTACATAAACAAAGGAATACAGGAAGGTGTTGACCCACAAAAAAAAGCCTCTCATAAGGCATATGAAACCTCACTCATAGATAGACGGATAGCAGCCAAGAACGACGAGGTACTCATGGATGTTCACTATTGTCCCCCCGATATAGTAAGGAAGGCCGCAATTGGCAAAAGAAACATATTCCCCACGCTCAAAGACAATAATGTCTGCTTTTTCATCCAATCTTCTCAGCCTGGCTGCTGCTGTAGCCCCACCCGCTACACCTCCAACAATAAGTATCTTTCTTGACATCCTGAATCTCCCCTTTCTCCACACCGAACATACCCTATTGGGTATGTTTTTGTTGTACGTGAATAAAAAAGGAAATGACCGAAAAAAGATGAACATTTTGTGTCCGGGATAAGGGAAGAATCGATCGTTTCTTGGGTAATATTCTTTTATTCGACAGCGGAAAGCGTGGGGACTCTCATGCTTCCTTCTAGTTTATTGAAGTAAGTCACCCTTAAAGAAAGCAATAGAACCGTCCCCTTGCTTCCCTTTTTTTATCTTTACATAAGAATATATCGTAATGTAAGATATAAAAAGAGAGGAGGTTTTCTTTTGTGACTCTAAAAAACACAGTTAGTAATATAAATCAAAATTGGACAGATATTTATCATTTCTTACATTACATTCATCAAGACAATATTTCGCACCAAGCTGTACGATTGTTGCAACACATAGAAAAGAAGCAAGAAACGACGATAGGTGATTTAGCTGCATTCTTAGGTGTGACTCATAATACTGCTTCAGAACACATCAAAAGACTAATAAAAAAGGGCTTTGTATCCAAACAAAGAAGCATTGAAGATGAAAGGAAAGTATTTGTGATTTTGACTGAAGAAGGTAGTGAAGTATTGTATAGACATACACGATTAGATAATGAAAAACTAAAAAATGTATTAGAAAATCTTGATGAATCTGAAATTGAAATGATAGAAAAGGCATTTGCTCTCCTTAGTGAGGAGGCAAGGAAATGTTTTTAATTGCAAAAATTCTGGTCTCAGCAGTCATTATTGGCCTGGTAACAGAATTGGCAAGAGTTTTTCCAAAGTACGGGGGGATCATTGCCGCTTTACCCTTAGTGAGTTTACTGAGTTTGTTATGGCTTTCTATTCAAGGAGAACAAACAACCAATCTGAGTAAATTTGCTTTGGGTGTCCTATGGGGGTTTCCTGCTACTGCTGTGCTATTAATCATCGTTGTCATTTCATTAAAAGCATCCTTATCATTATTTATATCGATAGGTTTGGGAGTGGGTGGTTGGATAATTTTCTTGACCGTGCAAGATTTCCTTGTAAAGAAGGTAACCCCTTACTTCTAATTTGACTAATACAAATGGAGCTTGAACGAAAGATTAAAAAAGGGAGGGAATTTGGTGAATAAATATAAAGTTGAAATTAGTAAGCACCAATTAGATTCTATAACTTTTGTAAAATCCTTGGAAGAATTGAGTGAAAAAGAATGGAGAACGGAGATTGAAGAGGGTAAATGGACGATTGCAGAAATAATTGGTCATTTTAAACCTTGGGATGAATTTATTATACACAAGCGCTTACCATATCTATTTTCAAAAGATGAACTTCCAAAAGGTCCGGACAGCAAAAAAATGAATTTAGATTCAGCAGCTATTAGTAGACGTGAAAATCAACTAACAACGATAGAGAACTTTATTTCTACTCGAAATGAACTTTATAAAAAAATCAATGAAATCCCTGATGAATATTGGGTGAAAAACTTTACCATCGGAGAAACAACTCTTTCTTTGTATGAATATCTTAAAGGATTAGCGCAACACGATTGTCACCATTTCAGGCAAATTAAAAATACCCACCTCTTCTTAAAGGAACGGGAGCGGTAGTTGAAGAATCTGACACTCATAAAGAGTACCCAAATGTACTTAAACTATTGGGTAAGCGTTAGTCCAACAAGCAAGTAGAAAGGGCAGGGAGACCAAACTCCATGCCCTTGTTTAATGTTTCGATTTTGCACCTTTGAAGTAAACTACAAAGAATGGGACCTGTTTTAAAAGAACTACGTATCCGGCAACGTTCCTGCAGTGCCAGGCACCGAATGCAGCTGGATCTTTTCACTCGTCAGAATCGCATTTATCCCTTTCCTTCCTTTTTCAATCACCTGCTCTTGCCACTCTTTTTTGCGAGGGTAAAAAAGTCTGGCGAAATCTCTTTGAATTTCTTCTCTGTCTTCTTTTTTAGCCGCACCTTTAAAATAAAGCTGATTTTCATTGATCATCGTCCGGGTGCAAAAGATGAGATCATCCAGCGATTCTCCGATCGTGCCAAACTCAAATAAACATACAAGGGCCTTTTTATCAGGGTATTCTACCTGCACAGCTTTCTGAAGAAAGAGGTTTGAATCACCGTCCACCTCAGGCGCTTTCATGACATGGTCATAGGAGAGTTCTTCCCGGAGTGTGTTTTCACTCCGGCTGTCCGCTTCCGTAAAGATTAATGACAACTCATCCTTGGGCCCGCCCCCGGAATGGATATCCATATGCACGGGATGGTCGTAGCCTTTGACCCAGTTTAAGTATCTGTTTTTCAACTTTTCCGCCGGTTCGTCGTAATCATTTCCCCCATAAAAAATGCCGGTCTCAAATCTATACTGGCCTGAAGGGGTGTCTTTTAACTTTGCCAGTTCTTCAGTGGTGTAGGATTCCTTTAAACGAAAGGACAATTTCTCCTTTTGTGTATGTAAGTCCCCGACCGGTTCAGAAGGAACAAATGCGTCCTTTTGCCGGGCGAACTCCTCATTCACAGTCCCAGTTACCTTATCCCAGTCTTTAATATAATTCCGGTTTAAGTCTACGTTGTTTTCTGTCACCCTCCTGAAATGCCTCATCCCCCAAGGGTTAACGGCGTGAACGAGCCGCATTCCTGTGGTTTCAGGGTTAATGACCGGCAAATACTCTTCAATAAAGAGCTGCAACACAGCGCTGCCCGTAAACCCTTCAACCCCGTGTTCCCCGGTTGTGATAATAAGTAAATCCCTTTTTTCCTCCAATGCATCAGCCGCGAGAATATCGGTCGTATTATCCTCTTCCTCACTCCCGATATGATAGGTCTCAAGCCTGGCATTCGGCCAGTATTTCTCAATTTCTTTCAACTGATCCCGAAACCCCGCCCGTGACTCTTCATACGTATTGCTGAAAAAACGGTCACTTGCCATAAAAAAACCTCCCTGGTTCAATCCATGTAAGGGAGCTATTTCACGTTCTTTGCCCCAGTAAACATTAAGGACACAGTTGAGGCAAGCATATGAAAAAGAGTAGAAATGTCTTGTTCAACGGCTGGTGTCCATACTCTGTTGAACAAAGACCCTTATTAACTTTATAAGGATAAACACCTCTCTTAAAACGTTGACTTGATTTTGACACTACCTCTCCCCTGTCCGGGGAGCGACGAAGGTATTTCTATTGTCACTTATGGAAAGATAAATAATCATTCTTTAATTATTATTTTCTCCGTTGCTTCCACTGCTGAATGCTTTCATAAAGTAAGCTGCTGGCAGGAGCAGACCAAGGGCTGCCTGTATCAAAGAGAATAATCTGGTACTCCCAACAGGGACAAAATCCCCGTAGCCTACTGAGAGGATCGTGACTCCGCTAAAGTACAGCATGTTCAAAAACGTATGCTCTGCCGCTTCTCCGGTCGGATCATTCACTCTTAAGACGACTTCATTGAAGGACAAAATATAATAAAGCACTGCGAAGCCGAAGGTCACGCCAAGCAGCACAAAAAATAATTTATAAAACATTGCAGGATCAAAGTAGCTTTTTTTATAAGATTTACTGGTAAAAAAATAATAGAGATTAGCCAAGATAAAAAGGATTGTCATTCCGATTAAAATTATGGATACCATGCAGCGGAACATCCTCCTCTCTGTTCTCTCTACCCTCTTTCCTTTACCTGGAGAAGGAAAACATGTTTCCCTCTGGTTCCGCTATAGAAAAAAGCGACTTTTATATGTAATTTCAACAAAGATGGAATTACAGTACCGGTGCAGGTTTACAGCGTGAAAGCGTTTTTATAACATGTTATGAATAAGCAGGGGCTGAGTCTATTTTACTCGCAATAAAAAAAGAGGATAAGATGTGAAAAAACATACTTTTAGTTTTTTAAGTTTACTTCTCGTTATGTTATTGTCCATACCGAATCTGTCAAACGCCGAAAGTGACACGGATTTTTTGCTGGAACAAGGGGCACCGCCGCTTGGTGCGAATGATCCGGCATGCGAGCTTACCGAAGACAAGCCGAAACCGGTTATCCTTGTACCGGGCACGTTTGAACGGAGTGCACAAAACTGGCTGAAGCTTTCCCCGGTGCTTGCAAATGAAGGGCACTGTGTATATGCATTGAACTACGGCTTCACACATGCAGGAGCGTCTACTGGACCAATCGAGGATTCTGCCGAGGAATTAAGTAGTTTTATAGATAATGTACTGGAGCTTACCGGCGCTGAACAGGTGGATATTGTCGGACACAGCCAGGGAGGGATGATGCCCCGATACTATATTAAAAATCTTGGAGGAGCGGAGTATGTGGACAACCTTATCGCTTTTGTTCCCTCCAATCATGGAACCGATGGTCTTGTAGGTTTTAAACGATTGACTTCAGATGTCTCTGATGTCGCATCGTCTACTGCCTGCCAGCAGCAATTAACCGGTTCAGAGTTTCTTGAAAACTTGAACAGGGTAATGAAACCCCTGGCAATGTCTCTTACACGGTGATAACGACAACAACCGATCAGGTCGTTGTCCCTTATGATTCTGCATTCCTGGAGGGTCCTGCCACCCAGGTATCCAACATTACAATACAAGACTACTATCCTTTAAGCCCGGTAGGTCATCAAGAGATCGTATATGACCCGTTGTCCTACAAGTTTGTGTTTGATGCCCTTGATCATGATGGACCGGCCGATCCGGATCGGGCGGTAAGCAACTTCTAATAAAGTAATAGTTTTCATTCCCGCCAAATAAACATAGAAGCTAAACATAGTGACGGTTCTTTTAATTAATCGAGAGAACCATACCAACACAAAACCCCCTCTTTAATCTCTGCAAAAGAGACCATTGAGGGGGTTTTACCTATTCTACAGCTTGGTACCGGAGCCCTTTCATTTTGCAGTCCAGACTGAATGAGGTTTAGGCACGAATACTTAAAGGAATTAGCGTAAATACCTTTTAAAAAACCTATGGTTGATTAGGAGTGTTAAGAGAATTTTCTCCCCCTTAATAAGTTCACGCTAGGTTTTTTATAACGCAATCAAAAATACGTATTATTTCTTATATTCAGGAGGCACACGATGAGGTATGCAGGTGTAGGATTAGTTATGCTGGCCGCTATATGCTGGGGCATTAGTGGTGGCATTGGCGATATTTTAATGAACAAGGGCTGGGATCCGATTGTGATCTCCTTTTACCGGGGGGCTGTTGCTTTTATTTTCTTTTTTGCTTGGTTTCTCTTTCGCTATAAACAAAATTGGACCTTCTCCACTCGTTTTTATATATGGTCTCTGTTGGCAGGTATTGGGGTTGCCGGGAATTTTTCGTTTTATTTTCTCAGTATCGAAGCCGCAAGTATTGCGGTTGCCGCTACTTTAATGTACACCGCACCTGTCTTCGTCCTTTTAATCTCTTTTTTATTCGGAATCGAGCGTTCAACTTTGTTTAAATGGGGCTGCATCGCCGGTGTCATTATGGGGATTATCCTCCTTACAGGGGCCTACAATCCCGAAGAGGTTTCAGTGAGTTTTCTAGGGGCGGCAATGGGCCTTGGTGCCGGTCTTTTCTATGCACTGTTTATATTCGGGTTTAAAAATGCCTCTGCGATCGGAAAACCGCAGACCATCTTAACCATCGCCTTTTTTTCATTTTGTGTCATCCTCTTTCTTATTGCAGATACTGAAGAAACAGTTCGTGTGGTGACATCAAGCGACATAGGATGGTTTCTTCTGTTAGGGATCGTGGGGGCTGGAATTTCATTTATCTTTTATGTAATCGGCATTCGGCGGACGACCCCGGCAAATGCTTCCATGGTCGCAATGGTAGAGCCGGTGACAGCCTCATTATTTGGCGTTCTGCTTCTCGGAGATCATTTGACCCTTATTCAAGTTCTTGGAATGGTCATCATCCTGCTTACAATCACCGTACTCAGTGTGAAGCAGGCCGACTCAGGAAGTACAGAAAACCGGGAATGAATCTCCTGATTTGCCCGGTCATCCTTATACTTTTGAAACCACCAAATCAACAAAACGGTGCCAACGATCGAAAGGCGATCATTGGCACCGTTTTTTACTTCATGAGAGACTGTTTCCTCCAAGCCTCTATTCCGATATCTCCATCGTCTCCTGGATTGCCGGGTTAATTTCAGTGTGAGGGTAGTTGATTCGTTCCTCGAACTCTACCCAATCGAGATTAGCCATCATAAGCAGGTAACGTTTCCCGCTGGCCGGATCGCTGATGATAATATGATCACGGCCTGCCGTTTCCACGCGCCCTTGGTAAACCATCGCATTCCATCTGCTGTTCCCTTGGTAAGTAAAATAGAAGGTACCAATCTTACCTTTATTGTAGCGAAGGATATTTTCAATAAATGATTCTTCCATCACACCGAATTGTAATTGCTGTCCTGTCCCTAATGGAACTACCGGGGTGAGAAAAGACGGTCCGGAAGGCGGGAAGCCACCTTGTTGTTGTGCGGTCTGCCCCTGCATTCTGGAAGCGGGATAATAACTTTGAGAACAATTCGTCGGATAATAATTTGCGTTTCCAAATGTCATGTGAAGCTCAGCTCCTATCTTTATTTAACCGTAAAACTCTGTGCAATAGCCCGGTACACCGACATAGTAGCAATGATTTCTATATGCAAACTCGAACTGTGTCATGGGTGATCTTGGCATTGTGGGAGTACAAGGGTCCCGGTAGGATTGCCCGGGACTTGGGTTAAAAAACCACAAGCTCATTCTGGCCTGGGGGTCCCGGTATCCTTGCAGCAGATCCCTCGCCCTCTGGAGATCACCTTCATCGGGACGCTGTGTATACAAAGACCCGTTTAAGACGGGCTCGAAATGAGGAATTCCGGTACCAGGGATTACCTGATAAATCGCATGCCTGATATTGCGTAGATTTTTAAAGTCAGGTTCACAGTCGGCCTCCACCCGATTGGCCACAACCGTCCCTACCATGCTCATTCCTGTAGATCCTTCCCCGCGCGCTTCCGACAGCATGATCCTCGCCAACGACTCTACGTCACGGTCTGTATGCTTTATTCGCCTGCCCATCTTCACACCACCTTCAACCTATACAACTAACGTATTGCCCGAAGATCCTTTTCGAAACTTGCCCATGAGCCCAAACTGGGTGGATTCATCAAAGAAAAAATTCTTTTCCTTGGCATTTTTCACCTGAAATTGAAGTATGGGGACGTTTCTGGCGCTTCCTATTATTTTGCCTCGTCGTTTCACTCTGCTTTATTTTTCAGATAATGGTGCCAGGGAAGGAAGAATGCTGAACTGGACGACAACACCAACTTGTGGCTGACTGTCCCACGGGCAATCCGCTTTAGTGCCCGGTTTGTAATAAGAAAATTAACGGTTGACAGACGATTCACTATACGAGTAGAATAATCGTTAAATTCATAAAATTCTTATCGAGAGCGGTGGAGGAACCTGGTCCTTTGATCCCGCGGCAACCTGTTTAAAAACAAGGTGCTCATTCCAGCAGACACTTTCTGTCTGAAAGATAAGAGTCGGGACGTTTAAATCAACCCTTCTATTTTTCTTACAGAAAAGTAGAAGGGTTTTTTATGTTTTAAAAGGGAGGGAAAATTAAATGGCAGATCAGCAGACACAGAATAACACGGAATTACGTTCCATCGACACACAAAGCAAGCGTACCAACCCGTATCAGAATGAGCACGCGATTCGGGATTTCACGTTTACGATTGATGAACCAGAGAAGCTTGGCGGATTAAATGAAGCATTAACACCTATGGAGTATATCATTGGCTCGCTAAACGGCTGTTTCATGATCGTTGTTGAAATGGTGGCGAAGGAAAAAGGGTTAACGATTGTAAAGCTCGATGCTTCTTCGAGCGGAGGCATCGATCGCAGAGGATTGTTTGGGACAGCTGATGTGAACCAGCACTTTCAAACGGTGACGCTTCAGCTAGACGTTACATTTGCAGAGGAAGATGTAGACGAAGAAGAATTTATTCAACGCGTTCAAAAACGCTGTCCCTCATACAACCTGTTTAAGGATGCAGGTGTAGAAATTGAAGTGATCTGGAACATCATCAAGGAGGAACAAACATGAGTTCATATGGATTCTGGGTCATTTCACTTGCCGTATTATACACCCTCGCCCTCATCATCGTCGGTAACGTGGCGAAACGGAAAGCCAACCGTGGTGAGCAGTATTTTGTGGGAGGCCGGACATTCAGATGGTGGACGGTTGCCTTTTGTATTACCGGACTCTTCTCCGGATCAACGTACATATCGATAGTCGAGCTTTCCTACCTGACAGGAATTTCAGCGATTTGGTACGGGGTCGCAGAAACAGTACAAGTCTTACTGATTGCCTTATTATTAATTAAATCATTCCGGGAAAAGTTAATCGTCACGATCACAGGATTAATCGGTGATCAATTCGGCAGACGTGCTAAAGCTTTATCAGGCACTATCACGGCGTTTGCCTTTCCGATGTGGTCCGTAGCTACAGCGATTGCTTTTGCTTCTGCCTTCCATGTGTTTACTGGCGTTTCGTTATCCTTATCCGTGGCTTTTACAGCTCTCTTACTATTTGTTTATTTACAGGCAGGCGGTATGTGGGCTGTAGCATTTACACAAACGATGAACACGTTTGTTTTTGCCATCATGTTTATCATTGGGACCGTGGCATTCTTTATCAACCCAGGCATTTCCGGCTTGCAGCAGCTTGCAGCCGATCAGCCGAACATGTTTGATTGGGGAGGCGCTGGCCTTCAAGTGATCCTTGTATGGTTTGCCACTTTCCTGGTAAACGTGATTTTAGCGCAAGCTGCATTTCAGATGGCCTTATCTTGTAAAACACCTGAAGAAGGACGCAAAGGCTTAATCGTTGCAGAAGTGATGAGTGTTCCTTTCATTCTATTAGGTATTCTATTTGGCTTGTCTGCAGCTGCGGTCGTTCCAGACGCCAGCCTGGGTCTCGTTGCTCTTCCACAATATTTAATGGAAGTACTGCCCGCTCCATTCGTCGGCCTGTTCTTCTTAGGTATCTGGGCTTGTGCTCTCGGATGGGGAGCGCCTTGTCAGTTCTCAGGGGCCACCAGTCTTGGTAAAGACGTCGGAAGCGCCATTTTCCCTGGCGCTTCTCCAGAACAGCTTGTTAAATATACAAAATGGTCGCTGCTGTTACTGACAGGACTCATGATCATCTTCGGCTTCCTGCGCACAGAACAAGCCGCCTGGTGGAATGTACTCGCCTGGACAATGAGAAACTCTGCCACCTTCGCACCAGTAGTCGCTGCTTTATTCTGGCCGCTTGTCACAAAACGAGCCGTCCTCGGCGCATTATTTGGCGGATTCTCAGCAGGCTTAATCTGGTACCACTTAAGCAATTGGCACCCATCTGATTTCTTCCTGAACATCCACCCGGTTTGGGTAGGGATGAGCGTCAACATTCTCATCATGGTGCTATTTACCGTTGCTTTCAACTATGGAAATTGGAAGATTACCAACAAGCGCTCTGTAAAAGGAGCAGTAGTGTTGACTACCCTTGCAGCGCTGCTTGTCGTTAACGGATTGTTCTATGAATCTCTCCACGCCGCTGGTGTGGTAGGAATGACAATCTTCCTTTCTATACTAGCCTTATTTATCGGAAGTATTATTTATATCAAACCGAAAGTGACCAAAGCATCTGCTGGGGAGCAGATGGTTTCTTGAAAGAGGAAGGAACTCCTTTAAATGTGAAATGGTTCAGATTTGGGAAAGAAAGTCTTAAAAAACGCAACTAAATAGAACGCAAAAAAGCTTAGGGATTATATTGCCCTAAGTTTTATTGCATTGCGAATCACGCCTATATGATCTGGCTATTACTCTCTCCTCTATGGACATTAAGAAAAAAACTCACTTCTCATTATTGGGTTGAGAATGAACTGGTTTCAACTCTTCTTGAATTCAGTATCAAATTAATACTTTGATATAATTAAGGTATAAAGCCAAATGAGGTGAATTAAATGAAAGCAACGGAAACTAATCTCTTACAATTTCTTAAAGGGCCAAAGCAATTTGTTATTCCTATTTATCAACGTACACCCCATTGGCTACAACCGTCCCTCCCATGCTCATCCCCAAAGGCCCTTCACCACGAGCTTCCGCCAGCACATGATCCTCGCTAACGACTCAAGAAGTGTGGGGACGGTTCTGGCGCTTCCTGTTAGGAAGGGGGAGTGGGGAAAATATTGTATAAATAATTTACATAAAAAAGTGTTGACCCCTTTTAGAATCAAAAGAAGTCAACACTTTAGAATTGTGAGGAGCGTTGGAACCGTCCACATCACATGATAAAGAGCGTAGCTTATAGCTACCCCCTTAACTTATTGTATCTATTACAAACCAACTTGATTGACAGCGTATGTTGCGTGTTCCGTGCTGAACCCTTCAAAGATCAATTGGTCAATTAGACTCTGTTTTGAAAAAGAAGTGTAATTCAAATAGTCTTCAGCCATCTGAACGGCTTGCTCTTGCCAATCAACCGTGATGCTTTCTACACCATGCGTCGCATCTTCTGTGCTAAAACCCTCAAACTTTAACTGATCGATCAATCCTAATTTAGAGAATGCCGTGTAATTCAGATAGTCTTGAGCCATCTGAACGGCTTGTTCTTGCCAATCAACCGCGATGTTTTCTACACCATATGTTGCATCTTCTGTGTTAAAACCCTCAAACTCTAGTTGATTGATCAATCCTGATTTAGAAAATGCTGTGTAATTCAAATAGTCTTGAGCCATCCAAGTCGCCTGCTCTTGGGAAACAGTTAAGCTGCCTTCTTCAGCTTCTTTAGCTTCTTGTTCTTCTTTAGCTTTACGTTCTGCCTCCTCTTTAGCTTTTTGTTCTTCTTTAGCCTTACGTTCCTCTTCTTCTTTCTTGGCTTCCTCTTCTTTCTTCGCCTGTGCCTTCGCTTCTTGCTCTTCTTTCTCTATCTGTGCTTTTTCTTCAGCCTCTTTAGCTTCTTGTTCTTCTTGTTCTTCTTGCTCTTTTTGTGCCTGCTCCTCAGCTTCCTTAGCTTCTTCCTGTTTAATCTTCTCTTCAGCTTCAATACCTTCTGCGGAAGCTTCAGCTGTAACCTCTTGAGTAACAGGGGTTTTTTCCCCTATCGATGAACCAATCAGTGCGAGGATGATAAGTGTGACCAGGCAAACACCTGATTTTGCAAAGTTCCTAAGTCTAGTACTCTTTCCTTTCACAAAGGCAAGGACAAAAAAGACTACCATACCTCCTAAAGCCATTAACGTTAACAACCCTAAAAACGTTTCCACTGTTCAATCACCCCTTATTTAGTTTTAATTAACTAAAACTATTATACCATGCCGAAAGTTATACTTTTCCATTCTTATTTAACATTCGATAGAAGGACTTTTTACTTCTATGATTCTATTCAAAGGACCTAAAGAAAATAGCCTATATTTTACCCTTAAACCTCCTAATTTCAGGAGCCATTACAGTGGTTGCAACGCTATTTTTGGCGAACAAAGCCTGAAAGCTAATTATTTGGAAAGTCAGGTCAGTACATCGCACGTAACCCCTTCAGATAAATCTTTATATACAAAAAACCTCATTAACCTGTATTTTAAACAGATCAATGAGGTCTTTTTATTCAACGGCTTCAGCCAGAGGGTGGTTTTAAGCGGATCTCGGACTATGACCGCAACGTCCTGTTGCAACGCCTAAGTCACCACATCCTGTGGAAGCTTACATCATGCCGCCCATGCCACCCATTCCGCCCATGTCAGGCATTGGGTTGCCGCCGTCTTCTTCTGGAAGGTCAGCGACTACAGCTTCTGTTGTTAGGAACATGGCTGCTACGGATGCTGCGTTTTGAAGCGCGGAACGTGTTACCTTAGTTGGGTCAACGATTCCTGCTTCAACCATGTTTACGTATTGGCCGTTGGCTGCGTTGAAGCCGATGCCCACTTCTTCGTTTTTCAGGCGCTCAACGATGATGGAGCCTTCAAGGCCTGCGTTGTGAGCGATCTGGCGTACCGGCTCTTCAAGTGCGCGAAGAACGATGTTTACACCAGTTGCTTCGTCGCCGTCAGTTTCAACAGCTTTAACAGCGTTGATGACGTTCACAAGGGCAGTACCACCACCGGAAACGATACCTTCTTCTACTGCTGCGCGAGTAGAGTTGAGGGCGTCTTCGATGCGGAGTTTACGCTCTTTAAGCTCAGTTTCAGTAGCTGCACCGACTTTAACGACTGCAACACCGCCGGCAAGCTTAGCAAGGCGCTCTTGAAGTTTTTCTTTGTCAAACTCGGACGTTGTTTCTTCGAGCTGACCTTTGATTTGGTTTACGCGGTTTGCGATTTCAGCTGCGTCACCAGCACCGTCAACGATTGTTGTGTTGTCTTTGGATACAACGACTTTCGCTGCGCGCCCAAGCTGCGTAATGTTCGCAGATTTAAGATCAAGACCGAGGTCTTCTGTGATAACTTCCCCGCCGGAAAGTGTTGCGATATCTTCAAGCATCGCTTTACGACGGTCACCGAATCCTGGTGCTTTAACAGCAACAGCATTGAATGTTCCGCGAAGTTTGTTTACAACAAGTGTTGCAAGAGCTTCCCCTTCAACATCTTCAGCGATGATAAGGATTGGCTTGCCCTGCTGAACAACCTGCTCAAGAACAGGAAGAACTTCCTGGATGTTTCCGATCTTTTTATCAGTAATAAGGATATACGGATCTTCAAGAACCGCTTCCATTTTGTCAGAGTCAGTCACCATGTAAGGAGACGCGTATCCGCGGTCGAACTGCATACCTTCAACCACTTCAAGCTCAGTCGTGAAGCCTTTTGATTCTTCCACTGTGATAACGCCGTCGTTTCCAACGCGCTCCATAGCTTCAGCGATCAATTGGCCGACTTCATCGTCAGCAGCAGAGATGGAAGCTACCTGGGCGATGGAGTCCTTGCCTTCGATTGGCTTGGAGATGGACTTAAGCTCTTCAACAGCAACCTTCGTCGCTTTTTCAATACCCTTACGGATAACCATTGGGTTAGCTCCGGATGTTACGTTCTTAAGACCTTCCGCGATCATCGCCTGGGCAAGAACAGTTGCCGTAGTCGTACCGTCACCTGCGATGTCGTTTGTTTTGCTTGCTACTTCGGATACAAGCTTCGCACCCATGTTTTCGAAGTTGTCTTCAAGCTCGATTTCCTTCGCGATTGTAACACCGTCGTTAGTAATTAATGGAGAACCGAATTTTTTCTCAAGAACAACGTTACGTCCTTTCGGTCCAAGCGTTACTTTTACCGCATCTGCAAGTGCATCAACCCCGCGCTTCATCGCGCGGCGAGCGTCTTCGCTGAATTTAATCTCTTTAGCCATGGTAAAAAACCTCCTGTAATTTTTGTTTTATATGTAGGCGCCAAATCCGCCTGTGGTGGTTATCGTTTCATGCGCCTACGAAGCTGCGTTTTTTATGAAACGCAAATCCTTAGCCGATGACAGCCAGAACGTCGCTTTCACGCAGGACTAAATATTCTTTACCTTCATACTTTACTTCAGTACCGGAATACTTAGAGAAGATGATGTTGTCGCCTTCTTTCACTTCAAGTGCCACGCGCTCACCGTTATCCGTTACGCGTCCGCTTCCTGCAGCTACAACCTTACCTTCTTGTGGCTTTTCCTTTGCAGAATCCGGAAGTACGATCCCGCTAGCCGTTTTTTCTTCTTGCTCTACCAATTCAATAACAAGACGATCTCCTAATGGTTTTAACAAGGAAAACACCCTCCTTAATGTATTTGCGACAGTTCAAGCCTTTTCGGCCGATCTGCGCTGATTTAATTTAGTCTGGTTATTAGCACTCGGTTTGAATGAGTGCTAACACAATTCCTATAATAATCGTCTCACAATTTTTTTGCAAGTGTTTTCGTTTATTTTTTTGGTAAAAATATCTGCGGAAACGTCACGTTTCCCCGGCACCTGCTTCATCCTCTGACAGCGCATACAAAATCAGGCCAAACCGTTCTTTTTCAGCTCGAAGCACGTACTATGTTACAATATGAAGCGATACATATACGCAAAGGAAGAGCGCGTCCGGCTCCTTCCCCTTGCCGAATTTCAAAATACACAGCTAAAACATAAAGGAGACATCACTTTGACAAAAAGATACTGGATTATTCTCGTTGCCTTCATTCTCGTGCAGTTATCACCACTCGTGACGATTCCGCTGCTCAGCGGCACCGGGATTGCCGACTCTCCTGAAGCTCTTCAGGGATACGCGATTCTCATCGGCTTCTCCATCGGTACGGTCATTATCGCTCTCTTAAGCTATTCGAGTCTGAAGCATGACGGGGACTTTGATCTCCGCAGCAAATCCGCCATCGGAACTACCATCACCTGGTCCGTCATCGGGATCGCGCTCGCGTTCGTGGCCCAGATGGTCGCCAACCTGATACAGATCAACCTGTTTGGCACCGAGCCGGGCTCCGAAAACACCGAGCACATCGTGAACATCGCCACCGCCGTGCCCCTGATGGCCATTGCCGTTGCGATCTTCGCTCCTATAATGGAAGAAATCGTCTTCCGTCAGGTCATATTCGGCTCCCTTTACCGCCGCTTCGGCTTCTGGATCGGTGCACTCGGAAGCGGACTCCTGTTCGCCGTCGTCCACGTCGACTTCGAGAACCTCCTCGTCTACCTGATTATGGGGATCGTGTTCTCGTACCTGTATGTCAAAACAAAACGTATCATCGTACCAATTATTGCACACGCTGGTATCAACGGCTTCGTCATGCTTGTACAGGTTGTCTACCGCGAGGAAATCGAGCGGATCATCGAACTTCAGGAGCAGCAGGCCCTTAACCTGCAGGCAGTCATCATGTTTATTGGAGGATTAATCTAATGCGCAAGTCACCCATGTTCTGGGCCGTACTGTATTTTTCCATTGCCACCATGTTCGTCTTCCTGGCAACACAGCAAAACGCCCGCACCGACGGATGGGATTTTCTCACCATCATTCTCATCGTCGTCGCCACCATCGACTACGTCATCGCCTTCCGCTTCTTCGGAATGGCCCGGCGGGTAAAGAAAAACGAAAAAAAATAAAAAAGAGCGCAGCTCCGGACTAGGAGCAGCGCTCTTTTTATGTTGATTCTTCCCAAGCCGGGATTAATACTTTCGAAAATGAAATTAATACTATCAAAAACACAATTAATTCTTCCTGCAACAACTTTTATTTTACCCCGGCAGCCTCAAGCTGCTTCAAATGATGCTGATCGTGCTTCACAAACATCTTCACAAAGCTCTCCGGCGAAAACTGCCGCTTCCCGGTCCCAATGGTAAAGCGCATATCCGGATTCAACACCTCAAACTCCGCAACAAGCGCTTTTCGCATCTCTACAAAAAGATCAATCACTTCTTCCGGTTTTTTACACGACTTCAAATACTCAAGCCCCTCCGCATTATGTGCATCGTGATCCGGAAACGCCGGCAGCCTCGCCCCGTCCGCCATGTGCGGCACCATCTGCTCTTTATTAAACTTATCCCAGTAATACATATGGCAAATCACTTCCCGCGGCGACCACTTCCCTACATCAAGAGGCTCCGTCAAAGCCTCCTCCGGCACCTCTTTTAACCCCGCAAACTCGTCTGCCGCTTTCTCAAACTGAACCAGTGTTTTGTTTTTCATCCTACATTCTCCTTCCTATGTAAAGTAAGTGAGAGGAAGCACCGAGCAGATACGGATCTGCAGCCAGACCGATAAGAATCTCCACCAGCTCTTCTTTCCCCAGCCAACTTCCCCAAGTGTCATCTTTCAAAAGTGCACCGGGATTTGACCCGATAAGTTCCAGCGTTTCAAAACCCTGCGCCTCCATAAACGGCTTGATGTCTTTCACCTCAGAATAGTAGGCACCTGTAAACCGGCCTTTGTCCTGGTGATCAAAGCACCCTGTTTCAGAAAAATTCTTTATGCCCTCAAGTGTATGGTTCGGTTTCAATTGCTCAGGATTCTCCAATGACGTGAGGACATGCTTCGATCTCGGCATAAACGCCACAAACACAATGCCGTCTTTTTTGGTTACCCTCTTTAACTCACTGATTGCCTTAGAACGATCCTCTTCTTCCTGCAAGTGGTACATCGGCCCCATCATTAGCGCAGCGTTAAATCTGCCCGGTTCAAAAACATTCAAGTCCCTTGCGTCAGCAACATGAAACCCGTTAAACGCTTCTGTTAAGCCCAGCTCCTCCGCTTTCTTTTCCGCAACCTCCACAAGCCTCGGGGTAAAATCTGTCAGTGTCATTTGAAACCCGGCCTCCGCAAGCGCCATCGCATACTTCCCAGGCCCGGCACCGTTATCCAGAACCATACCGGACTTAGGGAGGTACTTCCTTATGTAATGCATATTCACCTGAAACTCAATCGGCTCCCGTTCAAGGCGCCCCCACTCATCAAACTGCGTATAATAATCAATGACGTTGTCCACCAGACTTCACCTCCCCAAGGTATTCTGTTGTGAGGGGCGTTTCTCCTCCGCCGACTGACAATGAATATGCTCTGGCGTTACGCCTTGAGCTAACCACTCTGTGCAGATCTTTTCCTATAAAATGAAGGGCAACACCATCGTCCGTGGCGTACCCACCTTTTATTTGTTCCGAATCAACGAAGTGCCGGTAAGCAGGTTGCCGTTCAGCCTCCCCGTCGTAATGAGGGCAATTGCTTCCCTTTAAAAAGCCGAGGCACTTTAATGGTGCAAGCTTACTCCCGAACGAATCGGTTACGCCTTCTTCAAACCAGCATATCGAACCGGCACTGAGACCCACCAGAATAACACCTTTCTCCCATGCCTCATGTAATATCTGTTCCAAACCCCACTCTTTCCAGAGAGCAAGCAGGTTCTTCGTGTTTCCCCCACCCACATAAACAATATCTTTATCCAAAATAAAAGCCTTTAAATCTTCAGCAGGCGGTTTAAATAACGACAAATGTGAAGGCTCGCAATTAAGTTTCATGAAGCTTTTATAGAACCGCTCAATATAGCCCTCCGCGTCTCCACTTGCAGTAGGAACAAAGCAGACCTTTGGTTTATCTGATAAAGCCTGCTTTAAAATATAATTATCGAGGAGAGGGTTATTGGGCTCCATGGAAAATCCTCCCCCTCCCATAGCGATGATTTGCTTCATGTCTCGTCCCCCTGGATCAGTTTCGCAGCCTCCCGCGGAATCCACCCTTCTTCCCCGGTCCTCACATTCTTTACCCACAACCAGCCATTCAGCTCTTTCACCACTTCCACCTGTTCGCCGGCATCGATATTCAGCTCTTTCGCACAATAATCTTCCGTTATGACATGATCATTAATAATCTGCGCCGGCACCCATCCTTCAGATTCGCCGTTCACGGTTGTGCAGTAAATCCAGTTCTCCCAGCCCTCGGGACCTTCATAGATTCTGCCTGTCCGAACCTTTTCTCCCTTACTGAGGGTAATAGGATCCGGGTAGTTGCTCTTATGCGGTTTCATTATTATGTACTTCAACTACTGCACCTCCAGCGCAAGCCGCACCATATCCCGGCACTGGATCCCGTTTTCATAGATTTCCTCATCATAATGCTTCACAAAGAAATCCTGCTCCACACCGACAATCCGAAACCCGCACTTCTGGTAAAGAGCGAGCTGCCCGATACTAGAGTTCCCCGTTCCGACTTCAATCGTATGAAGACCAGCTTCCCTCGCCCGATCAATCGCATCCAGGATCAGCTTTTTCCCAATACCCTTGCCGTGCTCCGACTCCTTCACCGCAACGTTCATCAGTTCCACACGCCCCGCACCTGTTTTGACGAGCACATAAACCCCAATGACTTCACCTGACACCTCAGCGACCCGGCATTCCCCTTCTCGCAGGTACCTCTCTACTTTTTCTCGTGAAGGATCCGCCAGTAGAAGCAAGTCCATCGGGGGATGTTCGTTTTCCATCAGCTCTCGTATCTTCATGTCGATTCCCCTCGTTTAGTAAAGTTTCCGGTGCCAGTACTCAATTCGCTCTTCAATCTGTTTTCGAACTTGTAGCAACGTAATCCTGAAATAAACCGTTTTGAAAAAGTTCATCACATTCGTCTTTGTCCGGTAAAAATGCAGCGAATGCCCTTCCTCACGAAGATACTCTTCCAGCTTTTCAGAGGTTTTTCCAATCCACTGCTCTAACTGAGCAGCAGCGATCCCTTTATCCAAAAGAGCCTCAATCACGAACGTCAGCCGCTCATCTTCGTCATCGACATACGTGACTTTTTTAAATAAACAGTCCTGCACGGCCTGCAGAATGTCTTCGTGACACTCCATGCTGACAGAAGGATGCAGGGTCACAGATGTGAGCAAATCAGCCCCGTGAGCAATGCTGTGAGCCCACCCCTTTCCTTTCACAAAGCCCCTGACATCCTTTTCCCGCGCCAAATAGAGCAGCGTTTTCTCCAAGGTTTCTTTCACCACTTCCGCCGGCAATGCCCTCCGCTCGCGATCCTTCTGCATAATCGCCGCAATGACAAGAGCAGAGAACGAGCGCGTAAACACCGAATCGTCCCCGCACTTCCCAATATGGTAAAAGAGATGCGACTCCCCGACACAAGTGGTCAGCAAAAATTGAAGCTGCTCGTCCGTCAGGCAATCGTCTTTTGCCCACTTCGCAAACGTGCTGTAAATAAGCCCGTCTCTAAGCTTCGGATCAGGAGAGCCAATGTGCTGCAGCATAGGCTCAAGCAATCGGGAGATTCGTTCATCGCTTCTATGTATCTTGTATTCCCGCAAACTCTTTAATTCTTCCTTTAATGTCATCAGCTAACTCCATTCTTCGCAAAGTTGGAGGAATTTTCTGTAATTATTATATCATCCATAGATGCCATCCGGGTCACTTCCTCCTAAGAAAGCGTAATTTCCCCCTAAAACCAAATAATTAAGGCATTTTTTTCTCCCTGAATACTGATAATTTCCCCTTAAGATCGAATTCACCCCTAAGGGAGAAAAATTCTCCCCTAAGACGAATTAATTCACCCCTAAGCTCTGTTTATTCCCCCCTAACTCCAATTAATTCACCCCTAAGAGCTGAGCACAACAAAAAAACAGCCTCCCTCTCCAAAAGGGAAACCGCTCTCCAATAATCATCACCATTTTTCCCATCACCACATCCATCCCGCGTGACAGTTCTTCCAAAAACAACAATAATTCTTCCGAATACGTCTTTTATTCTGCCGATAATCCTCTTTTTTCTGCCGCAAATCTCTTTAATTCTGCCACTCACACAAAAAACGCCCCCCCTCTATAAAAAGGGAAACCGCTCTCCAATTACCATCACCTTTTTTATCATCATCGCATCCATCCCCCCGTGACAATTCTTCCAAAAACAACGATAATTCTTCCGAAAACGTCTTTTATTCTGCCGATAACCCTCTTTTTTCTGCCGCAAATCTCTTTAATTCTGCCACTCACACAAAAAAAGACCTCCTCTATAAAAAGGAAGCCGCTCAACAAATCATCACGCAGACTTCTCCCGCGCGTCATGCTTCTTCACTTCGCGCCCCAGCACCCAGCCCGCCGGTATCGAGACGAGCAGGAGCACGGAAATGACGATAAATCCTTCTGTGATGGCTTTAAGACTCGCTTCCTCCAGCGACATGCCGTTCGCGCCCATCACCTGGGCCCGCCGCACTTCGAAATACACACTCATAAACACGATTCCGAGTGCCGAGCTCATCTGCCTCAATACATTATTCATGGCTGATCCCCGCGAAATCATCTGCTCGGGAATCGCGTTCATTCCCGTCGTCGTGGACGGCATCATGCTGAAGCCCATGCCGATCCCCCGCAGCGCGTTCAGCGCAAACAATACCCAGAGGGCCGTCTCCATGGAGATGAACCCGAACATGATCGTCCCCGTAAATGAAAGGGCAAGCCCAGCCGTCACCACGCCCGACGGTCCCCGCTTGTCCAGAATCCGTCCGCCGATCGTCATGCAGAGCCCCATCAACAGCGCCGACGGCAAAAACACCAGTCCCGTCATAATCGCCCCGTAGCCATAAACGTTTTGTACGAGCAGCGGGATCAGGAAGATTCCTCCGAACAAACTGATGGAACTCACAATTCCGATCCAAATGCTGATCGTATACGGCTTAATTTTAAAGATCGACAAATCAAGCAGCGGCTGTTCTTTGCCGTTCTCAATTTTCACGAACAGCGCCAAGGCCGCAAAACCGATCACGATGAGTGAGATGTTGACCGGATTGGTCAGGTGGGCGAGCTCACTGATCCGCCCGAGGGCAAAGAGCACCGAGCCCACCCCGATCGTCACCGTCACAAAGCCGCTGCCGTCAAAGGTGATGTTTTTGTTCGGCTTGCTTTTCTTCAAATAAATCGACGAAAAAATCAGTCCGAGAACACCGGTAGGCACGTTACAGAGAAACAACCACTGCCAGGTGCCGAGCTCGATGATCACGCCCCCCAGCGTCGGTCCGATCGTAGGCGCCATCATGGCGGCGATGCCCCAGATGCCCATGGCCATGCCCCGCTCACGTTTCTCGAACACTTCAAAAAGAAACACGAGAGACAACGGCATAATAAATCCGCCGCCGATTCCCTGAAGTCCCCTGAACAAAATCAGCGACGACAGGTTCCAGCTCATTGACCCGAGGATCGAGCCGAGGACAAAGAGCAGAAGCCCGAAGAGATACAGATTCTTTTTCCCGAACTTGTCGCCGAGGTAGCCGGTGAGAGGCATGGTGATTCCCATCGTGACCATGAAGATGGTGATCACCCAGCCCGTTGCGACCGCATCGGCATCAAACACGTCCATCAGGTGGGGGACGCCGGGGTTTAACATGCTGTTGTTTAAAATAATCGTAAACGTTCCGAGCAATACCGCGAATAACACAATCCATTTATGTGGAATTTTAGCCACGTGAGAGTCACCTGCTTTTGTTTTGCTTCATTTCGCTACACGAAATACCTCTTTCTATCATACCATGAATCTGTTAATCCTGCTCGCGGCCCCGAAGCTCTTTGACCATCGTAACCGTATCCATCTGAAACCCGAGGCGCTTATAAAATGCGATGGCCCGCTCATTTGCGGCAAAGGCACCGAGGACAAGCTCCCCGTAGCCTTCCGCCCGGGCCCAGCTCTCCGCCTTCTTGATCAGGCGCTTTCCGACTCCGGTCCCTTCCCCGTCACGGGATACAGCAATGGCCGCGATATACCCCTGCTTTTTTTGGGTAAAAAAATCAGTATGTACGTCTACTTCAAGATAGCCGAGCAGACGCCCGTCGTCCTTCTCCGCCACAAAAAGGTGATCTTTATTTGTATCGATTGACTCGACCGAAAGTCGGAGCTGGGCTTCCGACATCTCCCGGGGGTCGCGCCAGCCCACGTGCTCAAACTCGCCGAAGCGGGCGGCGAGTTTGAGAATAAATGTTTTGTCTTTTTCTTCAAAAGTTCTGATGGTAATCATGTCTTTCTCCTCTCCCATTCTCAAAGATTAGCTGTGGATAAAAACTTGTTTCCGGAGCCGGAAACAGTGCCCCATGTGAAAAACCGTCATCTGCTTTGGCTTTCAAAGCAGACGACGGTTCTTTTTACAATGGATAGTGTTTGAGGAAGTAAATAAGTGACTGGAGCTCCACGGACAGGTCGATGTGGTGGACGCGGACATCGTCCGGTACGCTCAGCCGTGCCGGGGTAAAGTTCAGAATGCCTTTGATTCCGGCTTCTACGATATCGTCGGCAATACCCTGGGCGGCATGGGCGGGAACGGTGAGGATCGCCACTTCCACCTGAGAGTCGATTTTTTCCTTAAAGTCATTCAAATGATAGATGGGAACGTTTCCAATATTCTGGCCTACTTTACTTTCGTCAACGTCAAACGCCATTTCAATAATGGTGTTGTTTGATTTCGTAAAGTTGTAGTTTAGGAATGCGGTTCCGAGATTCCCCACCCCTACCAGTGTCACACGGGTGACTTCGTCCTGGTCGAGGGTCTTTCTGAAAAAGGTAAGCAGGTAGTTTACATTGTAGCCGTAGCCCTTTTTGCCGAGTGCGCCGAAATAGGAAAAATCCCGGCGGATCGTGGCGCTGTCCACTTTCACCGCTTCGCTCAGTTCGGATGAGGAAACCCGGTGCTTGCCTGATGCCTGCAGGCTTTCTAAAAATCGGTAGTACAACGGCAAACGTTTGGCCGTTGCCTGTGGTATTTTGGTTTGATCAAAGTTATCCATATGTTCGCCTCCAACCTCGCAACTTCTCTCCCTTTCCCTCAAAGGCAGGCCTGCCTTTTATACGAAATAGCTGCGGTATTATTTATATAGGGCTCGTGACCCGGGTAATGCCAGAGCCTGCCGAGCAAAAGAACGTTATTCTTCTCTCTTGAAGTCGCCGTTTTTACCGCCTGTTTTTTCAAGAAGGTATGTAGGCATAATGACCATGTCTTTTCCGAGGGCTTTGCACATGTCATAAACGGTGAGGGCGGTGGCGGACGCGGATGTTAACGCTTCCATTTCTACTCCTGTACTCCCCTTCGTTTTTACGTGCACCTCGATCAGAAGCTTGTACGCTTCTTCTGTGTCCCAGTCAAAACGAATGTCTACGCCTGAAAGCGACAGCGGATGGCACATCGGGATCCACTGGGATGTGTTTTTGGCAGCCATGACGCCTGCGACCTGGGCAACGGCAAGAACGTCCCCTTTTTTCATCGTGCCTTCCCGGATTCCCTCGTAAATCTCCTTGTTTACGATGACACCCGAGCGGGCGGCCGCCGTGCGGACCGTTTCCTTCTTTTCGGAGATGTCGACCATTTTCGCTCTGCCCTGTTCATTAAAGTGTGTAAATGACCCCATAAAAAGTCTCCTTTCAATCTCTCCCTGTCCATTGTACACCATCATTTCACAATCTGCACCCGAAGACCGCAAAAGATAGTCTCAAAGACCGGGGACCCGGGTCGGAACCGGGGGGTCTCTTTCAGGGGTCTGTCCCCCGAACAATTGTGTTAATCCGTGTAAAACCCGCTCCTTCACACTTTCCTGTGGTAATACTCCACCTCCCCTTCACATGTCAACAGGTTCAGCGCAATGTTCGGGGGACAGACCCCCGAACTTTTCCTGAACACAAAAATGCGGCAGCCGGGGAGGTCGCACCTCTCCGGCTGTGGCATTTCATTGATCATCTATTCCTCCAAAAGCTGCAGAAACTCTCTTGTTCTTTCTTCTTTTGGTGTGGTGAGCACCTCTTCAGGCGTGCCGCTTTCCACGATGTAGCCCCCGTCCATAAAGAGCACTTTGTCCGACACGCGACGGGCGAAGTTCATTTCGTGGGTCACGACCACCATCGTCTGCCCTTCCCGGGCCAGATCTTCCATGACCCTGAGCACTTCTCCCACCGTCTGGGGATCCAATGCTGACGTTGGTTCATCAAAGAGCATCACCTCCGGTTTCATCATGAGCGCACGGGCAATCGCTGCCCGCTGCTGCTGTCCTCCGGATAAGGCATCAGGATATTTGTCCTTGTGCTCAAACATCCCCACCTTTTTTAGAAGCTCCTCTCCTTCTCTCACAAGCTCATTCTTATCCCGGCCCTGTACAATCAGCGGCGCTTCGATAATGTTTTCAATCACGGTTTTATGAGGAAACAGGTGAAACCCTTGAAACACCATGCCTGAATAAGCCCGAAGCTCGTTTGTATCTTTGCGTGACAGCTTTTTCCCGCCAAAATCAACGGTCTTTTTCCCGATCGCAACCGTCCCTTCCTCCGGGACTTCAAGGAGATTCAGACAGCGTAACAACGTGGTCTTCCCCGATCCGGACGGGCCTACGAGACACACTACTTCCCCTTTTTCCACCGAAAAATCGATGGACTTGAGCACCGTCGTACCGTCAAACACCTTTTTCAGCTTTGCTACAGAAATCATCACGCATTCCCTCCTTTACCTTTTCGTTAAATAGCGGTTGTACCGCTTCTCCAGCCGTTCCTGGAAGTAGCCGATTACAATACAGACCGCCCAGTAGATAAGGGCTGCCGTAATGTACATCGTCATGGAATCAAACGTCTGTCCTGCCACCAGACGGGCGCTGTAAAGCAACTCATGCACAGTAATAACAGAGGCAAGAGATGTTCCTTTCACAATATCCAAAAAGATGTTCGTCGTTGGAGGCAGGGCAATCCGTGTTGCCTGTGGAATGACAACGCGGCGCATCGTCTGCCAGTAGGTCATTTGAAGAGAAGCCGCAGATTCCCACTGGCCCCTTGGTACACTCATGATGGCCGATCGGATTACCTCGGCGTTATATGCCGCAAAGTTCAGGCTGATCCCTACGATGGCAGCCACAATCGCACTGCTGAACTGCACCCCGAGCACTGGAATGCCGTAATAAAGAATAAATAGGAACACCAACAGCGGCGTGCCCCGCATAAAAGAGATATACATTCTCGCCGGCCAGCGGATAAACCAGCGTTTTGACATGCGGGCAACGGCTAAAAATAAGCCCAGCACAAGAGAAATCACCATACTCGACAAGGCAATGATCAGCGTAATCTGCAAACCCTTCAGAAGCAGTGGAAGCGAATTCCAAGCCAGTTCAGGGTCGTAAAGATATTCCCATTGAATCTGATTAAACCAGTCAATCATCAAATCCCTTCTTTCTTCACTAAAAAGATACAAGAGCGTTTAACCCTTGTATCTTGTTTTATCCTTTTATTATTCCCCGTCCAAACCGACGATCTCGTCTGTATCTGCAGGCTCCGATACGTCCGCTCCGAGGAACTCTTCAGACAGAGCCGCAATCGTTCCATCTTCATGCAATTCAGCGATCGCTTCGTCAATCGCTTCTTTTAAATCTGTGTTTCCTTTCCTCATCATCATGACACTTTCCGTCGCATGGTACTTCACCTGATCCGCCACTACAAGACGATCATCGCCAAACTCTTCAACCGTACGCTGAAGAACAAGGACGTCATTCAAGTACGCATCGCGGTTTCCGTTGATCACGTCACGAAGAATCGCTTCTGTTCCCCCGTCATAGGCAGAGCCGTCAGCTCCGATGTTCTCGGCAAACTGTGCATAGTTACTCGTAAGGGACCCAAGAGCGACCGGAACCCCTTCCAGGTCACGGGCAGTTTCAAAACGATCCGCATCCTCCGCTCGAACAATTACAGATCCATAGGAAAACTTGTAAGGATCCGTGAGTTCAAACGCTTCCTCACGATCTTCTGTAATCGCAAAGTCGTTGGCTGCCAAATGAATCTGGCCGTTACGAAGTGCCGGCTGAATGCCGTCAAAATCCATTGTCGTAAATTCTGCTTCAACGCCGAGGCGGTCCGCAATCTCACGGACAAGCTCTACATCGAAGCCTGTTAATTCATTGTCTTCATGATACGTGACAGGGGCATACGTCCCGGACGTTCCCACAACGAGCGTCCCCGTTTCCTGAATTTCTTCCCACGCGCTGTCTGCGGCTTCTGCGTCATCTCCCGATGTGTCTGTGTTTTCGTTTGTATCTTCATCAACAGTGCTGCAAGCAGCCAGCCCCAATAAAAAAGATAAGCTAAGTAGAGAAACCATTTTCTTCATAATAATCATCCACCCTTTTTCCCGATAATCCTTAGTTGTTAAATCGGGATTAAATTCACTTACAAAAATATATCACCATTACATGCAGACGTCAATATGAAAGTCCGCCTAATTTCCCCCACATTCCCAGGTTCTATTTTCGGGGTCTTTTCGGGGTCTGTCCCCCGAACAATTGTGTTAATCCGTGTAAAACCCGCTCCTTCACACTCTCCTGTGGTAGTACTCCACCTCCCCTTCACATGTCAACATGTTCAGCGCAATGTTCGGGGGACAGACCCCTGAACTTTGACCCCTGAACTTTCGCCTCCAACAGTTGTTCAACTTCTCCCCTTCCTGTAAACTTAAAACCAGACACAGAGCGCTTACAGTGAGGATGAATACACATGATTTTATTGCAGTGCGTACAACTTTCAAAATCATTCGGCGCAGAGCCGATTTTAGAAAATGTAAAACTCGAAGTACAAAGCAGACAGCGCGTGGCCCTCGTCGGAAGAAACGGCGCCGGCAAATCCACGCTGTTAAAAATCATCGCAGGCGAAATGACCTACGACACAGGAGATCTGATCATTCCAAAGGACGTGAACGTCGGCTACCTCGCCCAGAGCAGCGGCCTCGAGTCGGACCGCTCCATCTGGGACGAGATGCTCACCGTTTTTTCCCACCTGCAGAAAATGGAGAAACGCCTCCGGGACATGGAAGCATCCATGAGCGACCCCGCCGTCACCGGTCAGGCAACGCAATACGACAAGCTGCTCAAAGACTACGACCAGCTCCAGCAGGACTTCAAGGACAAAGGCGGCTATCAGTATGAGGCGGACATCAGAAGCATCCTGTCCGGCCTCCAGTTCGCCGACTTTGACTACGCCACACCCATCAGCTCACTGAGCGGCGGGCAAAAAACAAGACTCGCTCTCGGAAAGCTTCTCTTAACAAAACCGGAACTTCTCATTCTGGACGAGCCCACCAACCACCTGGACATCGATACGATGACGTGGCTTGAAAACTATCTAAGCGGCTATGACGGGGCGATTCTAATCGTTTCCCACGACCGCTATTTCCTCGACCGCATCGTCGATCACGTCTACGAGCTGTCGTTTCAGCAGACAACCAAATATGTCGGAAACTACAGCCACTACCTGGATGAAAAAGCGAAGCGTCTCGAGCTTGAATTGAAGCAGTTCGAAAAACAGCAGGGCGAAGTAAAGCGCCTTGAGGAGTTCGTCCAGAAAAACCTGGCACGGGCATCTACAAGCAAGCGTGCCCAGAGCCGGCGCAAACAGCTCGAACGGATGACGATGATGGACCGGCCAAAAGATGACGACAAATCAGCTCAGTTCTCCTTTCAAATCCAGCGCCAAAGCGGCAACGACGTTCTCATGACCGATAACCTCGCTGTCGGCTACGACGGGGAAGCCCTCACAAGAAACATCAGCCTGAAGCTGGACCGGGGTGAAAGCGTCGCCCTTCTAGGTCCGAACGGGATCGGCAAGTCGACCCTCCTAAAGACGATTCACCGGACGCTTGAGCCTCTCGAAGGGTCGATCCGGTTTGGAAGCAACGTGACAGTGGGCTACTACGATCAGGAGCAGACCCGGCTCACCACGAACAAAACCGTCCTTCAGGAGCTGTGGGACGAGTACCCGACCACACCGGAGAAAGACATCCGCACCGTGCTCGGGAACTTCCTTTTCAGCGGCGAAGACGTCCTCAAGCACGTGCGGGACTTGAGCGGCGGGGAAAAAGCCCGGCTCGTTCTCGCCAAGCTAATGATGCAGAAAGCCAACTTCCTGATTCTCGATGAGCCGACCAACCATCTGGATCTCGACAGCAAGGAAGTACTGGAGAACGCCCTGATCGACTATCCCGGCACCCTCCTTTTCGTTTCCCACGACCGGTACTTTGTGAACCGGATGGCAACACGGGTGGTGGAGCTCGCCCCTGACGGCCTCACCAACTACCTCGGGGACTACGATTACTATGCGGCGAAAAAAGCAGAGCAACTCGAATGGGACGCTCTAAAGGAAGAAAAAACGCAGGCCGCAAACGCAACAGCCGATGACTCCGACAAACAGACGAAGCAGGACTACGAGCGGGAGAAAGAAATGAAGAAGCTCGAGCGCCAGCGCCAGAGACGAATAGAAGCATCGGAAGCGAAAATTGAAGAAAACGAAGAGGAAATCGCGGCCATCGAAGAACAGATGGCCGATCCCAACATCTACCAGGATCACGAAAAATCCATGGATCTGAACGCAAAACTCGAACAGCTAAAGGCGGAAAATGACGCCCTCATGGAAGAATGGGAATCCCTGCAGGAATAGACAGAAGCGCCGGCTTAGACCGGCGCTTTTTCAGTTTTTTCGGCCCACGAAAGCCGTTTAAACAGGTTAGCTGCTTCTTTAAACAGGTTAGCCGGTCTTTTAAACAGGTTAACCCCTCATTTAAACAGATTAACCGTCCCTTTAAACAGATTACCCCCTCATTTAAACACTTTAGCCCTTTCCCTCCCCATTCCCCGCTTCAACCCGCCCCCAATAGGGTAAAGGAACCCCAGTACGGGCGGCCCGCTCCCCTCCCTGCATGAACACTTACATAACCCGGCCGTTCCACAACTGCCACCCTCTTCCATTGACTTTATTTTCAGTTTTCTTTACCATTGCAAACTAAGAAAGCGCATTCATTCATTTATCACAAGGAGGTATGTTCATGAGCACACTCACAAAAACGTGGAATCAGATGTGGAAATGGCACCACCAGGCCATCGAATTACTTACCTTTAACCCCGGAGGCCGCACAGGATCAGGAGGCACCGGCGGAGGCAGCACTGCCGAACAGCCTGATACGGGAACGGATCCGGAAAAAGAACCCCGGTCCTACGACCGCCGGCAGATGATCGGACTTGTCCTTGGGCCTCTTCTTTTTATCGCAACCCTTCTCTTTTTCAGCCCAGAAGGATTGTCCTGGGAAGCACGGGCCGTTCTTGCGTCCACGCTCTGGATCGCCACATGGTGGATCACCGAAGCCATCCCGATCCCGGCCACGTCCATCATGCCGATTATTCTCTTTCCCCTCACCGGCTCCCTTGAGAGCGGCACCGTTGTTTCCGCCTACGGGGACAACACAGTCTTTCTCTTTATGGGCGGTTTCGTACTCGCCCTGGCTCTTGAAAAATGGGGCGTCCACAAACGGATCGCCATCGCCATTATCAGCGTCATCGGAACAAGTACCCCGAAGATCGTTCTCGGGTTCATGGTCGCCACGGGCTTTTTATCCATGTGGATTTCAAACACCGCCACAGCGATGATGATGGTGCCGATCGGTACTGCAATCATCCTGCAGGTAAGCAAGTCCCTTAAGGAAAACAAAAAAGGAGACACCGAAGTCGAACGGGTAAACTTCAGCCGCGCCCTTCTTCTCGGTATCGCCTACTCTGCCTCAATCGGCGGACTCGGAACACTCATCGGAACACCGCCAAACACGATTTTTGCAGGGGTCGTCAACCAGCTCTACGGCATCGACATTTCCTTTGCCATCTGGATGCTGTTCGGCGTGCCGCTTTCCATCCTTTTGCTCGGCCTTGTCTGGTTTTACCTGGTGAAAATCCAATTTAAAATGAAAATCACCCAGATTCCCGGCGGACGTGAAGTGATCCAGAGCGAAAAACGTGCCCTTGGGAAAGTAAATCCCGAGGAAAAAATCGTATTCACTGTGTTCGTCGTCACCGCGTTTTTCTGGATCAGCCGTACGTTTATCTTTGACGGTGTCGAAGCCGTTGAAATTAACGATACAACGATTGCAATTGCCGCAGCTGTATCCCTGTTTCTCATCCCGTCGATCCGTATACCGGGCCGCATCATGGACTGGGATACGGCGAAAAAGCTTCCATGGGGTATTCTTCTCCTCTTCGGGGGCGGACTTGCCATCGCCGCAGGATTTACGGAAACGGGCCTTGCGGAATACATCGGTAACCAGCTTACGGTGCTCGCAGCCGTTAACTTCTTTGTGATTCTGCTCGCCGTAACGGCGCTCGTTATTTTCCTGACGGAGATTACGTCAAATACGGCTACAGCGACGATGATGTTTCCGATCATGGCCTCACTTGCTTTTGCCATCGACGTGCATCCGTACGCGCTTATGGTCGCTGCTGCACTTGCCGCGTCCTGTGCGTTCATGCTCCCTGTAGCCACACCGCCAAACGCCGTCGTCTTTGCCAGCACCGACCTCCGCATCGGAGACATGGCCAAAGCCGGGTTCTGGATCAACCTCTTTTCCATCTTTATTATCGCTGCGTTTGTTTATTTCTACCTTCCACTCGCGTGGGGTATCGATCTCCAGACGTATCCGTTTTAACGCAAACAGGTGGCCGGACCAATGTCCGCCACCTGTTTTCTTTAAGTGTCAAAATAAATTGTTACTGTGTAATGCTTCTCCTTTGGGAAGGATCATCTCATTTTGCAAAAGAATTACTACCCCATAAAGCGGCAATCAACCCCTGTTCACTTCCTCCGCCACCCGGACGCCCGACTCGACGGCGCCTTCAATCCATGCATGGAGACGAGACGTGTGCTCCCCGGCAAAATGAATCCGCCCTTCCCGCTGACGGATTACTCCTGGCAAATCATCATGCTGGTAAGGCTTAAACATGGAAAAACACCCGGCGGAAAAAGGATTGCTCCCCCAGCTTACAGACACTCCGGCTGTAGCAAGATTCCTTACTTTTTCCCCGTGAATATGGGCCACATACGATAACGCCCGTTCCACGCGCTCCTCTTCTTCCATGGCGTCCCACAGATTTGCGTTTTCTCCCCACGCATAACAGGCTTTTAAAACCCCCGGTCCCGACTCGTTCATGTTATGGCTCGGATAATACATAAACTGAAGAGGCAGGTCCGTAACGAGGCTTCCGCCGTATAAAGCATCGTCCTCCCAGAATTTCCGCTTAAACTCAATCCCTACCTTTGTCGCCTGCACATAGACAAGCTCCCGGATCGCCCGCTGTTTGTCAAAAGAAAGGGAATCATGGGGCCAGATCTCCACAAGCCGCAGCACAGAAAAGGGAAGTGTGCATACAACCACGTCACCAGAATAAACGTGCTGCTTCTTATTGTCATCTTCTGCCGTCACCTGGACTCCCGTCTCGTCCTGAACGATGCGTCTGACGGTACGGCTCACATGCAATTGATCTCTGATAAGAGGCAGAAACGCTCCAGGAAGCCGGTCATTTCCCCCTTCAATCTGGAAAAAGTCAACGTCCTCCCCAAAAATCGTACTTGTAATATTCAATAAAATATCAGTAAAGGAAAGATGGTGAAAGCCGCCGAGCCCGAGCATCGTATTGACTTTGTAGGAAGCGGTGTCTGATAAGGCCGTCCCCTCAGGATTATCCCGCAAAAAGCCATCCTTTGAGTAGCGGGCAAAACGGGCAAGGAGCTGCCGCCGCTCCGCCGTTGTCCCTTGAACATACCGCTCGGCAAATTCCGATACTCCCCGCCTCAGGAGGTTTACTGCCGTCAATCCCCGCTCTTTTTCATCCACAGGAAAGCCGAGCAGGTCCGGATCGTCTTCGTACATATACTTGCGCACAAGCTTTCCGTTCATATAAATTAGGTCATTGTCCGTTGCATTCACAAACGGAATTACCGGAAGCTGAAACTTGTTCACATACGCCATCGTCAGCTGGTGATGACTCGGAATCCTCATGGCCCCTCCCTCAAAGTGACCGTCGTTCTGGAACGGCTCCCGCAGCGTATGAACCCTTCCGCCCACCCGGGAGTTCGCTTCAAGAAGTGTGACCGAGTGACCCGCCTGCTTTAAAAGAGATGCTGACACAAGCCCTGCCATGCCGGCTCCGAGAACAATGACCCGCTTTCTTTTCGCCGGCCGCGGCAGCCCCTTCTTTATCATTTCCACGTGTTCCCCGGCCGGTTCGGCATGGACTTTTGTTAAAACAGATAACCCTCTCACTGGCTTCATCCCTTTTTACTTTCATAGTAATAAAGGAAATTCCAATATATGTTAGTTCAAATCAGCCAGTTTGTTTCTCCTTTCCATCATCCAAAAGCCATGCATAGCTTGCGCACAGGGTCACGAACATGCTCGTAGCCGCTGCCACAATGCCCGAATCATTCAGAAAAAGCAGCGCCAGTGACGCGATGATACATCCTTGTACAATCACGTTTCGTTCATGGGACCACACCGCTTTTTTTCCCCGCCACATATAAATCCCGATCAGCAGGTACGTGGTCACAAACAGCTGGGTCCAGTGGGAAATCCGGAAGATCTTCCAGTTCATCTCAAGCTTGCGGTGCACGATCCGCCCGATTGCCTCCACATCCCCCTGAAACAGGAGCGAAAATGCCGAGTGAATGTGGCTGGCCGGCTGATTCAGCTGCACGACGTAGAGGAACCCGAGTAACGCCACCCCTCCTGCGGGTAAAAAAACAGCGAGGCGCTTCCAGCTCACAAAGGCGAAAAACAGCTTGTACACAATAAACCCGATCATCACACCTGCCGCAAGGGATGCCCCCGCGTTTGCCCCGAGAGACGATGTAGCGAGAAAAAGAAGCATTCCTGTGAGCACAGCAATAAGGGCGGTATGACGAACCACCGGTCTTTTTTTCCCGCCTGTAAAAAACGGTGTCAGCATGAGCCAGCCGCTCACGATGTACACACCGGCAAATTCATTCCCGATCCCGTAATACCTGGCTCCGATAATTGGATCGTAGCCGAGGAACGACTGCTTAATCAGCGATGCACCGTTCAGTATATCCAACGTGGCCGCAAGAAAAAACAGCCCGCAGATCACACTCACTGAGTGCCGCGTCATTTTATCCACAACAACGGCCCCGGCAGCGGTTGCGATCACCATCAGTAGCACGTACCCGGCTGTGGATACATGAGGTACAAGGGGTCCGGTGAGTAAAAACCACAGGGGTGAACTTACCGCGCTTGTGAGCACAATCCTTGCTGCCCGCCGCCACACAACGGAGAAGGGCTTTATCCACAGCACCAGGCTCACACCGACAAGTACCGTCACCAAAGCCGTGATGTACCCGGAAAGAACGGGACCCCGTTTTGCAAAAACAGAGGTCATTGCTTCGTGACGCTCAAGAAAGTCCGCCGGCTTCCCGGTAATCGACTGTTCAAACGAGAGCGGATAGCCTGTCCACTCCGTTCCCGCTTCCAGACCAAGAGCTGTAAGCCACGTTGGCACAAGATCCACGCTCCCCATAAGCTGCTCACGCCTTGTTGTGTCCGATTTCCACGTCCACACAGCAGAACGATCCGTTTTCCACACCCACAGAGGCGCGAGCTGATCCTGCTTTTCCAGCGCCCGGTCATTTACCCCGGGCGACAACAGCCACACTTCCTTTTTCGTATCGCCCACCACAGTGTGGATAAATGCCTCCAGCTCCAGCATCGTTTTTTCATAACGCGCAGTAAAATGACGGTCTGTCATCGCCGTCCGTTCTTTAAAAAGACGGTGCACATCCCCCCACTCCACAACGGTGAAGCTTTTTTTGCCACTGTTTTTCTTAATCTCTTCCATCAGCTCATCCCGGTTGTGCCTCATGCCGGACGGACTCTCGGTATCGGCTTGAATGCCCCCGGGGCTGTACGTCCCCGCTCCACCTTCTTCATCAATGAGAAGAAGTGATCCGTAGCGCTGTTTCTCTGTCCGTGTGTCACTATGACCGGCCACGTGCCGCTTTACACCGGCGTCAGCGAGCATCGTCCCGAACCTGCCCACTTGGCCCTGCCTCAGGCCCGCCTCATTCTTTTTCACGAGCTGGGAAAAAAACGGATGATACAGGGGCCGTTCCCGGCTTTCCCCTGTCCACTGAAGCACAAGTTCCTCCACCGGAGTTTGATCCACAAGCTCTGCAGGGAGAAATCCATTCCATCCTGCGATTCCCGCAGCACGCTCCCCGGCTCCCATCGTCACCGCATGGTTTAAATAAGAATAATTCCCTTCCCCTTTCACGTTAACAGCACCAAGACCGCCCGTTTCCCACAGGCGGGTCTTTTCCCCATGGTCAATCAGCCACCGGACTTCGTCAAAGGAAAGCCCAGGAACGAGAACAACAAGGAGTTCATCTTCGTCACCGGGGTTACCACCGGCCTCTGCGATTGCGATTGTGGGTAAAATAAGAAGAAAAACGAATAAAATAATGGCAAACCTGCTCTTTTTCACAGACTTCTCTCCTGAAAACAGATAATTTTCTGAACTATCCACACTATCCACACACTTTTCCACAGACTAAGTCCAGTTATTCCGCTACTTGGATAGGTTATTCACAAAACTGCCCGTTTATCCCCAGAAAAGTTGTGAACAGAAACACTGTTATCATTAGTGGTTTGAGAGGACTTTTCCACACTATCCACAGGTTGTACACAGATTGTTATTAACACGAACATTCATTCGTTTTATCCACACCCCCCTGTGGGAATTGTGCATAACCCCAAAAAGTCAATAGGAAATTGTCCTTTTGTACCCCGGTTCACAGAGGGTCAGGCGCTCTGTGAATAAAATCACACAGTGCCTGACCCCACGTGAATTCTTGAACACAGTGCCTTGGACCAAAACAAACGAAAACACAAAAATCCCCGCTCCTGGGAGCGGAGGTATGATTTTACCAGAGTGGACTTCTGTGGTTTTCTTCCAGTGACCAGCCTTCGTACAAGCCGATATCATCAAAGGCACCGAGGAACGCATCATATTCTTCACTGTCTTCACCGTAAAGATCGGTGGCCGATTGAAGAATGGCTTCCCGGAACTCAGCAAACGTCGCATCAAAGTGCAGGTAGTCATACGCTCTGTACCAAGTATCAGCTACAACTTCACGACCCATACCGTACTCTTCCGAAACAAGGTAGGCAGAGTGCTGAAGAATGGTACAGTTAATGTGGACACCGCCATTATCCATGTTCCCCGGAAGGAAATAGTACTCCTCCATGTGAGCAGGATATCGGCCTTCTCCGTCAACACTGTAAGCCCAGTAAGCTTGGTTTACCGGGAATTTCCCCGGATCTTCACTGCTTCGAAGAGCCGTACGCCCATCAGCAAGCCACGCTTCACCCATAATGTCTTCCCCCACATCCCAGCTCCGGTCGTCAATAATGCTGCCAAAGGTATCAGAATATGCTTCGTTAATGGCCCCTGTCTCAAAGCGGTAACGAAGACCACCGTTATAGTGGGTGATGCCGTGAACCATTTCGTGAGCTGTTACATCAAGGGCTGCAAGAGGAATAAACTGCTGTCCGTCACCATCCCCATAGGTCATCATGGCAAGACCGTTGCTCCAAAACGCGTTGTTGTACTCTCTCCAATAGTGAACACGCGATTCAATGGCCATTCCCTGGTCGTCCAGCGAGTTACGACCGTGATTTTCAAGGAAGTAATCATATACTATACGGGAGTTGCTGTGAGCATCAACTGCAGGCCCCTGTCCAACCACTTCCCAGGAACTGCTGTCCCCTGAGTACTCCACGTCTTTCCACGACGCACTGTCGTTTTCATACAGCCACATTTGATTAGAGGTATTTTGCATATTGTATGTGAAAATACCGTCCATATCACTGGTGGAGTGGTCTGCCAGATAAAACGTTCTTCCCCCGTCTTCATCCAGTCCGTGGGAAATATCCATCAATTTTTGTACCCCGGTCGTACCAAGGCCTTTTCCTCTCGCTCCTCTGAGCTCATTTCTCTTTTCCTGTGCTTTTTCGTTCTTTGCCTTCACTTGAGCGGCAGTCGCCTGTGGCTGTTCCGTAATTTCCTCCAGATCGAGAATGTCACTGAAGTTACCAAGCCCAGTCATGGCATCAAAACGGTCAATCACTTCACCTGTGTGAGCATCCACATATACATACCAATTCCCAGGCGTCGCACTGTGAAATTCAAGGTTAATGCGGTACGCAAGATGATAGTCGGCTTCAAACGGATAAATAATCAACTCCGAAGTTTGAAAATCGACGTACTCCGGTGCACTCACATCCTTTTTAGCCGTCTCCAGTGCCGTATTCCGGTTTACTGCGGGCGTGGTATTAATCTCGAGCTCTTCCAGCTCCGGATCAAAGTTTCCGTTGACTGCGGTAATGCTGTTGTCTTCGTTAAAGTGAACATTGAGTTCATTCCGGTCAACCGGTATCCCTTTCTTCGTCTGCTGAAGACGAACGTGGGTCATACCCAGTTCATCTTCTGTAACCCTCACTTCTGTCAAACTTTCCTCGGCATTTTTAACGTGAAACAACTCTTCATGTTCACTAAGAAACGCCTTGGCGCTCTTAGCGTTTCCTTTTGAAAAATTTTCGGAAAGAATACCCGATACAAACGTAGGCGGCCCTTTTTGACCCTTCCCTTGGACGACCTTCACGTCTCCTTTGCCGAGAGATTCGAATTTCTTCAATGAATCACCTTCTGCAAACCCGGAACCTCCGGCCCCAAGAAAGCCGCTTCCAAAGATCAACGCAGACAATGTTAAAGCAGCAAACTTCTTCACATAAACCCCTTCTTTCCCCTAAGTATAATTTTCCACAACACTCTCGGTTATCGAAATACTCGGTACCCGAATGACTTAAGGTTATAGAAGAAGCTTTGCTCTTACAACAGAATGTACGCTATTTTCGTTTTACATAAACCGCGTGGTTAACGCATTCGCGCCTGATTCGACACCATTTTGTCAGACTAACGGCTCTAAGTCCAATGTCCTTTACTTCGCTAATGAAGTAAGGCAATTCAACAGTTCCAGACTTTTCCTGCTCTGTCGAAAAAAGAATAACGGTTCGTGTCGAAATAACGACCTTTGTCGAACGAATAAGACATTTTTATCTCTTTTTGCTGCTCCAACTTGATTTAACAGCGTTTCTGAAAAATTTACTCTACCTGCTTTTGGATGAACAAACGGTAAATGCGTCACTTCCTGTCGTATCCACAACGTATTGCGCAGGTATATGGGAGCATGCTCGCGTCTGTTGTTTCGGGGCGTGAATTTTCTCCTTTTTATCATGAATCCATCACTTTTATCATGAATTCCTGACCACTTATCATGTATATCCGCGATTTATCATGAATCCGCCCCTTCTCACCGACCTCCTCCCTGCAAAAACAAAAAAACCAGCAAGACGCTCCCACGCCCTCCTGGTCCTACTAACCAATATCCTCTTCAACGGTGCCAGGCACTGTGCTCAGCACCTCACGCAGTGTCTGACCCCATGTGAAATCCTAAACAAAGTAACTGGCACCGCCTGCAACAACACACGCTACCTCTCCAGCTCCAGCCCCGGCTGTCCGTTCAGCCGGTCATCGGCAAACTGGCCTTTTTCATACATCACAGCTCCCGCGGCCGCGATCATCGCCGCGTTATCGGTACAAAGAGACAGAGGCGGAATCGTCAGCGTAATGCCACGTTCCTCACAAACCTCCGTAATCCGCGCACGCAGTCCTTTGTTCGCCGCCACACCGCCGGCCAGAACGAGACGGTCCACGCCCCGCTTTTCAACTGCACGCATCGTCTTCGTCACGAGCACATCGATCACGCTCGCCTGAAAACTCGCCGCAATCGTCTTCACCGGCACATCTTCTCCACGCTGCTTTGCATTATGAAGCGTGTTGATCACCGCACTTTTCAACCCGCTGAAGCTGAAATCAAAAGAATCTGCTTCAAGCCATGCACGCGGCAGGTCAATCGTCGCCTCACCTTCATGAGCGAGACGGTCAATGTGCGGTCCTCCCGGATACGGAAGCCCCACTGTACGCGCGACTTTATCATATGCCTCGCCGACCGCATCATCCCGGGTCTCCCCGAGAATCTCATACTTCCCGTGCTCGTCCATATACACAAGCTCCGTATGCCCGCCGGACACCACCAGCGACAGCAGCGGAAACGTAAGCTCCTCCACAAGATGATTCGCATAAATGTGACCGGCGATATGATGAACGCCAATCAGCGGCTTGCTCTTCGCAAAAGCCAGCGCTTTCGCCGCGTTAACCCCCACCAGCAGGGCACCTACAAGTCCCGGACCCTCAGTCACCGCAACCGCGTCCACATCGTCCATCGTCACCTCAGCCTCACGAAGGGCCTCTTCAATAATATACGTCACCTGTTCCACATGGTGGCGCGACGCAATCTCCGGCACCACACCGCCGAACCGCTTGTGACTTTCAATCTGCGACGACACGACATTACTCAAAATTTCCCTGCCCCCGCGCACGACAGACGCACTCGTCTCATCACAGCTCGTCTCAATTCCCAATATTATCAATTCTTCACTGCTCTTCATTTATCATCACCCACATAATCTGTGCATCTTCCTGGTTATCTGTATAGTAATTTTTCCGGATGCCGCCACGCTGAAACCCGAACTTCTCGTACATATTCTGCGCTGCCTCATTGCTCACGCGCACCTCAAGGGTCAGCTTCTCCGCACCGAACGTCCGGGCGAGCTCCAGACCGCCTGTCAAAAGCGCTTCTCCGATCCCTTTTCGCCTGTATATGGGATCCACAGCAATGTTTGTAATGTGCGCCTCATCAATAATGACCCACACCCCGCAGTAGCCGATCACACGCTCCCCCGCCTCAGCTACCAGATAGTACGCAAACTGGTTGGCTTTCAGCTCGTTCACAAAGGCCGTCCGGCTCCACGGCGTCGGAAAACACGCCTCCTCCACCGCCAGCACTCCGTCGATATCATCCATTTCCATCAACCTTATCTGAACCTGAATCTCCTCACTCATCCCGGCCACCTAGTCGCTTTTCTTTCTGTTTTTGCGCCTCAAGCCACTTCGACTCCGCTTCGGCCAGACGCAGATAATTCGGCGCAAACACATGAACCGCCTCATCCGCCTCTTTTTCCAACGCCTGAAACGCAATCGCCGACGGCCGCGGCAAATGGTCCGCCGGATTCACCGCCACTTTTTCACCAAGCAGCGCCTCGTGCTTCCCGTAGTCAGGACTCAGAAACAGTACAGCTTCCTCTTGGTCCCGAAGGCGTGAAACCCACTCTTCGTGTAAAACAAGACGATCGTCTTCCACCCTCTCGACCTCGCCCCCGCGACTCCGGTAGAGCCCCGTGAACACCTGCCCTCTTCGCGCATCAAAAAACGGGCTGATCAATCCGTCAAAGTAGCGTCCATTAGCCGCCAGCGCTTCTAAACTGGAAACACCGACAACGGGAATTCCCAGGGCCCAGGCCATCGTTTTCGCCGTCGTAACCCCGATCCGGACTCCCGTATATGATCCCGGCCCCTGGGCCACTGCAATCCGGTCAAGCTCCTCCGGCTTCATATCCGCTTCTTCCATCACCATGCGAATCGCCGGCATGAGACGGATCGAATGATTCTTTTTCACATGGGTCACCATTTCCCCGGCCACCTGTCCATCCCGGAGAACGGCCACCCCCATCACATAAGTAGACGTATCAATTGCCAACACGTTCATCTCTTAAAAACTCCTTGCAAAGTGTAATATACCGCTCGCCCACGGGCTCCAGACGGATCTGCCGCGTCGTTTCCCCAACATGGAACAAATTCAGAGCCAGCCGCTCCTCGGGAAGCTCGTCACCGATCATGCTTGCCCACTCCACAACACACACGCCGCCCCCGTCAAAGTATTCTTCAAGGCCCATGTCTTCGCCGCCCTCTTCCAGCCGGTACACGTCCATATGATAGAGAGGCAGCGCTCTGCCCTGGTATTCTTTTATTATCGTAAACGTCGGACTGTTCACCGTCCGCTTTACCCCAAGCCCTTTTGCAAGACCTTTCGTAAAGCTCGTCTTCCCGGCACCAAGGTCGCCTTCCAGCGTAATTACATCCCCGGCCTGAAGCTGTTCTGCCAGTGCTTCAGCAAGCTCCGCCGTCCGTTCGGGAGAATCTGACGTTAATTCATAGTATTCACTCATCATCAATCACCTTTAACAAAATGGTTATAGCCGCCCTTTTTCAAAACAGTCCGTTCCCCGTTCTTCAAAAGAAAGACTTCTCGTTTTCCTTCAACAACACGGCCAATCCGGATAAGCCGCTGTCCGTTCTTTTCAAACGACTCCGTTAAACGCTCCCACGTTTGTTGCCCGGTACAGCCGATCAGCTGAAAGTCTTCGCCGCCAAACAGCGTCCACTTCTCCACATACTCGTCTGTCTCTCCGTGGAGGTCGTGAGGCACCCGGCTCCAGTCAATCTCCACGGTCACGCCGCTCGCTTCGGCAATTTCGTTCGCCTCGCTCGCCAGCCCGTCGCTGATATCATTGAGGGCAATCCGCCCCCCGGCCTGAGCAAGAAGCCTTCCCGCACTTACCTGCGGCTCGGGCATCTGATGCGCCTTCAGGTAGTGCTCAGGGCAGTCATCCCCTTCAAGGAGATAATGAAGCCCCGCCGCCGAGCTGCCAACAGGGCCGGTCACAAACACCACGTCACCGGGTTTTGCATTGGAACGGAGCAGCCGCACGCCTTTTTCCACACGTCCTATCACCGTCACCGACACCACTAGCTTATCGTTCGTGGCGTTCGTATCTCCGCCGATCAGATCAACACCGTACTCATCCGCCAGCACCGTCATCCCTTTGTACATCTCCTGAAGCTCAGCTTCACTCCAGCTTCCGGACTTCGGCACACTTACAGACACAAGATAATACACGGGACGCCCGCCCATGGCCGCAATGTCACTGACGTTTACCGCAAGAGCCTTATAGCCGATGTGAAACGGCGTCATCGTTTTCTTCGTAAAATGCATGTCCTCTACAAGGGTATCCACCGCAGCAATTTCATGAAAGCCTTCTTCAGCGTCGTACAACGCCGCATCGTCGCCAATACCTGCCACCACCGTCGGCTGATGATGACGGTCCGGCTGGATCGAGCGTATAAACGAAAATTCGTCCTTCATCCGAACACCTCTTCTATTCTCTCTACTACTAGAATCCCCTTAAATACGCTTCATAAACTGTTCTTATTATAGCAAAGGTCAAAGGTTTAAGGAATCCGCCTGCCCTATTCAGGAATCAGAATCTGTTTTCAGGATTTACGCTGCGGATAAAGGAATCCATGCTGCTTTAAGAAATTGACGGGTTACTTTAAGGAAATCCGCTTCAGATTCAGTAATTCCCTCCCCAACCAACTCTTTCCCCCCTCAAAACACCAAAAAGACGCTTCGTCCGACAAAAAACGAAGCGCCCTCTCTTTTTAAACAAACGTTTATTTGACCTGCAATCCCTGTCGCATCACATCACTTTTTTGCCGCTTCCAGCGCCCGGTCAAACACACCGTTAATGTCTTCCGCGTCCTCAATCCCAACACTGATGCGGACCATCGTCTCCGTTACACCGAGACGGTCCCGGGTTTCTTTCGGAACCGGACGGTGGGAAGTCCCTACCGGATACGTCACAGACGTTTCCACGCCCGCCAGTGTCGGCACGACTTTGACCCAGTCCAGATTCTTAAAGAACGAGTGAAGATCGTAGTTTTCCCCAAGGTCAATCGTCACGATCGCCCCGTTCCCGCGCTCGGACACAAACTCAGGATAGTAGACGCGGCCAAGATCGCCTTTTCCCCGAAGGTGCTCCGCAAGCTTCTTCCCGTTTGCACTCTGGCGCTCCATACGAAGACTCAGCGTCTTCAGGCCCCGGCAGCCGAGCCAGCCGTCAAACGGACCGAGATTCGCACCAAGGTTAACAATCTTACTCTTCGCTTTCGCCACAAGGGCCTCGCCGCCCACTAAAACACCGGCGGATACGTCACTGTGGCCGCCAATGTACTTGGTGGCACTGTGGGCCACAAGATCCGCTCCAAGCTCATACGGCCTCACAAGATACGGCGACGGGAACGTGTTGTCCACCATCGTCTTCAGCCCTAGCCGCTTCCCGAGAGCGACCACGCCTTTAATATCCTCCACACGTAAGAGCGGGTTCGTCACCGACTCTGTATATAAAAGAACGGTGTTCTCTTTTACCGCCGCTTCCACCTGATCCAGGTTTTCAAAACTTGCAAACGAGACTTCGATTCCAAAGTCTTTCAGCTCATTGGCAAAAAGCTGATATGTACCCCCGTACAAGTCTTCTGTGGCTACGACGTGATCTCCCGCTTTCGCAACAGCGAGAACCCCGCCCATAATCGCGGAAATTCCAGATGCCGAAGCCACACCCGCCGGCGCTCCTTCAAGATCGGCAACACCTTTCCCAAGGTCATCAGTATTCGGGTTCCCCACACGGGTATACATGTAGCCCTTTTTCCCCTGAAAGAAATCCTCCATATCCTCAAGATCCGTAAATGAAAAGGCCGACGTCTGGTAAATCGGCTTCGTCTTGCTTACCTCTCTCGTATCCAGCTTCTCCTGAAAATGTACGTTTTTTGTATGAAATTTCATCATGGTCGCCCCTTTCAAATCTTCATGCTTTTTATCAGTGTAACGGAACTTGCCGCCTCTCACAACGAAAGGCGCTTTACTATTTATTAATATGAAAACGAAATTATTGCTCAAATATCTTTATACAATCTCCTATGGTGCACATAGAATAGTATTATTTATGAAAGGAGGATAACAGTAATGGGCATTATACCAATAATGGGATGCTGTCCCTTTTTTTCTAATCAATCAACAGAAAATATTACACTTCCCTTGAACCCCCAGTTTCAATTTGTACCTATATTAAGTGTCGATGTTACAACAACTGAAGATGATGAAAGGGTCAGGATCGATTCAATGATTAACAGTCGTATTAGCACGTTTAATGCGGGTAGTGTGTATACATCCCGTCTTACCTTTAGGATTATCCGTACAGGCGGCGTCGAGATCGTTGAAACAGACTGGCATATGATAGACATTGCGAAACCCGTAGGTTCAGGTTCTGTATTCAGACAGAATCAAAATCTGACATGGACCGATACTCCGCCGGGCCCGGACACCTATACGTATACACTGCAAGTGCGCCGGGGGACTGGTGTATTTGAAGGAAACATAGAATCGGTGATTGTTGGAGTCAGATCCATCGACGCAATCGTGTTTCCGCCGTCTGAATAATTTATACCAAGAAACACCGTAGTCCGGTGTTTTCTACATAAACAGGTGAGGACAAATCCGCCGTAATTAATTCACAAAAAATGCGTTGTTTCCAGGCAGCCCCTAAAACTCATACACAACCAAGTGAGTGATTTAAACAGCTCCCTCCTTACTTTTTTTACTATTACAGAGGCAATGGACAACACAAATAGCCAACTCAATCTCCTAACTTACGAACGAAGCATTCCAATAAAGATATTTTTCGAATAATTTCCATCTAAGAAACTCTTATCTTCCTTAATAGTAAAACGAGCATATTTTATAAGTTCTTACCTTTCAAAAAAGGCTGCCCGGTGCACGGCACACCTGGACAGCCTTCTTTCCCAACTCTATTGCGTAAACAAAAAATACCCAAACGCATACATAAAATGAGGCAGACCGATCAGCATGCCATACACGCCGATCCGCTGCATACTCCGCTGGCTCTCACGGTCTTCAGGAGCAGCGTTATGCATCACATCACGCCTTGTGGCAATGAGGGTCGCAAACAAAAGCCCAGCCAGAACAAGGAGTCCCACACCGATGTACCCTGAAATCTCATACCCCTGCCTCGCCTCTCCCATAACAAAAGCCACGAGCTGAACCAAAACCGCACTCACGATTCCGCTCAAAAATACCTTTTTCTTCATTAATTTACACCTCAATCAGCTGCCGGGATTTACCTGCCTTCAATCCACCGGGCAATTTCCTCCGCCACGATATCCTGCTGCTCCTGAGGCGTCAACGGACTTTCAAGATCCCCCCGCTGCGCACCATACCAGCCGAAGTTCGCATGATTACCATCCGGGATTTCCACATACGTCGTCTCCTCTGGCAGACGGTCATCCCGTTCCATGATTTCCTCAGGCGTGGATACCCCGTCCAGACCGCCGTATACAGACAGCACCGGTACACCCGATTCCGTCAGATCATTCCCCGGATATGAAGCAAGAAAGATCATACCTTCCACCGTCTCCGGATGATTCGCCGTATAATAAGCCCCCATGGCACCCCCGAGAGAGTGACCGGCCACATACCAGTTATCCACCTGTGGATATTTCTCCATCACAGCCCCGGCCCTGTTCATATTGAGCACCGGCAGATCCAGAGGCATCCTCGGCACATAGACAAAATACCCTTCCTCTGACAACCGGTATGCCAAATAACTGTACGCCTTATGATCGACCCTTCCGCCCGGGTAAACAATCACACCTGTCGTTTCATCCCCCGAACCAAACGACAGACCCGTGCGCTCATCCGGATTCCCCTCATCTTCTATGTACGACCGGACCTCATACTCCGCCTCATAGCCATTACTCGCCCAGATAAGGACAATCGTGATCCCGGCAAAAATAAGGAAAATAAACCCTAACGCCAAATAAAATAAAACCTTTTTTACTGACTTCTTTTTACTGTTCATCCTTCTCAATCATCTCCGGTTCACCGCCAGGAAGCGAAATAAACGAAAAATCCCCGTTACCAAACAGTTCCCATCCTTCCTGACTGCCACTGTCATGAAACAAATCCATTACATAATTCCCACTGAACACAATTCTCAAAAGGTAACAATCATCAAGCCACTCCACACACCGGATCGTCTTATCCCTCAGAGCCTTATCAAGAATCCCCCGGTTAAATTCCTTTTGCTCCTGATGAAGAAAATCCGTCTGACCAAGAACAATCTTCCCACCGCTCATCAACCGCCACGGACACTCAACAGACAAACCTCCCGTAGACAGACTGATCAATAATGGATGAGGAATATTCTTCTTAATTTCCGTCACTTTCATACCCTCAAAAAAAGCAAGCTTCCGGCTGGCAACATTCGTCAACGGACATCCCCCTTTGAAACTGGTGATCTATTATAAGCTCTCAGAATCTTCATTATTAAAAATACTGACTTTATTATATAACTTATCAAGTGATAAGTATAGATCCTCCCAAAGGAAGTCCACCTATTTATTCAGTCCGTTCAATAAAACGTCAATAATAAAGTGAGCCCTCTTCTCAGCCACAGCCTCACTGTCCTGCCCATCTGATTCCCCGCCTGAAGGAATCGCCTGACTGATCATATTCACCAGCAGGCACACATACTTCTCAGCCGAAGCATCAAACTGCCCCGGATCCCTGATAACACCATTACGAATCCCCTTCTCAAAAACCGCAGTGATCGGCAGCCGGTAAGCCTCATGCCACCACTCATTAATCTTCTCCCGAAACGCCGCACTCATCTCCGTACGGATATCCCGAACCATCTGCCCCATATTCTCAGGCGAATTCACAAGAATATAATACGTCATCTGAAACAAACACTCTGCCACATCATCATAAAGCACGGCAATCCGGTTCAAAGACGCCTTCGTCCTGTTCAGATCCGTCCGGAGCACCTCAAGATAAATCGCCTCTTTACTGGAAAAATGATGATACAAAGCCGGCTGGGTAAGCCCGCACGCATCCGCAATCCTCCGAGTCGAAACCGAACGATACCCATGCTCCATAAACAACGCGTGAGCCGTGCTCACAATACGATTCTGAGTCTGACTATGATCTCCTCTGCCCATAACAAAACTCCCAATTCTCACTAAAATCTGCTGCTGAAAACAATCGTATGCCCAAACACCACAACTGTCAACCACCAGACCCAACCCTTCCGGCTAAACAACACAATCCTCATTTCCCCCACATATCCACGATATGAATAGAGAGCCACTTACCTCCCTCGAAAAGTGGTATAGTTGAAAACAAACATCATATCTGTTTTCCACACAAACTAAAGAAAAAACCAGATTAAGTCACAGAAAGGCGGTAACAATGACCCAATCCTTCTTTACATATGTACTCCTCGGTCTTGCCCTCACCCTGCCTGTCGGGCCCGTCACCATTCAGATGCTTCGTCAGGGACTCCATGGCGGCTTCTGGCATGCCTGGCTTGTCGGCATCGGCGGCATGACCGTTGACTTTATTCTCGTATTTCTATTTTACTTCGGCCTCTCAGCCTACTTACTGGACATACCTTATATCCAGACCGTCATGTGGTTCGCAGGCTTTCTTTTTCTCCTTTATCTCGGCATCCAGAGCATCAGGGAATCTACAGAACTGCATGCAGGGGAGACCCATGTGCACGTAAAAAAACCATCGCTTTTTAAAGCATTCGGTTCCGGCTTCATTATTGCGTTAACGCCGGGCTACGTCATGTTCTGGCTCGGCATCCTGGGCACGCTGCTCGCCTCATCTCTTTCCGATGTTCAAGGATCCCGATCCTTTTTACTGGTGGCAGGAGGCATCGTCACAGGCATTCTTATTCACGACATTCTCTTCTCCTGGATCGTCAGCTACAGCCGCCGCCTCCTAAAACCAAAAGCCATGCGCTGGATCTCCATTGGTGCCGGCGTTATCCTCACGGGATTCGGATTCTACTTCGGCTACGAATTCATACGCGAACTCACAGGATACTTTTAAATAAAACAGAGTGATTGATAGTGCAGCCAAACCATTCTCTTTAACAGCACAAAAAAAGCACCCGCTTTAAAAACGGGTGCTTTTTCTTATTGCCCAGCGGCGTCCTACTCTCACAGGGGGAGAGCCCCCAACTACCATCGGCGCTGAAGAGCTTAACTTCCGTGTTCGGCATGGGAACGGGTGTGACCTCTTCGCTATCGTCACTGGACAAATCATGAAATTGAGAA